>PFDQ01000022.1 GCA_002772815.1 Candidatus Peregrinibacteria bacterium CG10_big_fil_rev_8_21_14_0_10_42_8
CACACCAACACACACAAGGCTAATAATTGTACGTACCAAGATGACAGAATCTATATGACGGTGTTTTACAAATTTCTTATGAATAATGATTGTAAAAGCAGAGCAAATAGATGAAAGCATAATGAGTGGCACACCAGTGCTAATAGAAAATGACATTATGTCCTCCCATAGAAGGACGCCCATTGCAGCAAGCAATATCAATCCACCTGTAAGCATTTGCATTGATAACTTCTCCTTAAGGAATATTATGGCAAACAAGACTACAAACATTGGAAGTAAACTTGTCAGGATGATAGATGTCGATGCAGTCACCATAGTAAGCCCCTCAAAGAATAGTAGTGGGCCTACAACACCACCGGTGATAGATGCTATACACGTCCCTAAAATATCATCTTTTGTCATACCCCACTTTCCTCCGTGTTCCATATCTATGAGCTGATTTAACAGCATGATAATACCAATAACAAGCAGTGTAACAAAGTACATCTGTGCAGGAGTCCAACCATACTGAAATATTGTCTTTGCAAAAATTGGGTTGATATTTGCGAGCACCACAGCAATAAGCATCATGGTGAGATCCATATTCCTCCGATTTTTTTTGCGAAATAACATATACTTCAAATCATATCATAAAAAAGTCTGGCTCACCGAGGTGAACCAGACGAATGTGTAACCTCTTACTCTGTGGAGAAATCGGGTATTAACCACGTCGGCATCTCTGGTGTGCAACCTGCTGCAGTTGGCAGCAGCATTGCAAACACCCACAGCATTGCCATCGGTGTTGTCCAGACGACAGACAACAGAATGATTTTCAGCGTTTTCATCGCATCCTCCATGAGAGGTTTTAAAGGTCAATATTCTAGGTCACACTCAGTCCAGAACTCGCTATATATACAGAAAGCTACAATAGAAATCAAGGGTCTAAAGAGCTAGTTTGTCGCTAGTACTACCCGATTTTGCATATAATCTAAAGTAGGATTAGAATACATTAACTATGAAAAAACTCTTACTCCTCACGCTATTTTTAGCAGCTTGTTCTACAGAAGCACCCTCTGAATATCCGGAAGATGCCACTCAAAGTGAAATTAACATGGCGACACAGATGAATATCACTGTTGAAGAGCTTCGTGCACAGACACCAGAAGCTCATATGAAAATGATGCAAGAGATGCAGGTAAAATCTGCAAACTAGCACAAGTGGTTATGATTAAAAAATCCATTTACATTATTGGCTTTTCAGCGATCCTAGCAGGGTGTCAATCTGCCAGCTATCCCGAAGCTCTTCCTTCTGAAGTGCTTACCGTAGCTGATGGTGACCATATTCGTATTGACCCAACCATTGTCCAAAAAACTATCAATGGAAAATCATTTACAATGTATGGATACAATGGGCAGATTCCAGGACCTATGATTAAAGCACCTCAAGGTGCCACCATTACTATTGATAGCAAAAATCATATTGACTATGAAACAACCATCCACTGGCATGGTCTTCGTCTTGATAATGAAAATGATGGTGTCCCAGATGTGACAATGGACGCTACCGCTCCTGGCGAAAGCCACACATATACAGTGACGTTCCCTGATGAAGGGATGTACTGGTATCACCCACATGTTCGTGAGGATATTCAGCAAGATATGGGTCTATACGGGAACCTCTTTGTCACACCTGACGATCCCAAGGAATACAATCCCGTTGATAGACAAGAAGTTATTGTCCTTGATGACCTCTTTTTGAATAAAGATGGAACAAATACTCCATACGGGAAAGATCACCCAAACTATGCCCTCATGGGTCGTTTTGGAAATGTCATGCTTGTCAATGGAAATACATCGTACTCAAAGGAATTTATATCTGGTGATGTTGTTCGTTTCTATATTACAAACGTGGCAAATACGAGAACCTTTCAATTAAGCATTCCTGGGGTAAAGCTCAAGCGTGTTGGCTCTGATGTGGGACGGTACGAACGAGATGAATTTGTCGATAGCATCACTATTGCTCCTGCAGAACGCTACATTGTAGAAGCTCTGTTTACGAAAGCTGGTACATACAATTTGCTTCACAAAAGCCCTCTTGCAGAATTTTCACTCGGAACATTCACCGTCACTAATGGTCAAAAACTAGCTTCTTTCTCAAAGGAATTTAATTCACTACGGATGTACGATGATGTTATTTCCGATATCGATGCATTCCGCCCATATTTCGATAAGCCTGTTGATAAAACTCTTCGGCTGTCTATTGATATCGATGGTGCGATGGGCATGATGCATATGGGAATGGCTGGAATGCACCATGATGAGACAGGAATAGAATGGGAAGACACAATGCCAATGATGAACACCACAATGGCAAGTGAGGACTTCCAGTGGAAACTCATTGATGAAGAAACAGGCAAAGCTAATATGGATTTCAATTGGAAATTTAAGGTGGGTGATAAGGTAAAAGTACGGATTATGAACGATGAGAACTCAGCACATCCTATGCAGCACCCCATTCACTTCCATGGCCAGCGATTCCTTGTTTTGTCTGAGGATGGAGTGCCAAAGAAAAACTTAGTGTGGAAAGATACTGTCCTTGTACCAATTGGACATGAAGTAGAGATTCTCTTTGATATTACGAACCCTGGAGACTGGATGTTCCACTGCCATATCGCAGAGCACCTTAGTAATGGTATGATGGGCATGTTTACCGTCTCTGAGTAATGGATCATAATCACCACAATCATAACGGCACAGAAAAGTCTGATGAAAAGTTATGCTGCGCTCCAAAGCATAAAAAGCGAGACTGGCTGCTTCTGCTTTCCACTGCAATCATTGTTGTATCGTATATGATAAGTCTCCTTCATATTTCAGCATTACCACCTGAATTTGCGACATTTAATGAAAGCATTGTGTCGCTTATTAACAAAATGTGGTGGGGAATTCTTCTTGGTATATTTTTTGTTGGGTTTATGGATCGTATTCCACAAGACCTTATCCTCACTGCTCTTGGAAAGGGTGGTTCATTTAGTGGATTACTTCGTGCAACAGCTGGTGGCGTACTGCTTGACCTTTGTAGTCATGGCATACTCCTTGTTGGCATGAAGCTGTACCAACGAGGTGCCAGTCTTGGTCAGGTCATGGCATTTCTTATTGCAAGCCCGTGGAACTCAATCTCCCTTACTCTTATATTGCTAGCACTTATTGGCCTAAAGTGGACGATTGCATTCATGCTCTTTTCCATTGTCATTGCGCTCATTTCTGGTGTTATTTTTGACACTCTTGTAAAAAAAGGTGTTCTTCCAAGTAATCCAAATACAAAGGATGTTGCTGAATGTTTCCGTTTTTGGCCATCTCTTAAGACAACAATACGCAATGGCAACTACACACCAATGAGCATTTTTCTTACTATTAAAGATGGACTGCTTGGATCAACAATGATTCTCCGTTGGATCTTCTTTGGTACTGTGCTCGCAGCTCTGCTTCAAACATTTATTTCTACAGATAACTTCCAGACATTCTTCGGACCTACAATTGGAGGGCTCGGTTTAACACTTCTTATTGCTACTATTGTAGAGGTATGCTCTGAAGGTTCTGTTCCTGTTGCAGCAGATCTCCTTACTCGTGCAGCAGCACCTGGAAATGCATTTGCGTTCCTTATGACTGGTGTTGCTACTGACTACACGGAAATTCTATCGCTAAAGGAGACGACACAATCTTGGAAGATCAGCCTTTTTCTACCACTTATCACTGTTCCTCAGGTAATTCTGATAGCGATGATAATAAATGGCTTATAGACCTAAACCCTGCTTTGTCACAACAACAGTGTCACCTCTTTTGATGTCTCCTGTCAGGAACTGATCTGCAACATATGTTTCTAATGTGTCTGTAATCGCTCTCTTCATTTCACGTGCTCCAAACTCAGGGCTATACCCTTTGTCTGCAATGGCAGCGACCGCATCATCTTCGACTTGAATCGCAATCCCCTTCTCCTCAAGAATATTCTTAATAACAAATTTCACCATCAACGATGCGACCTTAACGGTCTCATCTTTTGTAAGAGGGTAGTACAAAATTACATCATCGAATCGGTTAAGGAACTCTGGACTGTAGCTACCAGTTTTTATGAGTTCGTCGAGTAGCAACTTTTTAAATGCTGATTTATCCGCATCTTTCTTCTCTTTTATAAGCGTTGAAATAAACTGTGCACCTGCATTGCTCGTCGCAATGATAATGGTATTACGGAAGTTCGTCTTCACGCCTTGTCCATCGATAAGATGTCCTTCATCAAGGATCTGCAAAAAGAGGTTTAGTACCTTCTTATCTGCCTTTTCTATTTCATCAAGAAGGATAAGTGAAAATGGCTTATCTTGCACTTGGCGTGTAAGGAAACCCTCTGATGGGTAACGAGGATCTGTCGATCCAATAATTGCATTCACAGAATCCTCATTGCTGTACTCATTCATATCAAGTCGGATCATTGCATCTGCTTTACCAAAGTACGCTTTTGCAAGCGCCTTTGCAGTCTGTGTTTTTCCAACTCCTGTAGGCCCTAAGAATAGAAATGTACCGATGGGCTTATCCTTTGTTGATATATCGACACCTGCACGTTTCAAAGCATTGGATACAGCAGTTATTGCATGATGCTGGCCAACAATCATTTCTTGCATTGATGACTCTAAGTTTTGTAGTGCCTCTCTCTGAGTATTGCTTTCCTTTGAGATATCCATCTTTGCACGAACAGAAACCATCTCTCGTACGATTTCCTCTGTCACATATGCACTCTTGTTTGTTTTAGCATAGGAGACAGTGTCATGTAACAAGTCTATTGCCTTTCCTGGAAATGACCCTTTTTGAATGTAGCGATCTGCAAGTTCTACAATTGCCTTTAGTGCTTTGTAGGTAACATGTGCTTTCTCTTTATCCTGTATACTAAAATATTCCTCCATTAAGACAGGCATGGTATCTGGTGCGGATGTTGGCTCTAGTGTTATTTTTTCAAACTGAGCATCTAGAGCAGAATCAATTTTAATACGAGAGTGATAATCTCTTGTATTGGCGATTCCAATAATGTTGATTTTTGGAGACTGTAAAAACTTTCCAAGGACTCCGCGTACAGCAGCATCACCGGACTCTATGAAAAGACCAAGGTTTTGAATAATCAAAATGTATCTCCCCTGCTTTTCCGCTCTTTTGAGAGCAGAAAGCATAAACTTATCTGGGTCCTTTGCACCAGAAAGAAGATCCTCTGCCTGCAAGACGAGCACATGGGTATACTGATATCCATTTTTAGATTCAGCGAGTCTAAGTTGATATGCAATATTCTTGATGAATGATTCCTTTCCAGAGCCCTCATCTCCAGTAACAATAATATTATGCTGACTTTTTCGCTCAAGAATTTGGAGTGCATCTTTAATCTTATCTAGGTGAATCGTCACTTTCTTTTTTCCTTGATACAAAATATTTTGTGAGAGGTCCTTCGTAATTGTGTCGAGGTCATCATTAAAACCTGTCACCCACCCTTGCCCTACTCCTGAGAATATTCGCACAAGGCCTCCTGGGCTCCACCACTTATCGTGACGCCATACTGCTGAGTGGTACTGTTCCCATTTAACAATCATTTCAAGATCCGAAAGCGACATACCAAGAGAATTTAGTAGGTCTTCCATAACACCTTTTCTTTGAAAGAGTGTAAATATTAGGATTCCTGCATCAATGCGCTTTGCACTGAATCGCTCCATATTTGCAGATGCTTCCCCGAGAATCAGAACAATCTTTTCATTCTCAAGCTCAGGCTTCATCAATGTAGCCAGCCTATTTTTTTCTAGTCCCATCTCATTGAGGACAAATGCTGCCCTATTCGTCCTTAATATTGCATCCATGAATTCGTAAGCTGTACGCGTACGAGTGGACATGTATCGCAACGCATCAAAAGTGAGAAGACATGCTGCATTATTTTTTGAAAGTGGCTTACGATCATTATTTTCAAGCATATCCGCAATAAATGTCTGAATGATAATTCCTGTAAATACCAAGACAAATACTGCAACTGCAATATGTGTAATATTTTGATCTCTTATCTCCTGCATGAGCACTGGTAACGAGACAAGTATTACTGCAATCAGAGCGAGTGGTCCTCCAATAAAACGACGTAGTATCCGTGCTGTAAACGCTCGTGTTGCCGTTGGATCAAAGTGAACGTACATCTACAGCAATGCAGTAAAGAGATACGAAAGACACACCCAAAACAGCAGTGGGAAGACAAGCCACAACATATAAAACGTAGCAAATGCTATAAGAAGCACTACGATAATAGTAATGCCGATGAATAGTGTGACAATACGGAATAAAAAGCCAATCGTTCGACTTACGAGATTTAGTGTAAATGCCTCTGCTATCGCACTAATGTTGAGACCATTTTTAGGGTACCTGTCTTTTATTTGCCTCCAAGGAGAAAACAATGTGCGAACTAAAAATACAAAAGAGAAGATTTCAACAAACGCTCTGAGGTAATCGAAGAATTTTTTCAAAATCCTTGATGGTTGCACCCAATAATACCAACGAATGAATTCTGGAATGGTAATGCCAGTGAAAATGAGTGGATGCCTAATGAGGTCTATTGGTCCCATAGAATTTATGTATGAATCATCTGATTATACCACAAATTTGGCATTTAAAAAACCCTAACTTGTCTCGTTCGCTCAATTGTCGTAAAATTGCCAAACTCCTCAAAATGACTGCAAAATTCATTGTTATTGACGGCCCAGACGGAAGCGGCACAACACGTCAGAGTGAACTGCTTGCAGATCGTCTTCGTAAGGCAGGAGACACTGTTTTACTCAGTGCTGAGCCAACAAACTCATCAATTGGAAAAGAAGTGCGGGCAATGCTACATAAGGAGTCTATGCCGTCTGCTGATGCTGTTCAACTTCTGTTTTGTGCAGATAGAGCAGATCATGTTGAAAACGTCATCAAGCCTGCGCTTGCACAGGGAAATACTGTCATCCTTGATAGATATGCACTATCAACAATTGTCTACGGAAAAGCACAAGGAGTCGATGGTCAGTGGCTTGAAACCATTAATGCAGCATTCCCAAAACCAGACCTTACCTTTATCACACTTCCACCATTCGATGTGTGTATGGAACGCATAGGACGAAGGTCAGTTCAGGATCAATTTGAAGTAGAGAGTTTTCAACGACGTGTCTATGACTACTATAAATCTATCGAAGATCCACGCGTTGTGTTTGTCGATACATCTGGAAGTAAACATCAAACATCTGAAATGGTTTATAACAAGTGTGCAGAATTTTTTGATAACCCTATACTACAACCATGACTCCACTTCTCCTTGATGGCAAAGTTGCATCTGCTGCACTCCTCGATTTCTTAAAACCGATGGTGGAAACACTCGACCCAAAACTCGTTGTTATTCAAGTCGGTGACGACCCAGCAAGTAGTAGCTACATCAAACAAAAAGTTAAAAGTTGTGAAAAAGTTTCCATGAGAAGTGACCATATTCACATGCCAGAAGACACAACTATCGACACTCTTATGCAAAAAATTGACGAGCTAAATAATGATGCTGATGTCACAGGATTTTTTGTGCAGCTGCCGCTACCAGATCAGCTTCGTGGTCACGAGCCAGAAATTATCAAAGCTATTAGTCCAATGAAAGATGTTGATGGCTTTGGTGCCTATAACCTAGGAAAAATGTTCCTCAGCAAAGAGTTTGAGCACCTTCCTCCAGCAACACCATCAGGAATTATTCGATTGCTCGAACACTTTGATATTGAAATAGCCGGAAAGCATGCGGTCGTTATTGGTCGAAGTAACACGGTCGGAAAACCTGTAGCCATCATGTTGCTTAACCGCAATGCAACAGTTACTGTTTGCCATAGCAAAACATCTAACCTTGCAGATATTGTGCGCCAAGCAGACATTATTATTGCTGCTGTTGGACAACCAAAAATGATTACAGCTGATATGGTGAAAGATGGTGCAGTTGTTGTCGACGTGGGTATTCACAGAACGGATGAAGGTCTCTGTGGTGACACAGATTTTGATGCACTTCTTTCGAAGGTTTCTGCCATCTCCCCTGTACCTGGAGGAGTAGGGCCTATGACAGTTGCTAGCCTCATTCGAAACTGTGTTACTGCCAAAGAACGGCAAATGGCGCTACGATAATGTCTTGCGAATTACAGGAATATCCCTAAAATATCTCCATGGAAAATGGGTTTTCCTCAATATTTGGCCCCACGAACAACCGTTCGTCGAGCCTACTTTGCTACAACCTCTGTACCTCAATTCTCTTCTAAAATATGTGTGGAATAATGGCAATCTCTGGCTATCAAGATATCATCCAAGACCTTTACGATGGCCTCATGCTTCTCCAGCACAGAGGTCAAGATGCAGCTGGAATAATGACATACAACAACCAATTTCACCTAAAGAAAGCAAACGGAATGGTACGAGATGTCTTCCATGCAAAATCTCTCGCGAGACTCAAAGGACCAATGGGTATTGGACACGTTCGCTACCCAACTGCAGGGTGCAGCTCGGAGTTCGAAGCACAGCCATTTTTCGTTAATAGCCCATTTGGAATTGCGATGGCACACAATGGAAACCTTACAAACCACAAGGAGCTCGCAAAAGAATTACTTGAAACAGAGTTTAGACATCTCAATACAAATTCTGATTCTGAAATCCTTCTTAATATGTTTGCCGTTGCTCTGCACAAGCAAAAGCCCAAAAACCTCACTCCAGACCATGTGTTTGCAGCATGTAAAACACTCTTTAAAAAGTGTAAAGGAGCATATAGTGCAGTTGCCCTCATTGGTGGGCATGGGATTGTTGCTTTTCGCGATCCTCATGGAATACGACCTCTGCAGCTTGCAAAAAGAAAATTTGGAATGAAAGAAGAGTTTATGATTGCCTCTGAAAGCAGTGCCTTTTACGGATTAGAATTTGAGTTTGTCCGAGATATTGAACCTGGGGAAGTTATCTTTATTGATAAGAAAAACAAACTTCACAGTCGTATAGTTACTAAGGGGGAGCTCACTCCTTGCATGTTTGAATGGGTGTACCTTGCAGCACCAGATTCAACTATTGATGGTGTAAACGTCTATAAGGCTCGTGTTCGAATGGGTGAGTACCTTGCAGACCAAATAAAGGCTGCAGGTATTAAGATAGACTCTGTTATTCCCATTCCAGATACTGGGAGGCCAGCTGCAACTGGACTCGCAGATAAACTAAAAGCGAGATACCGAGAAGGCTTTGTAAAAAATAGATACATCGGTCGAACATTTATTATGCCTGGACAAAAGGTTCGCAAGCGAAGCCTGAAGTTTAAGCTCCACCCTATTGAGCTTGAATTCAAAGGAAAGAATGTTCTTCTTGTTGATGATTCTATTGTTCGTGGAAATACGAGTAAAAAAATTGTAGAACTCGTAAGAGAGGCAGGAGCAAAGAAGGTCTATTTTGCTTCCGCATCACCTCCAATTATTGGTCCTGATCCTTATGGGATAGACCTTCCAACGACAACAGAGCTTATTGCTGGCAACAAATCTATTGAAGAGATTCGGAAATACATCGATGCAGATGGCCTTTTCTATAGCAAGATAGAGGATATGCATAAGGCAATAACATACGGAAATAAGAAGATTACAAAGTTTTCAGAAGGGTGCTTTACAAAAAAATATCCAACACCAGAAGTAACACCAAAGCTTCTTAAAGAACTCGGATGCAGTCGAAACGATACACGAGGAGATGATGAGAGTGATGACGATGATGAAAAAGATGGTGATGGTAGTAAAACAATGAGCCTTGTATAGCATGAAGATTCTGCTTTTATCGCTGGCTGCTCGCGGACACGCAATTGCTGACGCATTATCAAGAAGTCCACAGAGTGCAGACATTATTTCACTCGTCCCTGCACGGAATGCTGGCATTGCATCACTTGCATCGGAGCAACATATTGTTGATCTCATGGATTTTGATTCAGTCCTAGATATAGCCAAATACGTACAGCCAGACTTTGCATTTGTGGCGCCAGATGACCCAATTGGTGCTGGTATTGTTGACGCTCTTGAAAGTATTGGCATTCAGTCCGTCGCCCCTAAGAAACAACTTGCACAGATAGAATCAAGTAAAGGGTTTACGAGAGATCTCCTTGCAAAATATTCTATCGATGCATCACCCGCGTATGCCTATATTACGGAAAAAAATGAAAGCCTTATACGTGATTTCATCGATAAACAAAAGGGTAACTACGTTGTAAAATATGATGCTCTCAAAGGAGGAAAAGGGGTAAAGGTTAGCGGAGAACATTTGGATAGTATTGATGACGGTGTTACGTATGCACTTGAATGCATAGAAGAATGTGGTCGTGTTGTCCTTGAAGAAAAGCTTATTGGGGTAGAGTTTAGCTTAATTAGCTTTGTCTCTGGTGCACACGTTGTCGATACTCCAGCAATCCAAGACCATAAAAGAGCATTTGCTGGTGACACAGGTCCAAACACTGGAGGTATGGGTACATGGAGCGATAGAGACCACAGCTTGCCATTTATTGCCTCATCAGATCTTGCAAGAGCGAAAGAGCTCAACCGTCTTACGGCTGCGGCATTACAAAAAGAATTTGGCGAACCGTTTAAAGGAATACTGTACGGTGGTTTTATTCTTACAAAAAAGGGGGTTCAGCTTATCGAATACAATGCACGATTTGGTGACCCAGAGGCTCTTAATATCCTGCCACTTCTTGAATCTGACTTTATTACTATCTGCCAAGGAATACTTGCAGGTGATTTATCAGAAGACATGGTGGCGTTTTCTAAAAAAGCCACAGTTTGCAAATATATTACACCGGAAGGATACCCAGAAAATAAAGATCAACGTGGACAACCCTTCTCTCTTCCTACACCTGGAAGTAATGCACGTATTTACCTTGGCGATGTCTCTGAAGGAAACGATGGCCAGTTGCTTCTAGGAGGCTCTCGTACAGCCGGCATTGTTGGGATAGGAGATACTATTACAGAAGCAGAACACATTGCTGAAGAACTCTGCAAGCAGGTAAAAGGCCCAGTACGATACAGGTCTGATATTGGTACACAGGATCTTATTAATAAACGGATTGATTTGATGAAGAGTATACGAAACGCGTAGAGTACAACGTATGCGTAAAAATATATCAACAATACTCATACCATTTGTCTATTTTATAGCAGGTGCCACAGGCATCGCTTCTGTTGCTACAACATTTTACTACAAAGATGACTTACTTCTTAGCCCTGCACAGGTTGCAATTCTTGGCTCTATTTCTATTATTCCGTGGAGCATTAAACCACTCTATGGTTTCTTTTCTGACAGAAAAGCCATTTGGGGTTTTCGTAGAAAGCCATACTTGTTCCTCTCAGGTCTTATGGGTGCTAGTGGGTATTTCTCTATGGCAACATGGGTGAACTCATTTCATAGTGTCATAGTTGCACTGTTTATCTCTGGTATGGGATTTGCACTTGCAGATGTCATTGTTGATGGGATTGTTGCCGAGAAGAGCAAAAACCAAAAAGATGCAGGGAAGCTTCAGAGTATCTGTAGGGCATCCATTATGATTGGCGCATTCCTTGTCGCTTATCTTTCTGGAATTCTTGTCGAAGCAATAGGGCCACGAAACGTTTTCTTTCTTACAGGTGCCTTGCCACTCCTTACAAGCATACTGGCGATTGTAATGACAGAAGACAAATCAGCTATTGAAATCTTTTCTCTTAAAGAAACATGGCGAAAATTTACAGATGCCATGACACGGGATTTGTTGTGGACAATTCTATTTATCTTTGTATGGAGGGCGACACCAAGTAGTGGAGGTGGTCTCTCGTATTTTATGATTGATGAATTAGGATTTGATCCAGAGTTTTTTGGTCGCCTCAGCATGATATCTCATGCAATGAGCATTGTTGGTGTTCTTGCATTTCGAAAATTCCTGATAAGTGTATCGCTTCGGAAGCTCTTCTTTTGGGTAATCATTGCAAGCGTTGTGCTAAGCATGCCAAGTATTGGCCTTGTGTATGGATGGTATGAGATCATTGGCGTAAGCCCACGGTTCTTTGCTCTTGCGGATACATTTATATCAGCACCTCTTACGGAAATTGCCTTCCTTCCACTTCTCGTGCTTGCAGCACGGCTCTGCCCTAAAGGCATAGAAGCAACCATGTTTGCTGTCCTCGCTTCTATTATGAATATTGGATATGCATTATCAGACCTTGGTGGAGCATGGCTTTTAAACCACTTCAATGTTCACCAAGCAATGGGTGATATTGCCGCAAACTACGAACAACTCGATATTGTACTCTGGATTGCAATACTCAGTAGCTTCCTTCCAATGCCATTTATTATGATGCTTCCAGAGGTACGCGTCACAGAAGAGCTTACCAGTAGCTCTAAAGAAGACACTGTAGGCTCTGTTCTTGGTACAGAGAAAAAAGATATAGCGTAAAAATTGTATATTTCTCTCAGTACATAGAATCTTCCTGGAAGACTTCTTCAAGAGCACGCTGCTGAGACACAGGAAGCATCTCTACAAAATCGGTGTAAGACATGTGAGATGTCAATTCCTATTCAGCACCAACTGCAGCCAATTTATCGAGTTGATCTTGCTGAATAAGGGCATCGATAATTTGCTTAATACCTCCTTCCATAATACCTGGAAGGTTGTTGAAACTCTGGTTAATACGATGGTCTGTAACACGGTCTTGCGGGTAGTTATATGTTCGAATCTTCTCACTTCTGTCGCCAGAACCAATCTGCCCTAGTCGCATATCACCTCGCTCTTTTGCGAGTCGCTCTTGCTCTGCTGCATAAAGCCTTGATCGAAGAACACCCATAGCTTTGAGCTTATTTTTTAACTGAGACTTTTCATCCTGACAAATAACAATAATGTCTGTCGGTATGTGCGTAATACGAACTGCTGAATCTGTCGTGTTAACCGACTGTCCACCTGGACCACTTGACCGAAAGATATCAATTCGTAGATCTTCATCTCTAATCTGGATGTCTACTTCTTCAGCTTCTGGAAGGATAGCAACAGATGCTGCACTTGTATGAACGCGTCCTTTGTTCTCTGTCGCAGGAATACGCTGTACACGATGTACACCAGACTCAAACTTTAGCTCTCCATATGCACCGACTCCATCGATCTTACAGACCACTTCCTTCACCCCTCCACTTTCAGAATCTCTCTTATCCATAAGTTCTGCTGTCCAACCTCGCTCTTCTGCGTATCGCAAGTACATACGAAGCAACTCTCCTGCAAAGATCGCTGCCTCATCTCCACCTGTTCCAGCACGAATTTCGAGGATAACAGACCTATCATCATCAGCATCTTTTGGAATAAGAAAGAGTTTCATTTCTTCTTCAAGCTCTGGTAGTTTTTTCTTTGCAATTTCTGCTTCTGCTTCTGCCATTTCTATCATCTCAGGGTCTTCACCCGCTTCTTTAACGAAATCGATTGCAGCCTGGCATGCCTCATACTCTTTCATCATTCCAAGTAACGGGCGAAGATCAGACATTCTTTTTCCGATACGAGCAATGTGCTTTGGATCGCTCAATACCTCTGGACTTTGCATTTTTTGCTCAAGTTCTTTGTATTCACCAGCCAGTAGTCGTAGCTTATCAATCATACAATAATTAGTATTTTCTCTGCTTTGTATCAAATTGGTAACAATACTTGCCCACTGGATGGTTCCAAAAGATATCAAACCTCTCTTGTAGGAGGAAGTTAAAGGTGGCACATAACTCAAAATGACTCGAATCAATGATTGTATAATCGTATTGAATACCAGTTTCAGGATCATGAATATTTGGCAATTGGTAGAGTGCTTTGTCTAGCACCTCATCGAGTGTTTTTGGAATCGGGAGCACAGGATGTTCGACTTCTGTTGGATCTTTCGGCGTACGATCATCATAGACAATTGAGAAAATTGTTGATTGAATTTGTCGAAGATCACTAAGGCGTGCGTCATCAAATTTCTGCTGTCTTCCTGTTGCTGGTGACCCGACAATCAAAATTCCCCACACAACTGCTAGACCTATGACGCTAGATGTAAAACCGAAAAACTTCTTATTCAAAGATTTTGTCTTAGAAACAGCTGTTTTTAACGACAGGAAATAATAGGTAAACGTTGCCCCAGCAAGAATAAAGACTACTGCTACCTTTAGAAGGAACCGTACAGAAAGTTCTCCTTCAAGGAGTGAAAAGACTAACGTTATAAGATTAACCATTAATGTTGATGCTGCAACAAAGAGTGTGATGTATGTCAGCCATCGACGTATGCCGCTCCACGCCTTTTGCGGATGAGAGACAATATCTTTATGTATCAAACGAGACATCCACAAGAGTAGTGGAAATGCGACGATTATTGCAGCCATGCTCATTCTAATACCAGAGAAATCTTGATTTTGGCTATACATAGATTCTGTAACATCTGGAAACGCTCGATTGATATACTGAAAGAACAGAATAATCAAACTAATGACCATTGTGTACAGTGCAGCGAAACTTAACAGGTGTAAGAACGCCTCTCTAGCCCCTCCTACATCTGGCGGTGTTGGAACCTCCATATCTAGCCCTTCAGAGCTTAAGGCTTGAGCAATCTCCTTTTCCTTCCAACCAGAAGACAGTAATAACATACGAATTGTTGAGTGATCCATCCCTTTTTTTCTTGCATGCGCGATAAAATCTTCCAAAGTAGTACTCATAAAGAAAATGTTGAAAAAAATAGATTGATCCAATAATAGACTATTTTAGTACTCACGTATGTAATAATTCCAGTATTCTACACATAATGAAGATTATGGTTGCTATGTCCGGCGGTGTAGATTCCTCTGTTGTTGCTCATAAACTTAAAGAAGAAGGGCACGATCTTATAGGTGTAATGATGAAGCTATGGGTAGACCCCCTTGCTCCTGAGGTGCGCCGCATGCTCCCATCGAAGTGTTGTTCTATAGAACACATCAATAGGGCCCGTACAGTCTGTGAAAGCTTAGGTATGCCGTTTTATGTTATGAACCTTGAAGAGGACTTTAAATCTGAAGTTGTTGATCCCTTCATTGAAGATTATCAAGCTGGAAAAACACCAAATCCCTGTATTAACTGCAATAGAGATTTAAAATTTGGAAGACTTCTTCAGAAAATGAAAGATCTTGGCTGTGAAAAACTTGCCACTGGCCACTATGCAAAGGTAATGAAAGATGATCAAGGTGTATATCACCTTCATGAAGCAACGGATCTACCAAAAGATCAAAGTTATTATCTCTATGGACTATCACAAGAACAACTCAGCAATGTTATTTTTCCACTTGGTGATCTTCATAAGACAGAGACCTTTGCGCTCGCACAGAAATACAATGTCCCCATGAATAGTGATTATCACGAAAGCCAAGACCTCTGCTTTTTTCCAGAAAAAGAACCAAAAGAATTCTTGAAGCGATACATAACCGACATGGAACCAGGCGATATCAAACTTGAAGATGGAAGCACAGTGGGCACACATGAAGGCTTGCCCCTCTATACAATCGGCCAACGACGAGGGCTTGGCATTGGCGGACTTATTATTCCACTACACGTTGTGCGAAAAGAGACAGATACGAATACTATTATTGTTGCACCAAATGGATCTGACCATACACAAAGCCTTGAGGCAGATGCGCTTAAATGGATTTATAAAGAGATTGATCGACATATCGATTTTGAATGCATTGTTCGAATCAGCTCACATGGACAGCGATGTCATGGGGTGGCAAATCACAATGGTGAAACATTAAAATTTGTCTTCTCCAAGCCAATAAGAGGAATAGCTGCTGGGCAGTCTATTGTGCTTTATAACGAGGATGAGATCCTTGGTGGCGGAGTTATTGTTTAGATGGTACAATCATATTCTTATCCCTACTAAAACTCTTTGTTTTTTGCTATAATAAAAGGATTCCTCTCTTTTCTCACCAAGACTGGCAAAACGATGACGATGAACGAGTTCACATTGATGAAACTGGTCATATCTATATTCATAGCAAAGAGACAGATCCAAAGCTTGTGATGCAACCTCTGTATGAAGACATTGAAGATATCACTATCGTACGTACAACAGAATGGCAAATTACTGAACAAGATGAAGTAATTCAATCTGCCCGAAAAGAAGAACGGCAGTCTGAAAAAACAGAACAACTTGTTGATGTCTTAAAAAATGTTCGTAGTAGCATCCTAAACAATACAAGCTCTGTTTTAAATGAAGGAAAAAATCAATATGTTCATAGCTATCATAGAGCAACGTTTCATTTGTCTGATATTCAAAAAGCAGTAATTCAAGGAATGAAATCCTTATGGTCTTTCCTTTCACAACCAGTATGGGTGATGCGCAAAAACAACTCTGCAAAGAAGTACAATCGCGGAACGCTCTTCATGCTTGATGCAATTCGTTTTGGAGGGACCTTCTCAGCGATTTTTGTAGGACTCTTTGTATCACTCAACTATCAAAGCTTCTATCAGATTATCACTCCGTATCTCGACCCTGTAGAGCGCATCTCAACTGCGAATGGCTCTGTTTCTGATATTGATAGTGCCCTAAAAGATAAGCTTATGAAAAGCCCTATGCTTGCGACCGCAGGACGTGAAGAAGGAAATTTACTCAGCTATCTCCCAAATGTTGGACCACCAGAAAATAGAGTTATCATCCCAAAGCTTGGCCTAAACGTGCCTCTTGTTACCCCTTCCTATAACTCTCTCCTCAAAGAAGACTGGGAAGGTGTTGAAGAAGACATTCAAGATGCCCTACAACATGGTGTAGTTCATTACCCAGGAACAGCAAGGCCTGGACAGGCTGGGAACTTCTTTATTACTGGTCACAGCTCGTATTACCCATGGGCAGATGGAAACTTTAAAACTATTTTTGCGAGACTACATGAGCTGGAAATTGGTGATGAATATTGGGTGTATTATGGCGGTGATAAACATCGTTATGTCGTCATGAGTAAAAAAGAAGTAAAGCCATCTGATGTTACTGTCTTAGACCAGCCTACCAATAAACGTGTCTCAACTATGATGACATGCACGCCAGTCGGTACCACGCTTCGTCGTCTTATTGTTCAATCACAAGAGGTGGATTCTGTTACAGGAGTTGCCCTTCAAGTTGGAGAAAAAGAAACACGCACTGTTCAAGATGCCTTACCATCGGCTCTACCAATCTAAAGAGAATACCTTTCATAGAATGGATTGCTTCTTTAGAATAGCGATGATCTTTTTCATATAGCCGCAGTGGTGGAATGGTAGACACGAGGGACTTAAAATCCCTTGGGCATTAGCCCGTACTGGTTCGATTCCAGTCTGCGGTACCAAGTTTTTGAGTATAGCCAAATATATCTTTATATGTTATAATATATAAAGAAACACACATTATGTACTCAAAAACATTATCATTGCCGTTTCTAGGCACAGACAGACGAGCAAGAGTGACCACAGTTGGTTGGATTATGCTATTTGGTGCAATCATTGCTGGTTCGACATCCACCACATTCGCAAAAGAATTAAGCACAGCGTTCTCCCCTCTTTCACTACTTGTTTTAAGTGAAATGATTGTTCTCACTTTTACTATCTTATCATTTGGGTTTTTCCCTCTTTTAAAGGAAGTTCTTTCTATTAAAAAGAAATATATTCCAGCACTTCTACTCGTTGGATTTACCAATAGTATTGTTGCTCCAATACTGGTCTTTACGGGGCTTCATATGACCCAAGCGGTCAATGCAGAGCTCTACTTACGAAGCTACAGCTTTTTCCTCTTTATCTATGCGGCAATCTTTCTTAAAGAAAAAATCACACGGACAGACATGTTCGCACTCCTATGTATGACTATTGGTATATGCATTGTTGCTTTGCGTGGTTTTCAAGGAAGTTTGACAATAGCACCTGGAGACCTCCTCGTTCTTTCTGGCGCTATTGTTTATGCTATAGGTGGAATTATATTTAAAGTAAAACTTCATAAGCTTCACTCAGAAGTTGTGCTCTGTGTACGAGGTATGATTGCTATATCATTTTTCTTTTTATTTTCACCTTTTACAGAAACGGTGATTATTCATGAAATTCGATCCTTCCCACTTGCACTTTTAGGGTCACTTCTTGGGTATGGCTTTATTGCTCGATTTCTGTATATGTTTGGATTCTATGAAGCTGTTGAGAGACTAGAAGTGCATACTGTATCACTTCTTCTTCCACTTATCACTGTTGGGAGTTTAGTATTTGCGCACTTACACCTTGGTGAGGCCATCTATTGGTATCATATTGTTGGAGCAGGATTCCTCATTATGGGTTCTATTGTTATGAAATACTCTTCACCAAAAGCACATCTTGAAAGGGAGATGCGTCACACAAACAGGCAGCACGTTTAGTTTCCGTAGACCTGAAAGCCAAGAGAAAATATTTTTGCTGTTTCTGCTCTATTGACAGAATCCTCTGGTCCAAAGAGGCCTGTTGGATTTCCGAGTTCATCACTGTACCCTGCAATAATCCCCTTCCCTGCAGCGGTCTCTATTGCTGCTGCATATGGGGTAACTGTTGTGACATCATTAAATACACTTCCAGACCGAGGAGAAATACGCGCACCAAATGCCTGCAATACGGTAACTACCACGTCAGTTCTTGTGGCTGGACGAGTCACATCTACAGTCCCTTCGGAAAAAATAGCCCACTTACGGTTTTCTGCACACTGAATATACCGTTCTGACCAACGCCCCATTACAGATTCATTTTTTATTGTGTTATCACACGTATACATATCAATGCGTGCTGCAAGAGTTGCCATTTTGGCTAGCTGCTCAATTGTAACACTATCTGCAGGGCCAAATTCTCCTGTCGGCCTATTGTGAGTATCTCTATATCCAGAAATAAGATTACGTTCAGCAGCGTCTCGAATATATGGAGCGAACCACTCAAATAGTGGAACATCGTTTAGGCGCACTGGTACACCATCAACTTTTATTGTGACATGTGTATCACTTAGATCAAAAGAGTCTGTCGGATCCTCTTCTTCTTCATCGACAGGAAATAGTTCTTTTTGCGATTCTCGTTCTGCATCTTTTATGTCTTGATCCGCGAATGATGCATCCAATTTTATGACATCCTCGTAAAGCTCTATATCTGTTATTAACTTTTCCCACTCACCAGCATACACAACAGGAGAAACCATATTTAAAGCCAAAAATATTATCCATACGTTTCTTCGCATGGACATCATGGTACGTCTAAACAGACTTTTGCACAAACTACTTGCCGAGCGGTGGATAGATAGGTAGGCTCCATCGGAACATGGATACAGGGAATAGCACTGGCTCATCTGGAGCCCGAAAGGGCGAAGGAGAGGCTTTTTCCATAAATTCCGATGCTATAAAGACTATCCTTCTTCTTGGATCTGGTGCATTGAAGATTGGAGAGGCAGGAGAATTTGACTACTCTGGAAGCCAAGCAATTAAGGCATTCAAAGAAGAAGGGAAACGAGTCATTCTGATCAATCCAAATATTGCAACAAACCAAACAAGTTGGGGGCTTGCAGATAAAGTATACTTCGAACCAGTTACACCAAATTTTGTAGAACGCATTATTGAAAAGGAAAACCCAGATGCTATTGCACTGAGCTTTGGAGGCCAAACTGCACTGAACTGTGGAGTCGCACTTGAAGAAAGTGGCGTCCTAGAAAAGCACAACGTAGCTGTTCTTGGAACAAGTGTACATAGTATCAACCTTACAGAGGACAGAGCTGCATTTAATGCAGAGCTTAAATCTATCAATGTTGATGTCCCAAAAAGCTTTGCCTGCGAGAGCATGGATGAAACTCTTAAGGCTGGAAAAGAGATCGGGTATCCTGTGATTATCCGAGCTGCATTTGCCCTTGGAGGAAAAGGAAGTGGCCGTGCGATGAACGAAGCAGAGCTTATTGATATTTGTAAGGTTGCATTCGTAGAATCACATCAAGTTCTTGTTGAAGAAGACCTTACTGGATGGAAAGAGATTGAGTACGAAGTAGTACGCGATGCATACGATAACTGTATTACAGTCTGTAATATGGAAAACGTTGACCCTCTTGGTATCCATACTGGAGAGTCTATCGTTGTTGCTCCTAGCCAAACCCTCGACAACAACGAGTATCAAATGCTTCGAAATATTGCCTTAAAAGTTATTCGACATCTACAGATTGTTGGTGAATGCAATATTCAATATGCACTTGACCCAAAGTCCCGTAAGTACCGAGTTATCGAAGTCAACGCACGTCTGAGTAGAAGTTCTGCACTTGCATCGAAGGCAACAGGGTACCCTCTCGCATTTGTTGCGGCAAAACTAGCACTTGGCTACAGCCTTCCAGAGCTACGCAACGCAATTACGGAAATAACAAGTGCAGATTTCGAGCCTTCACTGGATTACGTTGCAGTAAAAGTTCCTCGTTGGGATCTGCAGAAATTCCGTTTTGTTTCAGATAAAGTAACAAGTGAAATGAAATCTGTTGGAGAGGTCATGGCACTTGGCCGCACATTCGAGGAGGCAATGCAGAAAGCAATGCGAATGCTTAATATTGGCTCTCAGGGATTATTCCCTCAGACTATTCCTTTTGATGATATTGATGCAGAAGTAAAGAGGCCGACTCCAAGGCGCATCTTTGCTGTTGCGGAAGCCTTGCGTGAAAAGTGGACTCCAGAGCAGATTAATATCGCAACAGGTATAGATATGTGGTTTCTCGAACGCATTCGCCATGCTGCTCTTATTCAAAATGAACTTGAAACTCATGGAAAAATGCCAAGTGTAGAACTCTTACGTCGAGCTAAGAAAGCAGGGTTCTCTGATGAGGGTATCGCATACAGCATAGAAGAAAATGCAGAAGCTGTTCGAACATTTCGCAAGCAAGAAGGTATTGTTCCATATATAAAACAGGTCGATACACTTGCAGGTGAATTCCCTGCTCATACCAATTACCTCTACCTCACATACCATGGTACTGAGCACGACATTGCATTTGATACTACAGACAAAAGAGCACTTGTACTTGGTGGTGGGCCATACTCCATTGGTTCATCTGTAGAGTTTGATTGGTGCTGTGTTCAGGCAACGCACGAGATGCAAAAGCAAGGATACTCTGTTGCTATGATTAACAGTAACCCAGAGACAGTAAGTACAGATTACGATGAATGCAATGCTCTGTTCTTTGATGAGCTCAATGAAGAACGTGTTCGAGATATCATCGATCAGATACATCCAGAAGGTGTTGTCGTTTCGATGGGGGGACAGATTCCAAACAATCTTGCTCCAAAACTTGCCACTGCAGGGATTCCTATCTTTGGAACATCTCCAAAAAATATTGATAACGCTGAAGATAGACATAAGTTTAGTTCTCTTCTTGATGAGCATACTATCGACCAACCAGAATGGCAGGAGTTCACAGAACTCGAAGATGCATTGGCATTCTCGGAAAGCGTCGGCTATCCAGTTATTGTGCGTCCTAGCTATGTACTCTCTGGAGCATCGATGGCAGTTGTTCATTCTGATGAAGACCTCTCTGCATATGTTGAGCAGTCTGCATTCGTAAATAAAGAAGCACCGATTGTTGTGTCGAAATTTGAGCAAGGTGCAAAAGAAATAGAATTTGATGGTGTTGCCCAAAACGGAAAGCTTCTTATTTATGCAATTTCAGAACACATTGAAAATGCAGGTGTTCACTCTGGTGATGCCACTATTGTGCTCCCACCACAACGTATCAACCTTGAAACAGTTCGTAGAGTAAAAGCAATTGCAAAGGAGATTGGATCTGCTCTTGAAATCTCTGGGCCATACAACATTCAATTCCTTGCAAAGAACAACAAACTTAAAGTTATTGAGTGTAACCTCCGTGCTAGCCGTAGTTTTCCTTTTGCTAGTAAAGTTACTGGTGAAAACTTTATCACCATTGCTACACAGGCTCTTATTGGAAAAGCAGATACCGACAAGCAGTATCAAACACTAGATCTTGACCATGTAGGTGTAAAAGCAGCTCAGTTTAGCTTTAGCAGACTCAAAGGTGCAGACCCTCGATTGGGCGTTGAAATGGCAAGTACAGGCGAAGTTGCATGTTTTGGAAATAATGCAGAACAAGCGTTACTTACTGCAATGCTCGCCGTTGGGTTCAAGATTCCTAAGAAGAACATCTTAATCACTATTGGGCGTATAGAAGATAAAGTGGATATGCTAAGCAATATTCAAGACCTTCACCAAAGAGACTATAAATTCTTTGCAACAAAGCGGACACATGAATTCCTTGAGTCTCGCGGTATTCCTTGTGCGATGCTTCATAAAGTCTCTGAACCACGGGACCCAAATATCAGAGAATACCTTGAAAAGAAGAGAATAGACCTCGTTATCAATATTCCAACACATTCCAGAGGTACGGAACAGACAGATGGCTACTTTATCCGTCGACTTGCAACTGATAATGGCATTCCCCTCATTACGAACGTTCAGCTTGCAAAACGCATAATAGAGGCTATTTGTAGAGAGGATGTCGATAATCTGCCAATTCTAGCGTGGCCAAATCTACTCAATCATAAGGCATAAAGAGGGATTTTTATTGCCTGATTGGGCCTAATTTCCTATGCTTACACGGATTTTAGCCCTTACCAATGTTTTCCATGGCCAAAAAAGATGATGATGCAGTAATTATCGAAGAGGATCAGACACTTGTTACAAAAGAAGGTTTGAAAAAACTTCAAGATGAACTTGAGAATTTAAAGACAGTTCGTCGAAAAGAAGTTGCAGACCGATTGAAAGAAGCGATCTCCTATGGAGACCTTTCAGAAAACTCTGAATACCAAGAAGCAAAGAATGAGCAAGCCTTTACTGAAGGACGCATCATGGAAGTTGAGCAAATGATCAAGAGTGCAAAAATCATCTCTGATAAAAAATCAACAACAGGTGGTGACCTTATCCAGATTGGAAAAACAGTTACTATTAAAAATAAAACTGATGGTGATGATCCTGTTGCATACATGATTGTTGGTTCAACAGAAGCAAACCCTCATGAAAATAAGATTAGTAATGAGTCTCCTGTTGGAAAGGCTCTCCTTGGTAAAAAGAAGGGTGACATTGTGGATGTTCAGACCCCTGCTGGTCCATACAAATACGAGGTGATCAAAGTAGCATAATAGTGCTATAATACTCGTAATGACTTCTGCAGAACTTACTATTTCAGATGAAACGAAACAAACGTTCCCAGAACTTGTGGAAATGATTGTTTCATCTGAAAGCATGAATAATGAAGAGCGTCAGTATTGGATAAATATCTTGCCAATAATGACACCTGAACAAATGAAGAACCTTCATGACATTCTAACAAATGAAAAGGTTCAACTCGCTGCAATTGATAAAAAATATGCAAAAAAACTCACTCCTGAAGAACAATCTGAGCATATTAAAAACACCGAACTGAATATGCAAAAAAAGAGAGAGGAACGAAAAAGACGAGAAGAAAATTTTGAATCAAAAGATGAAATAGTCTCTGAAGATCTTCTTAAGAAAATTGAAGATCTCTAATTAGCACGTACACATAATGCAACTATCTATGAGGGCAGTTATTTCATCTGTTGCATCAACTGTTGATCTATACCCTCCTGTTTTTAACGCAATATCTGCGTCTGTGAAGCGATCGACTATTGATGCAAGTCTTGCTGAATCCATCTTCTTTGCGAGAGGAACTAGTGTTCGCGCTGTTGGAAAAGGGACTCCTGCGGTTTTTGCTATTGATGCAGGATGTGAGTCTCCATCCTGTACACACGCAGTAACGAGCACAAGTTGAGCGATAATCCATGTCATTCTACTCCATAAACCATACGGGCTTTCTCCTCTGTTCATAAGTTCTCTAGCGAATGTAAGTGCCCCATGAGAATTACCAGCAGCCATTAAATCCATGAGCTTCCATCCTGCTTGCTCTGCGCTAAGCATTACCAAAAGATTAATGTCATCTCGTGAAATCTCTCTTCCATATGCATATGTAGCAATCTTCTGTATTTCTGAAAATAGTAACATTTGATCTTCTCCAACATGATCAATCAAAAACTGGATTTCAGATCTCCTAATCCGGGCACCAAAATACGCTGCGGTTTCTTCCACCCAACTGGCAAGCTTCGCACCATGGATAACAGGAAATGTCTTCACCTCTGCTTTAACGAGTATCTCTTTTGTAGCACTGAGACGCTTGTCTGGTTTTGATTCCACAATCAATAGAATAACTGCAGGATGAATAACATTATCAATCTGTTTCATATGTTCCTTTTCCATCTTTGGAATACCATCAAGGACTACTAGTCTCTTTTCTGCAATAAATGGTGATGTAGCCAATGCATCCAGTAGTGCAGATACTTTCAGGCCTTTTGCCTGCAACTTCATAATATTTTCATCACCAAATTTCTCTGTAAAATTATTAATCCATCGTTTTTGTTCTTCCGCTATTTGGTAAAGGTTTTCGCCAGTTAATAAGAATATCTGAGACATAGAGGTTATGAGTGTATCATATCAGTATTATACTTAGAACATATTATTATTTCTTTGCAACTTATCCACTCTCGTAGAAAAGTCTATTTTGAGCTATAATAATACGATATGTACATCAAATACCCACACTACATTCGAAGGAATATTCAGCTTCTGAGCCTTAGCACATTGTGCCTCGTAAGCTCCTTCGTCATCGGCCTTCACACTGCAGGCAATGTACAACCCATTCATCTTATTGAAGCAGGGGGTACGATGCAGGCTGGAGATATGGATGGTAACGGTACTGTAGATATTGCTGATGCAATTCTCATTCTTGAGATTGCGCAGGGATACGCACCTGCAAGTCCAGACCAGCTTCTTGCTGATCCAAACTCTGATGGTGCTCTTACAGTAGACGATGCTATTCGGATTCTCTCCATCCTTTCTTTGCAGTAATCATTATTCTTATGAAGAGAAATACATACCAGCATTGGCTCGGGCTCTGCCTCTACACTATTGCAATACTCTGTACTGCACTACCGCAGCAATCATTTGCTACCACAATGGATGCGACATTTGAGTTTTACCCTCATTGTGACCTTCGAACAGGTGATGAAAAAGAAGATGACACATGGGCTCTTGGTCCTATCCCTAGTCCTGGCATCGTTGCAGATACTGGTGAGGGTCGGAAAAGTATTACCTGTACTGAATTTGATATTCATGACCCCCAGACACTAAAGACTCGCCCTCTCCGTGAAGGAGACATTCTTGATATCGATATCGTCATTGAAAATCCATCAGAACAGGAGATCTCTCGTGCGCGTGCATGGCTCTCATATGATCCTGATGTTTTGCGTGGTGATAGCATTGAAATACACTCTGCATTTCCTGTCATAACACCAGGCGAAAGTGTCTTTTCAAATGATGAAGGATACGCAAAAATGGGCGCAAGTTCTGACGAGAAAGAGCCTAAAACAAAAAATGTGATGTTTGCACGACTTCAATTTACCGTCCTTAATACCAATGTAGGCAAGACACCAATTACATTCCATGATCCTCAACTCGATGGACACACTGTGATTATGGCTAAAGATGGCTCTGAAGATTCATACATTCTCGAAAATGATCCTGGAGTACTTCTTGTTGTCTTTGCAGAAGATTCAGAATCTTCAATACAAGAAGAGGAAACATCTTCAACAGAAGATACAACTGATGTTAATCCATTTAATGGTCTACCAATGCCAGAAAATTCTTGTATTAGTAATGCAGATTGCTCATCAGATATTTGTATAAATGGCATGTGTGCTGAATCGAACAGCAAACTTCCAAATGGCGATAGCTGTATTACAGATAATCAATGTGAAAGCGGTCTTTGTGGAAGCGGTATCTGTATCCCTAGCCTTTCAGATCAACAAGAGCTAGAACAAAATTCAGTGCAAAATATACCGGAAGACGTACCAACTGACACTCCTCATTCAAATCCTACTCCATCTGAAACAGGTAGGACTGCTTTTTCACTACTTCAGATTCAAAATGTCCGTGCCACAACAGATGGTAGTGCAATCTTCCTATCATGGAATCCTCTGAATTCTAATCAGATGAAAGGATACAATGTCTATTATGGAACAACATCAGGACGCTATATCCAACGAAAGACAATTGATAAATCAGAAAATACTATTACGATTCGATCTCTTTCTGTTGGAACTGAATATTTCTTAGCAGTAAGAGCACTCAGTACCTCTAATGAAGAAAGTGCATTCTCTCAAGAGGTATCTGTGGTTGTTGGGCAGCCAGAATCCTCTAGTGCACCTCTTGTTCTTGGCTCTATCCTCAATAACAACTCACCACGAACACCTATTCTTCCAGGTGATACATCTGTCGTTCCTGGAGAAACAGGGATTCCTTCACTACTCCTTCTAGCAGTGATCATTGCTGCTGTCATTGGAACAGCATTTGCTTCTCGAAGACAATTTGCTGTCACTCCGTTTAATCCTCATGCCTAATCTTCATCCTCATTGGGAATCTGATGGAACAGAAATCCCTGTTCATACTCGGGAGGAAAAACAAGACTCTCATACGATGCCACGTAATGCAAAAGCAGTCTCACGGCAGCCTGCTGCCATTGTGGGCATGATTACAGTTATGGCATTTGGATACCTCTTTTTTCAAGGTGTCGAATCTCTTACTGGGCAGGTTGCTGGAAATTCAAGAATAAAAACCGTCACTATTACCGAAAATGGACTTGATCCTGCCATTCTTGAAATTGAGCATGGTGATACTATTACATGGACAAATACCCAAGCTATTCCTCATATCATAGAATCAACAAGTCTCTGTAGTGACACAGGATACTGTCTACAAACAAAAACCTTATTCCAAGGAGAAAGCGATAATTTTACGATCACTCTGGATATCCCAGCAGGATCATACGACTATACCTCAGCAACATCGAGTGATATACAAGGAACCATTATTATCACAACAACGCCAGCTGATGACTTCCAAGATATCACATCACTTCTTGATAACAGCATTTTTGGAAATACACCAATAGATAATGCACCTTTACAGCCAAATGCACCAATTCCCACTGCAGTTCCAGAGGCTGCTGGAATCACAAATACAAGTATTCCACGAAACCCATACACTGCAGACAGTACACGTATCCATCCGTTTGATAGCAAAGGAAACCCAATAGAATCTGCATTTGGAGATATTCCAAATACGCAAACAGCATCAGTACCACGAGTAAACACCAATGGACGAGGACCTATATCACAACCTCAAACAGGAGCTGGTGGTACGCTATTTATTCTTCTTGGAAGCATTATTGTTTTATGGATTGTCACAAAGCAGTGCTTTGAGAAAACGTATCACTTTTAAGAGTCATTTTGTACAACAGTGCAAACATTGTTAATACACTGTGCAGAATTTGGTAAACAACTTGCACAGAGTGTTGGCTCTTCTGTGCTACATTGCTCTACATACTGAATCACTTCAGATGTAATATTAAGTAACTTATTTTTCGTTACAGCCTTCCCACACGTGAGGTACGGGCTACACCCCCTTGCAAAAATGGTACAATCTTCGTTTTTTTCGCATGCTACATTTTTATCAAACAAGATATCAAGACTTCTCTTTTTTTGCTGACACGCAGTAAGACCTCCTTCACAATCGTCAGGACATGAACCTCTTCGAAGTAACTCTGGTCCACTATCACTAAACGTATACTCATCAGACTCCCCTTCTTCACAAAGTCCATTGCCACACACTGGCCCTCCTAAAGCGCAATCTTGTGGACAGTACATGCTAGTTCCGGTTCTATCTGGAAATGCTGTTTCCCCATCTTCACATGTTCCATTTCCACAAATAGTTGTTGCAGCCCTTGGGATACACACGCCAGCGCATGCCTGAATACACACTGCTCCCTGTGGACATGGGTAACGGCAGTCCCCTTGCTCCACAGAGCACACCTCACTTGTTTGGCATTCTGCACTTGAGAAACATTTCTTCTGTGTACATGCCCTTTCGGTACATGCGATACCTGCCTCTGTACACGAACAAATATTACATCCATCTGGTGCTGGATATCTGTCTCCTATTTTGTATCCACCGCTACAATGAATTTCCTCCTGACAATCAAGTGTACAACCATCCCCATTTAATGTATTTCCATCGTCACACTCTTCACCTACCTGCACAACATTATCCCCACAAGAGCCAAGTCCCATTTGGTCTCGTATTTGTGCTATTTGATTCCTCATAAGGTTAATTGTCTGCTGATCATATCTATCAAGAATGACTGCAACTTGTCCACGTGTTACATAATCATGAGGTCCAAACCTTCCTGTGTCATATCCAGTAATTGTCCCCTTTTTCGCAAATCGATTAACAGAATCAAAGAAATAATCATTGGGAAGCACATCTGGAAACATCAATCCTCCAAACTGCTGAGCTACTACCGTACCTGAAAGCATAATAACCATACCCGCAAAGAACGTGACGGTGAGTTTTGACGTATTCATGTTGTGCAGTGTACATCAGCATAACCCGTATGATAGATTGCGAAAATAGACTTTCAGTGTACACTTATAGTTAGTATGCCATTAGATAAAGAAATGCAGCAACGGCTTGCGGAGCACAGGAAAGAAGAACGACATGGATCAAAACTTGGCCCGTTCATTCAAGATATTGTCTATGGTGGAAACGATGGTATTGTCACAACATTTGCTGTTGTTGCAGGAACAGTTGGTGCAAGCCTTCCAGATTATGTTGTTATTATTCTTGGTCTTGCAAACTTGATTGCTGATGGTACTTCTATGGGAACTGGAGCATATCTATCTATTAAATCTGAGACTGACCATTACGAACGGCTACGAAAAGAGGAAATCGCGGAAATTAATGAGATTCCTGATATTGAAAAAGCTGAGGTTCGTATTGCCTATGCTGAAAAAGGATTTTCTGGAAAAGATCTCGATACTGTCGTGGATATCATCACGAGCAATAAAGATGTCTGGGCAGATACTATGATGGCTGAAGAACACGGTATGATTCGAAATTCTGATGGTCACCCTGTTATTCATGGAACAATGACCTTTATCAGCTTTCTGATATTTGGATCTATCCCCCTTCTCCCTTACCTGCTGGGCCTAGATCAAAACAGTAGATTTAGCATCGCGATATGGTCCACATTTGCTGCTCTATTCATACTAGGTCTAACACGAAGCATTGTTACGAAAGAGCGTATATTCCGCGGTCCGTTTGAGATTATCGCAGTTGGAGCACTTGGAGCTTTTGTTGCTTATGGTATTGGCGTCCTTTTACGCGACATAGCAAACGTTGCACTGTAGTATAGAATATATGACTATTGAATTACCGAAGAAATCAGTTTTATGGAGCGTTGTAGGCTTGTTCTTTTTCCTCCTATTTATTGTTTATGGACATGCATTAGGGTTTGATTTTGTACATTGGGATGATGGCATCTTAATCTATGAAAACGAAGCTGTTCGTGGAATAACGCTTCAAAACCTTAAAACTATTTTTACAACGTACGACCCTGAGCTCTACATCCCATTCACGCTCATTTCGTATCAAATTGACTATATGATCGGTGGCATTAATCCCACTATATATCACTTCCATAGTCTCATACTTCATGTCCTCAATAGTCTTCTTGTAACGCTACTCCTAAAAAATCTTCTCAAAAATAACTGGATCGCACTTTTTGCTGGTCTTATTTTTGCATTGCACCCACTCAACGTCGAAGCAGTTGTATGGGCTAGTGCTCGAAAAGATCTTCTTTCAACCTTATTTTTTTTATTATCACTTCTAGGATATATATCATTTAGGGATGACCAAAAGAAATCGTACTACTACGCTAGCATTGCGTTATTTGCATGTGCGCTCCTCTCAAAAGTTACAGTCATTGGACTACCTATTCTTTTGCTACTACTCGATTGGAAAGAAAATCGTATATGGGAGAAAGGTATACTTTCTGAAAAAATTCCATACTTTGTTTTGTCCTTCTTCTTCGGATTTATCGCAATCTTTGGAAAGACAACGGTACTTGGGAGCTCTTCTCTTGAAGAGAAAATTCTTATCCCTATTAAAAGCATCGTATTTTACCTGGAGAAATTCATCCTCCCGACTAAGCTGTCTGTTTTATACCCTATTGCTAGCGACATTAATCTTCATAATCCAATGTTTCTCTTGCCGCTTATTGGGCTTATTGGGCTTGGTATTGGTATAATCTACTCGCTTAAAAAAACAAAGGTGTTCTTCTTTGGTTTTGCGTGGTTCGCAATTTGCGTAGGCCCTACGCTGCTTAACTTCTTCAAAGGAGACTTCCTCTACTACGCATCAGATAGATACGCATACACAGCAATAATTGGACTCCTGTATATACTTGGCTGGTTTTTTCTTCAAATATCACACAAGAAATGGGTTGCAGGCTTGTGCGTTGCCATGCTCTTTGGATACAGCATTGGTACTATCAGACAAGCTTCCTCATGGGAAAATACATACACTTTATTCCAGCATGTCATTAAACATTACCCTGATGCTGCAGCTGCTGGATACAATAACGTTGGTAACTACGTCAGTCTTCAGTACAGGGAAGAAGGAAAGCTCGATGAGGCAATAGAGCTTTACCAAAAGGCTCTCGAGATTAGTCAAAAGCACAGTAGGAATGTTGGTGATACAAACCCTGGTGTCAGTAAAATCCTTAGCAACCTTGCATCTGCCTATCGACAAAAAGGGGAAATGGCTACATCACTTAAAACATATAAAGAGTCACTTCGTATTAACCCCATTAATACCCATGCTCTTCTTGGACTTGGAACATACTACAACCAGCAAGGACAGGCAGAACTTGCAGAGTCTTACTACTACTCTGCTATAGAAGCTAATCCTCGCTTTGTAACATCATATGTCAATCTTGGCTCTCTCTATGTACAGGCAGGGCGATACAATGATGCTGTTGATATCCTTGAAACTGGTGTGAGCTACAATCCATTTTACCCACAGGCTCAGTACAACCTTGCAGTTGCTTTGCGTAAAATTGGCCGCAATGCAGAATCACTGGCTCGGCTCGAAACAGCTGTAAAACTGGAACCGAGCTTTGTCGCTGCTCGTATTAACCTTGGTATTCAGTATGCAGAGAGGCAAAGGATTCAAGAGTCAATAGATCAATTCAAAGCTGTACTGCAGTACGATCCGAGCAATGCCCGAGCACGTTCTGCAATACAGCAATTAGAAAACGTTGAATAACGTATTACTGAAGTTCAACCTTCAATTCAATGAGAATCTCTGCATTTGGTGCCTTTATGCTATCTGCAGGTCCTCCAACATTGTATTCAGTCCTGTCTAGTGTGTACTTTGCTTGTACGTAGTCTTCAGTGATATTCATTGTGATAACCACCTCTGTACTGACATCCTTAATCGTAAGCATTCCAGTAACTGCATAACTATCATTATCAAGCATAGTAATATCAGATGACACAAACGTTGCAGTCCCATACGTTTCTGATTCAAAGAAATCTGGTGATAGTAAATGCTTTGTTAGTCCTTCAGATTCTGTTTCAAGACTATCAATTTGAATTGTTGCTTCAAGAGAGACAGGCTTTCCTTCTACAAAATTTACACTTGTTGTAAACTCATTGAACTGACACTCGTGTGACACTATTTCTCCTTTTGTACCAGTAAATGCAATAAAACTTTTCGATACGTTTTCATTGAGGGTTCCTGTAAATGTTGATTCTTCCATTTTTTTATCTTCCGTAGGCACTTCGCGTTCTTCTTCTGTAATAACAGTCGATGAACATGCAGAAAGTAATATTGCGAGTGCAAACAATGGAATAAGAAGTTTTGATGACATAATGTTCGAAAGAATAAAGTAGGAGCAAAAGTCTAATTTAGACACTCATCCTTTGCAAGATGACAGGCTATCTGTTATATGTCAAAACATTCTATTCAAATCGTTCTCATCCGTAAATGAACTTATGCGAGCTATTATTTCCTGAACATACTCGACGTCATATGAAATCGCAAGTTTTGTTTATTATCGTCGCCTTCTTTGTCCACCGCCTGAAGAATTACTCCTTCCGCTACTAAAGCTTCTTTTTCCAGAAGGACGACCTACCCTTCCTCCCCCACTTCCTCTTCGTGGTGGACGACCACTACTACCAGAGCCACCTTCAAGGGATGCTGATGGAACTGATGAATGAGACTTTCGTGGGATTGGCGTACGGATGAGTCTTTCTATATCGCGGATATGACCTGCTTGTGTTGGTGTTGCAAGCGAAATAGCACGGCCTTCTTTTCCTGCTCTCGCTGTTCGACCAATTCTGTGAACATAGTCTGCTGCATCGTCTGGAAGATCGTAGTTGATGACAAGTGTAATATCATCAACGTCAATTCCTCGAGATGCGACGTCTGTCGCTACAAGTATTCTAAATGTTCCATTCTTAAAACCACCAAGAGCACTTCGTCTTTGTCCAAGAGTTTTATTACCATGAATCTCAACAGCCTTGAAGCGTTCATCGTTCAGTACTTTTGTCACCTTTTTTGCACCATGCTTTGTGCGTGTGAACACGATGACTTTACCCTTACTCTCAGTAAGAAGTGTACTCAGCAACTTTTGCTTATCTGGCTGCTTTACAATAATAAGCTCTTGTTCGATCTTTGCTGCTGTTGTCCCCTCTTGTGCAACTTCAATACGAAGCGGCATGTTCATCTCTGCTGTAGCGAGCTTCACAATGTCCTGTGGCATTGTGGCAGAGAACAATAATGTCTGACGCTGACGTGGTATCTGTGAAAGAATTTTATTAATCTGTGGTTTGAAACCCATATCAAGCATTCGATCTGCTTCATCAAGTACTAATACTTCAACTTCTCTCAGTGTCACTGTCCTCTGGTCTAAGTGGTCATTAAGACGGCCTGGAGTTGCAATAAGAATGCGAGGATTATTCTTTAATGCCTTCTTCTGAAGATGCATAGGAGATCCTCCAACAAACACAGCAGTCTTTATACCAAGGACAGATGCATACGGCTTTAGTGCATCATCCACCTGATATGCAAGTTCACGTGTTGGTAGAACAATAAGTGCTCGCTTCTTCCCTTGTGAGAGATGTTGTAATAACGGAAGTCCAAATGCGAATGTCTTCCCTGTTCCTGTTTGAGCGATACCAATAAGATCTTTCCCCTGGTTTGCGAGTGGAATTGCTTGATGCTGAATTGGGGTCGGCTTTGTGATACCTCGTGTATTGAGGATCTTTAAGAGTTCGGGGATAACACCCATCTCCTGAAAGCCAGAAGACTCCGCTGGTTTGTCATTCTCATTATTCATCCGAACCACTATACCCATCTTTCTTTAAAAAGAAAGCTAATTTTAACTAAATTGTCTATTTATCGCTTAAATTACTAATTGTTGACATATATAAATAATTTAGTATTATAACATCCTTTTATGTACCGGATTGCTGAAAAAGCACTGGCTGTACTTCTTGCATTACTCCTCAGTAATGGTGGTATAACCCCTGTTTATGCAGCAGTATCATTTGATGTACGGACTATTGATGGGTCTGGGAATAATACAATTGAGCCTCTCTGGGGGTCTACTGATACACATCTATTACGGTTAACATCAACCGATTATGCCGATGGCATTTCAGAGCCACGAGGCGGGACAGGAGCCATTAGTGCACGGGTAATCTCTAATGAAATTGCAGCACAATCGACTGACATACGAAATACACGAGGTCTTTCTGATATGTTTTGGACATGGGGACAATTTGTCGATCATGACATCGACCTCACAGATAATGCCTCGCCAGCTGAAGCCTACAACATCGCAGTTCCAACTGGCGATCCATATTTTGATCCGTTATCTACTGGAACACAGACTATTGGATTCAATAGATCTGTTAGTGACTCTGGATCTTCACCGCGTCAGCAACTTAACCAGATTACTGCATATCTGGATGCCTCAAATGTTTATGGGTCCGATGTGGCCCGTGCGGATACTATTCGTGCATTTAGCGGTGGTCTCCTTCGTGTTAGCAGTGGGAATTTTCTCCCCTTTAACACTTCTGGACTTCCAAATGCCATGAGTACATCGTCGATGTTCTTCCTCGCAGGAGATATCCGCGCAAACGAACAACCTGGACTCACTGCACTTCACACCCTATTTGTTCGCGAGCATAACCGTATCGCAACTGAGCTACGAGCACTAAACCCACTTCTTACAGATGACGAACTATACGAGACAGCTCGGCTGAAAGTAGGAGCAATAGAACAAGCAATTACGTATAATGATTTTCTACCTTCACTCTTTGGTAGTGATATTCTCCCTACATACTCTGGATACAACCCGTCAGTTGATGCAGGAATAGCAAACGAATTTTCGACAGCTGCCTACCGACTAGGACATAGTATGATCTCCCCTACCCTCCTTCGTCTGGATGGAGAGGGCTTAGAGATTCCTGAGGGGCATGTGTCGCTACTCTCTGGGTTCTTTAACCCTGCTATTGTTCAGCAGGCAGATATTGACCCGCTCCTTCGTGGCCTCTCTGCACAAGTCATGCAAGAAGTAGATACACAGGAAATCGACGCACTACGTAACTTCCTTTTCGGGCCTCCTGGCTCTGGTGGGTTTGATCTAGTCTCACTCAACATCCAACGAGGTCGTGACCACGGACTTGCAGGCTACAACCAAGCAAGACGAGACCTCGGGCTTACGGCGCACACAAGTTTTTCAGACATAACATCAGATAGCACAATGGCAGCAAAACTTGATGCCGTATACGGAGGTGACCTAGAAGCAATAGACCTATGGGTTGGCGGACTTGCGGAAGACCATCTTGCAGGGTCTAGCCTTGGTGAAACCATTACCACTATTCTTAAGAATCAATTTACGAGAATTCGTGATGGCGATAGATTTTGGTACGAGAATTACTTCACAGGAAGCGACCTTCTCGAAATTCAGTCGACAACTCTCAAAGATGTTATTGAACGAAATACAGATGTTGACGGCCTTCAAGACAATGTCTTCTTTGCCGTCTTTCCTGAAGCAGACCTCTCAGTTAGCTTAGAGGTGAATACTTTAACACTGAGCGGGTCTCTTATGACAGCAGAAGTACAGGTTGGTAATACTGGTCCTCTCACTGCCAGTGGCATCACAGTGACAATCCCTGTTCCATCTCATACGACATTTACATCAACAGGATCGTTTGTAGGATGTAGCGGTGGCTCTGGTACAGACATCATCTGTACTGTCTCCCCTCTTGCATCTGGTGAATCGAGAAATCTTGATGTGGTCTTCAATCCACTTTCAAGTGGATGCTTTGCAGATATCGATATCTCTGCAACTGTAAGTGCCTTACAGCAAGATAGTTATACTGCAAACAACTCAGCAAGTAGCCAAACATACTATGCTTGCCCAGGTCCAAACGACATCGACCTGAGCATCGAGATTGGATCTTCTGTTTCTGCCGAGCGCAGTGGTTCATTTAGCGCAATGGCAACAGTAACAAATAATGGACCTGCATTTGCAACAGGAGCAACCATGACTATTAGTATTCCAGCTGGGCTTGATGTTAATAGTATCAATGCAGCAGAGTGCTTGGCAGCAGGAAATACTATGACGTGTAGTGGCCTTGATATTGCATATGGTGATACATTCTCAGTTGAGATCGAACTCAACATTCCAGAGTCCTTCACATGTCCTTCATCTGTGACTATTGAAGCATTAGCACTGGTAGGTCAGCAACAAGATTACTTTAGTGGAAATGACTCGTCAGAAGCAGTTACCATCATTGAATGCGAGCCAGAGAACGACTTAAGCATTTCCCTAACTGGAAACAGTACTTCATATACAGCAACTGTTAGCAATAATGGTCCTGCAACAGCTGTATCTCCTGTCGTCTCTACAACACTGCCGTCAGGAGTACGCTTTAGTACTTCTGGTAGCTCTAGTGGATGTGTACAAAATGGATCTATTATCAACTGTAGCATATCACCACTTCATGATGGAGAATTAGCGTCTGTCACTATTCTCTTCATAGCACTTCCCACACTTTCTTGTGGGACGAATATCGCGGTTGAGTCCACTGTATCATCTACGGAAAAAGAGCTAAATGAATCTGATAATACCGCATCTGCACACACTGAACTTATCTGTGATAACTTCTCAGGGAATGATGACAGTGCTAGCCATAGAGATCCTCTCAACCGAGATACTGTTGGTCGATCAACTTCACATGGCTCTACAAGAGGAAAAGGAGCAAAAGAAGCACTTCTTGCTCTGTCACTTCTTGGTCGTATGAATGGCATGCATACGACAGTCTCGTATACAGGGCACTTCCGTATGGCAAATAATGCGGCACCTGTTAAAAATGTTTCTGGCGTTGCATCAGACAGAACAGTCATCATTGATGGATATACTGAACAAGAGCGTCACATCATCTGCGGAATGAAGAGGTACATCGAAGAGCAAGATCCGCGTGGCCGAAAGACTCCAGGGTTTAGGCAGTGGCTTGCAGAAAGAATTGCTCATGAACTACATCGCACTACAGAAGAAGTAACGATGACAATGACAAGCAATAGTGTGTGTCAGTAATAACTATAATGATGTAAAGAAATCTGTCATTGCCTTTCCTGCACTCTTTGGCCAGTTATGGGGGTAATACTCGCCATCGTACGATGTATCATTTTCATGGGGACAAAAATGTACAGGGTTATTGGTACACTCTGCATGAGAAACGCACAGTAATGCCTCTGGCGACACGGGAGATGTACTCCAGTTGCATCCATTTTCCTCTACTCGCATTTCACGATTTCTTACCGATCCACTAAATGGCGAAAGCCTATCATCTGGATTATGAATAATCATTGCTGCACTTGGGCCTGCGCAATCTGTAATAATAGAGGAACTTCCTACACTCGCTGAAGCACGGATAACGTCTCCTCGAACACAAGCCAAAGAATTACTAAACCATCCCCCAAGAGAATGCCCAGCAACAAAAATGCGATCCATATCAATGCAATACTGTTCTGATAACTGCTCTATGAGAGCATCAACAAAAGATAAGTCGCCTTCGATGGACCAATTAAATGTCCCATTACCATTACTCCGAGCAGCTGGGTACACAACAATGGTATCTTTCATTTCTTTATCAAATTTATAGTAAGACCTCACTTGAGTGTTGCTATTTGTCCGCCCGTGAAATGCAAGAACAAGAGGCACAGGATCGTGTATAATATAACTCTCAGGCACCGTCAGGAGATACGAACGCTCCTCACCACTAACATTTACCGTGCTACCGAGTGCAGGCTTTGCCTTTCCACACCCCTCAGAAAATCTTGGAATAACACTCTCTTCATCGTATTGCAAAATACGCCACAAAACATCTGCTGCACGCAGTCGTGTAAGCTCCTCCCAAGGAATATAACTATGTGCGGGAAGAATATCTGCACTATTGAGATTATCAACATATGGTGCATACCACTGTTCTCCTTCTGCATCGTCAATCTCCCTACCATACGCACCAAGGATGATTTTTATCGCCTCAGCAAAATTAACCGTTCGATCTGGCTTGTAGGTTCCATCAGGATATCCATCGATAATACCTCTTCTCTTTGCTGCACACACATACGGCGCATACCATTCATCAGGATTAATATCGGAAAAACATCGTCTATCCGCAGCTGTTACATTACGGCCTTTAAATACAATCTTTAAAAGCTCTGCTCTGTTAATCGCTGTATCTGGCCTAAATGTTCCGTCTGGATATCCTCCAATAATTTGCCTGCTTTGCAATCCTTCTACTGCTTTGCTATATCCAAACCACTGATCCTGCATATCTGGAAACGATGCAGCACATACCATCACTGGTTGTATACATACTGCTGCCGCTAGAACACTCGCCGCAAATCTAAAAAGAGACATACAGAAAGTATACCAGAAACGATGTACTATTTCTTATATACCCCCCAAGCAGACCACAGTGCGGCAAGAGTTGCTACGAAGTTGAGTTGCTTATTAACGCTGTTACGAGGAATAACAAAGCGATTATTGCTTCGATACAAATTGAAATGAGCTGTAAGTAATTCATACCTCAAATTCTACCTCATCAGAGGCAAACTGCAATCTTCTCTATTCTGCAAGCCATGTGGCAGCCTGTCATAAATGATCAATTACTATTTGAAAATATAAATTCCCCTATTGCAAATAGGGAAAATAGAGTAATATATTTTCCTATGAAATACTTTACACAAATAATTGCAGCCACTTTATTTCTTAGTGCTTGTAGTGCACAACCTGCTTTAGAACCAAAGCAAATTGAGGAAGAGAAACAAGTCGATCAGGAAAATATCCTGCAATCCTCCTCATCATCATCACAAGGTGAAATAGATATGAAAGAGGTGTCCCCTGAAGTACAAGAATCATCCTCTGCAGGATCATCAGAAAGCCCCCCTGATATGGTTGACCTTCATGAAATGCTCATTGACACACTACATAACGAATATCGTTCTCATGCACGTTATCAGGCAGTTTTAGATACATTTGATCGACCATCCCCTTTTCCACTCGTCGATGAACAATCAGAAGAAAAGATTCTTGCACTGCAAACGGTTTTGGAGAAATACAACCTTCCTATAGGCAAAAATCCGTACCTTGGGCAAATCATTGCACCTAACCGAATTGTACAAGCTTGTAGAAAAGGAAAAGAAGGTGAACTAGAAACAATAGCTCTTTATGAGAAATTTCTTCCTTTAGTTACCGATTTCACTGATGTGCATACTGTCTTTTCTAAGAATGCAGAAATGTCCCGTAATACATACATACCACTATTCAATAATTGCATAGAAAATGAGTACTAAGAGGTTATCACTTCAATAACCTCGATTTTATTATGTCAATTTAATGGTGGGCTTGAAGGGTTTGAATGCAAACTCTTTGTGGAGAGAAATATATCAATGGTTTGCTGCCTTTAAACCGTACGCAACACACATAATTAAAGTATAATTGATCTATGAAAAATGCAGATAAAATTGTAGCAAATGCAAAAAAGAAAATGGGCAATATGACTAAGGCACAGATGGAAGAGATCTCACAACTAGAAGTCATAACTACCGGCAGAGCCGGTAGCATGGGAAAAGCCCCTGGAAGGGGCTAGCTAAAGAGAAGTTGAGCTACCGGTTGTTATCAATACCACTTGAGATCCAGTTCAGGTCCATCGAAGAACTGATCTTTCTTCCATTGGTCTTGAACGTATTTACGAATAACATCTTCATCGACTCCAACGGTGTTTACAAAGTATCCTCGTGACCAGAATGATTTTTGGCTAACGGATTTTTTGCGGGCAAACATGTTATGAGCCCTGACAGCTGATTTTCCTTTGATGAATCCCATGATATACGCAACAGAATGTTTGGGTGGGATACGGAGTACAAGATGAATGTGATCAGGACATGCTGTTCCTTCAATCACCTTCACTTCCTTTTGTTTTGCTAATTCTCTGATGATTTTTCCAATCTGTATTCTTATGGTTCCGTAGAGGACTTTCTTTCTATATTTGGGTACGATGACTACGTGATATTTGCAGTCCCACACTACATGAGCTTGGGTTGTGAATGATCGCATTATTAAAGAGGTGTAATGCCTCCTTCGGGGGGCTTTTCCCTTTTCATCATAAAATAAACGCCGGAACGGTAGAACCTACGGAAGTCTCACCGGCAGAGCCGGTGGTTTACTATTTCATTATTAGAGGGACAATTTGGCGTTCAAGTGATATCGCGAAGAAAATCCCAAATAGTGTTTATAGGGGTGATTATATTTCAAATAGATACAGGCGTATTTCACTGAAACCTGAGTTATATGAAGAAAGACCTGAAGAAGATTGGATTCATATGAAAGTAGAACCATGCATAGATGATAGGCTCTTTTATATGGCTCAGGAACGATTACGGACAGACTTCAGAAGAGGTCGTGGTGGTGGCAGTGAAATATATATGCTTAAAGGTAAATTGGTAGATGTTGCGACAGGTAAGGGCTTTGTTGGATATAAAGCAGCTGATGGAAACCGTCACTATCGCAGAAAAAAGTTTACAGATGATGATGGCAATGAGTTTAAAACAATGAGTGTATCTGGAACCGTTATCGAAGATTACGCTTGGGGCTTCATCAAAGCAACAATCGAAAAACCTGAAGAGTTTCTCCGTTTACATAAAGAATCTATGGATGATCAAACACGAAGAGAGGAGCTTATTCGACAACTGGACTTTTATGAAGAGCAGCTTTCAAAGGCAAACAATCGAATTGAGAGGACAAAAGATGCATACCTTGAAGACGAAGAGGAAATCTTAAAGGAAAGCGATGTAAAACACAGATTAACAAAATATGAAGCCCAACGAGATGAAGCTTTGATTAACAAAAAGAAGGTTGAAACAGAACTTCAACGGATTGCGCAATATGACGTAGCCTGTGAAGACCTTCGTAGATTCTCTGCAAAGTTTGAGAAGAAGCTCAATAAAGCCACATATGAGGAGAAAAAAGTGCTAGCAGATCTGCTGATAGAGAAGATTGAAGTGTGTGAAAACGAAGATGAAAGAAAGGCAATAGTTCACTTCCGATTCGACCCAAATGCCATAACGAGGGCTATCCCCGATGGTCGAAGTGATAATTCGCAAGACAAAGGAAAAAAGCCCCCATCGGGAGGGGGTGAAACTAAAGATATGGTGAAGTGTACCCCATTTGGTAGACACAGTAGAACCCCCTAACCCTCGACCTGGGACAACAGATAATCTCTGTATGCAACAGGGGTCAT
>PFDQ01000041.1 GCA_002772815.1 Candidatus Peregrinibacteria bacterium CG10_big_fil_rev_8_21_14_0_10_42_8
ACCTTCTTCACAGACAACCGTAGGGCGGGAATCTGCCTTTACCATTCTGTAGAGGGATGCAAGTACAGCTTCGTTTTCTTTTGCTCGTAGCTTTGCTTCTATTACTGCAAAATCCATACCTCCCTGAACAGTGTAGCCGTCCTTTTTCCTATCGTCTGCACTCTTACTAAATTCTGATTTCAGAGCAGCAATCGCCTCATCAGCCATTTCAGGTGTCATATCAAGAGCGTCTGGCTGAGCGACATTGCCAAGAAGTTCACCTATCAGTTCACGTCTTTCTGTCTGAATTCTTGCGAATTCTGCTTTAACCTCTTCAAGTGCTTCTACAACAACACGTTCCTGTTTATCAAGATCAGCTAGTTCATCTCCAATCTCCTCTCTGCGCTCATCGGAGACCACAGGAGTAGTAGTATCATCAGTAACCTTTGCTTCAGCTTCGGTGGCAGTATTCATAGGAAATATGGGTAATGTTAAGGCAAATATACATATGTTTGTTACCATGTCAAACCGAACGCCGCATGCGAACGAATTTTGCACTCAAAGTAGTGTTTATACTATGATTTTTGGAGGTGCCGGCGAGAATCGAACCCGCGAATGGAGGTTTTGCAGACCCCTGCCTTACCACTTGGCTACGGCACCATAACGTAGTGCCCCAGATAGTAGCAGATCTTCTTGGATAAAATCACAATTATTTCTTTTCTTCTACAGGTGCTGTAAAGAAAAGATTTTCAAGTATCAACATCATGTCATTTTCAAGATCATTTGTAATAGATACAGGAGAAACAGCTGTAGCAGTAAACCCTGTATCATCGATTGCTGTACTCACTTGAAAGAAGCGTCGACGTGGCTCTCCTTCAATTGGCTGTGCTGTAAAAATATGTAAAGAAACATCCTCTCCTGCTACCCTGAAATCTTTAGAATCAACAAGTTCATACCCCTCCATGACTTCAACTGAACGAATACTTGCTAAGCTATAATCCTGAGGAGAAACAGGGTATGGCAAGCGCTCTTTTGTTATAGCAACAGTTGGAAACTGTCCTGATACCGACTCTTCAATCTGAAATGCCACAATAGTCTCTTCAGGGACTCCTCTCTGAAGAAGAGTTTCTTGGTCAATAATATTCCAACCCTCTGGTAAACATGTACCAACAGTGCCATCCCAGTAATCAACATCACAGACAGTATCGGCAGAACCTCCACCGCAAGCGATTAGAAGAAGGCAGGTGGATAATAGAAAGAGTCGTCTCACGGGAAGGTATGGTACTATAGAAATGGTGAAATTGGGAAATGTGACTTCTCTCTCCCTCGAGAAAGGATATGGACAAAAAAATAAGACTATGCTGCAGTAATACTATGTTGATTGAGCAAAACCTTGTTCAATGCTAAAATAGTATGATTTATGAACAAATACACACACACACTTTTTGTCGTCGCTCTCTTTGCACTTCCAACAAGTGCACATGCTCTCACCATTGATGCAATGGATACCGTTGCAGGACTTGCAACAGAAATTGTTGTTTCAGATGCGTTGCCAGGAGAAAAACTAGACCTCTCTATCCAGTCTCCACTAGGAGATATATTTAGTCACACAGTAAACATAGATGATAATGGAACGGCACAGACATGGATCGCTGGATCTGATTTAGAGGTTGCAGGAAAATATGAACTACACTCTGGCAATCATGCCTCCTCTCTTAATGTCCATCCAGATAGCATTGATACACGTCAAAGCTACATTGATATTCCATCAGAACATATTTCGCTTGGTGATGAAATGCTTGTCACCGTTATCCTGGTAGACCGATTTGGTAATCCCCTTTCTGGTCGAATGGTAGAACTTATTTCAAGTAGGTCATCAGACCTTATTCATGCAGTAGACCGCGAAACAAACCCTTACGGGGAGCAGCAATTCATTATTCGTGCATCGACACAGGGAGTTATTACTCTTCGTGCAATGGATATTATCAGTGCACAAATTATTGATGACACTGTCAGTATTGCTGCAGGAAATATTGCAGATAGTATTGGAGGTCCAACACAAGTTGCATACACCGCGCCAACGACAAAGCAAAGATTCTACTCAGATACAAATGCATTTGGAGCAAGTCTTCTAGGACAAGTTGCTGGGTTCCAAGAGCTGGATCATTTTGAAATTCAAATAGGAGATCAGCCAACATCGGACCTTCAACGACTACGTTTAAACGAAGCAGAAGATATTCAAATTACTGCTATTGATCAAAATGGAAATATTTTTCAAGACTATGAAGGTACGGTGTATATGGCATCAACAGATCCAACAGCAGAACTTCCAAAAGACGGAGTCGTCACATTCGGATTTACAAACCAAGGAGTTCGAAGTTTCCCTCTTGTTCTTAAGTTCGGTACTGCAGGGTCTCACATGGTGATCATTACAGAGAATCCAAATGCAGCACCAGAAGACCCACGAGATGCTCTTGGATACGCTGAAATTGAAGTAGTTGGCCAACAGATAATTAAGCAGCCAGACATTAAAGTAAACATATACGAACCAAAAGCGAACGCTATATTTAATGAAACAGAAATCACTGTTACAGGAAACGGACCTGCATTCATTAACCTTACTGTTATGGGTGGAACAGAAGATGTTATCGGTGAAACAGATCGTGATGGTAACTTTGCAATTCCAGTAACACTCGACCCAACAAAAGAAGAACAGACACTCACTGTAAAAGACGCTGATGGCAGATACGAATCAAATCCAAGAAATTTTTCTATTGATATCACTCCTCCATCTATAGAGAGTATTACATTGAGCCCAGAGAACCCAATCGAAGAAACAGACGTTCTTCTTGTTGTACAAACAGAACCAGGAACGCCAAGTGTCTCTGCAGTGTTTAACGGTGAAACATACACCCTCACAAGTACAGACCCATCAACAGGTAAATATCAAATGCTTCTTCAAACACCACGAGGAGGTGGTACACACGATGTTGTCGTTAGTGCAACAGACGCTATTGGTAACACTGCAGAAGGATCTGCATCACTCAATGTAAATCTCCGTGGTCTGCCACAGGTTCAAAATGTTATTGCAGAAGCTCAGATCAATGCAATTGCACTGAGGTGGGACCCTGTTGAAGAGCGCGAAGAGATTGATGGGTATCGTATCTATGTAGGAACCGACCCAAATGAATTCCTCTATACACTCGACACAGACCGCCCAACAGCCGCCGCAACTGTTGCGGGACTACGACCAGGAACAACATACTACTTCGGTATAACCGCCCTACAAGAAGACCGTGAAAGCGAACAGAAAAGTGAAGTAACATCCGCTATTGTGCTTGGGCTAAAGCTTGAAACAACACCAGGTGATGGGTCTATCTTTATTGAATGGAGCGCTCTGACTGCTGATGTTCCTCTCTCCTCTTTCCTCTTGGAATACGGAGTAGAGCCTGATGAGTTTACAGAAAAAAGAACACTCAACGGTGAATTACGTGCATACACACTCCGTGATCTTATTAATGGAATCTCGTACTACATGAAACTCACTCCTATTACGACTACTGGAGAACTCCTCGAAGAACTCTCTGCAACTGGACAGGGCACACCAATTGGAGGTGGATATACAGCAGCACCTGGAGACCCAATTCCAAATGGCTTCCATGGATCTGCAAGAGGGTATGAACCCGCTCCACAAACTCCTGACATTCCTATTCTCGATGACACAGGACTTCCTGCTTGGATGCTTTGGACAATCCTTGGAACAAGTATCGCACTATTCCAATGGCACCTACGAAAGAAAAAGAACATGCAAATGCATTCTGCATTTATGCAAGCAATGCAATCACGGTATAATCAATAATATATGGGACACAGAACGCTTTCCATTGGAGGCGCTACGTACGACCTTTTCGTACGATTGCCACATAATGCTATAACAGAGTGTAAAGACACGAAATCTTTTACATTACCACTTGGCGCAAAAATCCCTGTAGAGAAACTCATCGAGGCATGTGGAGGCGGAGCAAGTAACACTTCTGTCGGATTAGCGAGACTTGGTTGCAATGCATATTTTGAAGGTGTGATAGGCTCCGACCAATGGGGAGAAGCAATTCTCCAAAACCTCAAACAAGAAGGAGTTGGTACAGACTGTATAATTATTGTTGAAAACGAAGTGAGTAGCTACTCAATTATCCTATCTGGAAAAAGTGGTGAGCGAGTCATCTTGTATGAAGCAGGTACAAACATCCACTTGCATGACGCGAACTTTGATAAAGAAATGTTCTCAAAAATGGATTGGGTATACCTCAACCATATTCAAGAAAACAGTTGTATCATCCAAGATGATATCTATGAAATGCTATGCTCAGAAATTGCACCAAAGCTCACGTGGAATCCAGGTGGCTGCCAAATTAATGCAGGAATGGAAGAATGTAAGGAGCTTCTCGACAACACTGATCTCTTACTCCTCAATAAAGAAGAGGCACTTGCATTCACAAAAACAAAAACAATAGAAGAAGCTATTTCTAATATACTCTCCTCAGGTGTCGACAATGTGTGTATCACCGATGGGGGCAATGGAACTGTTGCTTCTGACGGCACATATATCTATCACTGCCCAGTTCTCGAAAACACCAATATTGTTGACACAACAGGCGCAGGGGATGCCTTTGGAACAGGTGTAACATGGGGTCTTATGGAAGGGATGATCTTGCCAGATGCACTAAAAACAGGTACTATAAATGCAGCAAGTGTCGTGGCGTCAATCGGCGCACAAACTGCACTTCTTACAGACACAGAGATCACTAAACGGCTTGCAGATTGTGCTCTTACTGTCTCTATTTATCCCCTATAAATCTCATGTCTGACGACAAAATTCTCCATATTCAAGAGCTCATTGATAGCGCATCATCTGCACTCAAAACAGCGAATGCTCTTTTACGAGCAATTACTGGCGTCATTGATACTGGAAAAGAAAGAAATATTCTTCGTGCATCACACACTGCACCTGCATCAGTTGGTGAAAGTGGAAAAGTGGTTGAAGGTATTTTTGACGGACAAAATATGGTGGATAGCGAAGGAAATGAATATCCAATTCCTGCCAACTATGCATCGAAAAGCAAGCTCGTTGAAGGAGATGGTATGAAACTCACGATTACCGATGAAGGAAAGTTTATTTATAAACAGATTCTTCCTATCAAAAGAAAAACTGTCTTTGGAATTCTTATCCAGGAAGATGGTCAGTACAAGATTCTCTGTGAGGGGAAAGCCTACAGAGTACTTCTTGCGTCTGTGACATTTTACAGAGCAGAAGTTGGCGACCAAGTAACCATCCTTCTTCCAGAAGAAGGCGATGCTGTCTGGGGTGCTATCGATGCAGTGATTCCCAAAAATATTGCAGAAGCACAAGCACGTGAAACGGTAAGTAATGCCTCATTAGAAGATGGTGAACTCAGTCCCTCAATAGAGTAAGACTCGCACATTTTTTTATGGTACTCTTTCCTGCGATGAAGATCGCTCCAAAGATTGCGGCACCTGTTCTCCTTGCAACACTCTGCGCAGTAATGTTAATGGGATTTTTGTGGCTACAATTAACTGAATCCACAAAACTTTTACAAGGCAAGCGTTTCAATGATACAGACCTCTTTACAACACCATCAAACGGTGTATCAGACCAAATTATTGATACAGATGACATCTCCCTACTCCACCTTAGAGAAGGTGATATTTTTGCAATGCGTGGAGAATGGGAAGACGCACAAGCAGAATACGAACTCTCTGTAAAAACAAACGGCGGACTACCTGCACTACGTAAACTTGCAACCGCACAAATGCAACGACGAGACATGAAAGGAGTACGATCAACACTAAAGAAAATGAAAAATGCAGGAGCACGAGAAGAAGACGTACTGCTTCTCGAAACAATCATTCAGTTACGTTCAGGCGAACTTATCGATGCACAAAAAACATTAGAAGCTGCAGAAGACTCACCACAACAACATTACGGACTTGCTCTATTGTCTATTATCCAAGGAAACCATAAGCAAGCAGCTGACGAACTTGCCCTTACCACCGAGGGGTGGGATCCTGTCCTTCGGTCTTACGCACGAACACTTCAATCTGCGTATGACGAATTTATGCTATTCCCTGAGGGGTCTGACTTGCACCTTATAACACTTCTTGCGCGTGCACTTGCTCAGGTACAAGAATGCGAACTTGCCTTACCTCTGCTTATTCAGGTTACCTCTGTCAAGAATGATTACCGTGATGCATGGGTTGTACAGGGCTACTGCGAGCTTGTTACAGAACGGTCTGAACAATCACTTGCCTCTCTCGAACATGCATACTCTCTCGACCCACAAAAACCAGAAATACAATACTTCCTCGCCCGCGCATACGGCTCACTTCATGAATATCAAAATGCAATTACCTTCTTTGAATACTCACTGAGCAACGGGTTTCAGCCACAAGCAGAAATACGCAGACTCATCGCAAAAAATGCACTCGAGATTGGTAACGCAGGTCTCGCACTCGACCAGTACGATGCACTCACCTTAGAGCCAAACGCTACATTCGAAATATTTGAAGGATATATCTCTGCAGCTATTGCACTCGGAAGAGTAGAAGAAGCATATACAAAAGCAAACCTTGCAACTACTCGGTGGTCAGATGACGCACGAACGTACGACCTCCTTGCAGGAGTCGCTATTCAACTCAATAAAAAAGATGATGCGCGAAAGGCTTTGCAAAAAGCACTCGACATTAATCCAAACCTTGAAAGTGCAAAGCAGAAGATGGAGTCTCTCTAATAACAAAGGGGTTCTGTTGGGAACATCTACGGTTTTCCCATGTGAATAGCAAAAAAGACCAGAATCAAGTGTCTCTGGCCTTCTTTGTTGTGTTAATGCTTCCGAGCTATCTGCAACTATTCTGATGAAGGGAGTTGCGAGCCTATGGAAACCACAGTGAGGTGAGGTGACCCCGATTCCCTGCCTTGCTACGGTATCTCGTTTATTCTCGCTACCGGACGAGTCCTTCGACCAGAATCCAAGACGAGGCAAAATGCCAAGGGACTCATGAAGAATTAGTGGGATGCACGCTGTAGAGCGACCTCTCATCAACAGAGCGTCATCGCAGAGCAGAGAGGGCGATAGGCACGTTCTGTGCACATCGCCCTCTCCGTGTTCCTCTTTTTGTGTGTGTATTGGTGTTGTGAAAGTGTATATTTTTGTGTCAGATCCGCTTCAGTAAGCAAATCAGATTATTATACGTGTATTAGTATGGTATAGCAACTGATTAAGCTAGACGGATAGCAAGAACATGCTATGAATACATTTGTTACTCATGAAGCTCTATACAGTGCTGATATTCGCTATAAGCTAGGTATATGCCACACCTGCTCCGCACCACTATTATGATCGTTTCTGCCATGATTGGCAGCGCTATTGTTCTCGCAGGGCTCATCATTGTTGTAGGAAACCTTACAACGTACGGCAGTATTCCTGCAGATTTCCTACCATCAGAACACACCGTTGCCATCTTTCATAATACGAATCAAGAGACACTCTCAAAGTGGTCGAGCCACTTCCCTGCCCTATCAGAGGCTTCTTATGGCGAAGAAGCAATTATTGGAATTATACAAAATTCAGATAGCACATTTAGCGCCGCAATTTTCCAAAAATCAGGCACGGGAACACTTGGACAATACAACCTACAATTCACAGATTCAAAAATACAATCTCTCATTGGTAAGCAACAATTTCCAGTGAGTAAAAATCGCTCCTATAAACTACTCGCTGAACATCACGGTCTTCACTCATGGATATATATGAAAGTATCAGCGCTACCTGCGCCTCACGGCCTTCGTAATACTATCGAGCATGCACTCCTCTATAGAGATAGCAACTACATTGGTATTCAAGAAGAAATTGACCACATCCAAATATCACAAGAGACGGATCAAACCTTCATCAGTGCACCTCTTCAGGATGCCACATTGTCAGGTACAATCTTTAGAGCAAGTATTGGAGAACCAACAGTAGTCTGGAAAAGCGTTCATCAACTCCTTTCAAAGGAGAATACCATCATCGTCGACGGCATCATTCAAGAAAAACTTACTGACTGGGGAAACGACATCAGTCTAGAACATGACATCATGTCACTACTGAGTGAACCATCCACGCTTCACATCACTGAATCTGGTGGAGTAATAAACATCCTTATTGAAGGCTCTGTGAAAAACACACAAGATCGTGACCGCATTTTAGATAGGATACATTCAAGCTACGCATCAATATTACCTACAAGCACGATTACTCGACGCGTTCTTGATAAACGATTTTCATCGGTAGATATCAGGCATGATGAATCCCAAATTACCAATTCCCAGTTCCGCAATGGAAACTGGACAATCAGAGAAACCCTTTTCCAGAAAAATACACACGGTATGATAACAGCAACTCATAAAAATAATTACCTTCTCAGTAATAATCTACACACGATAGAAGAAGCAATTACCTCAATATCGACCACGTCACCACAATCCACAGCAGGTTTTATAGTAAACCAAGGCCTAATAGATCTCTCAAAAGTACAGGTTCTTCTTACTCCCATATTAGCACCGAAAGACCGCAAAACATCATTAGAAGACTTCGCAAATACGCTACAATGGGATACGATAATCAACGGATTAATCATGCAAAAAGATCTATTTTTCTAGATTCTCATCAGGAAAACCATTACTCTCCCCCTCGATATGTCACTCCTCAAACCAGCCAAATTTTTTCTCGGCCTCTCATCAGCACTTGTTATAGTGAGCATTACTCTCTTTATTGTGCCAGGTCCACGCCTTAGTATCGATTTTACTGGTGGAACAATGATGGAAGTCCGCATTCCAGCAAATACAACAAAAGAGCAGTTTGAAGATGCAATAAACACTTTTGAATCCGAAAAAGAGCTCGGTAATGTCACCCTAACCATGACAAAGGATAGCAGCGTGCTACTTCGAATGAGAGATATGAGTAACGAGGAGCACATTGCACTCCAGCGTCACCTACAAACTGAACTTGGACAAATTAAGGAACTACAATTTACAACAATTGGACCGACAGTTGGAGCAACACTGAAGAAAAGGTCATTCTGGGCACTTGGAATCGCATCACTAGCTATTGTTCTCTACATTGCCTTTGTGTTCCGCAAAATCCCTCGCAAACTCAGTCCTTGGAGATTCGGTATCATTGCAGTGATTACCCTATTACATGATGTCATTATCACCATGGGTATCTTTGTTATCATTAGCCAAACAACAACCTTCGAGTTTGATACGCTCTTTATTACAGCCCTTCTCACAATTCTTGGATATTCCGTAAACGATACTATTGTTATCTTCGACCGTATTCGTGATAATCTGGCTGACATTGGGCGAAAGGAAGACTTTGCAACTGTTGCAGACCGAAGTCTTAGTGATAGCGTTACACGCTCCATTAATACATCTGTATCCACTCTCATTATGCTTTGTAGCCTCTTTGTTCTCGGATCAGAGAGTATTCGATGGTTTGTACTAACGCTCATTGTAGGAAGCATTATTGGTACCTATTCATCACTCTTCCTTGCAACACCACTTCTCGTGTATTGGAAGAAAAAGGCATAATCACTATGACAAGCGCACCAATCATCAAACGGCTCAAAGGAGGACGAGTAGAATGTACTGTAACGTATACAGAGACAGAGGTCGCACCAGCAGAAGAAAAAGCTCTTCACGAGCTTTCTCGCAATATTGAAATTCAAGGATTCCGCAAAGGAAACGCTCCAATGGATAAAGTTCGTGAAAAAGTAAATAGCGACAAGCTCTTTCAGCAGACAATTCACCACCTACTACCAACAACATTTGAGAAGATTGTCGAAACAGAGAATATCAAGCCAATCATCCATCCTCGTGTAGAGGCTGTGAGCAAGTCTCCTCTTACCGTAAAAATAATCTTCATTGAAAAGCCAGAGGTAAAGCTAAAGGGTATCGATAAAATCAAAATTGAAAAGAAAGAGCCAAAAGCAGAAGAAAAAGAGGTGCAAAAAATGATTGATTACATCTTATCAAAACACAGAACTGTTACACCGGTAGATCGCGTCGCACAGTCTGGTGACGAAATAACCATGGATTTCTGGGGTTCAGATAAAGAAGGTAAAGAAATTGATGGCATTCGTACAGAAGGACACGTTGTAGAAATTGGTTCAAAAGTACTCATCCCAGGCTTTGAAGACGCTCTTATTGGAATGAAAAAAGGAGAGGAGAAAGAGTTCACACTCACCTTCCCTGAGAAGTATCACGCTGAACAACTACAAAACCAGCCTGTAACATTCCATGTTACCGTGAAGGACATTGCAGAGGTAAAGATGCCAGAACTCACTGACGAGTTTGCACAGAAAGAACTACAGTCAAAAGACGTTGCTGATTTTAAGAAGCAAATCGAAGATTCTATGCTCCAACAGGAAATAACCCTAGAGCATCAGCGTCGCGAGCGTATTTTGATGGATGAAATCGCAAAGTGTACATCTGTCGATCTTTCACAAGAGCTTATTGATGAAGAGACAAAACAAATGGTTGGTGAATTCTCTCAGCAGTTACAACAACAAGGAATGACAATCGAGTCATGGATGACTCATAGTGGAAAAACTGCTGACCAGCTTATGGATGAAATGAAAGAACAAAGTATTACTCGTCTTAAGCTTCGTCTTGGTATGCAAAAGCTTATCGAAGAGAAGAAAATGGATATCTCTGACGAGGAAATGGATATGGTTATTGAAGACTTCCTTGCACAAGCAACTCCTGATCAAAAAGTAGAGGTAGAGGCAGCATACAAAAAAGGAGCACAGGCGTACGAGCAGCTAAAGTGGCAAAAAAACGTAGAGAAGGCTCTTGCAGAAATGTTGAAGTAATTACGATTTCCACTCTACATGTACCCGACGATCCGGATTGGTATTCTGGAACATTTTACAATGACTGCGGTGTACCATTACCTCGCCTGATCGGTTGATGTTACCCACAATATTTTCCGCTCCATCCTGAGGAGTACAACACTTTGCATATCGTAAAGGCATACTAAAGTTTCCTTCAACCTGAATTTGAGAATCCTTGCGTTGCATACGACCAACGCATTCATCATTCTTTTCTTTCTTAGGTGGCTTAATTCCAAAACCAGTATCAATATGCGATAACGCATCAAGACGTGAAAGTAGTGTGGAACCGCGCTCAGCGCCTTGTCCTATCTTCATTAATATATCTTCCCTTTGATGAAGATTCAGAGTCTCTCCGTCACATTTCCTTAGCAAAGATAAGTCTGTTGTGAGAGGTGGCAGATTTCTTTTGCGTAAATCCTCATTCACATATTCCCTCCCAAGAGCGATAAGCTGTGGACGCTCCTGTGCATACAAATACCGACGAAGCTTACTTCGTGACGATGCCATACGAAGAAGTTGCATCCAATGAGTGGATGGCTGAGGAGTTGAGTGCTTCTGTACATCGACAACATCGCCATTCTCAAGCTCGTAATCAAGCGAGACAATAGAGCCATTAACTTTTGCACTACGGAACGATAGACCCAAATCTGTATGAATCTGAAATGCAAAATCGAGTGGTGTCGCATTTTCTGGAAGCTCCACAATATCACCACAAGGTGTCAAAACGAAAATGTGATCTGAAAACGACTGTTCCTCTTCATCATACACTGCTTCTTGCCCAATAAGAACAGACCGAAGCTGAAGCCTTTCCATGGCTCGTTCAGTTGCCCCATGCTCTTTATAACTCCAATGGGCAGCAACACCATACTGAGCTTTTCTATTCATTTTTTCTGTTCGTACCTGAATTTCAAGAAAACACCCCTCAGGCAAATCTGCAAAACCTGCAAGTGTTGTATGCAAACTCTGATAACCATTCGGTTTTGGGAAAGCAATATAATCCTTAAACCTATTCGTAAGCGGTCGACCAAGCTGATGAAGCAAGCCAAGTACTTGGTAACATTCAGCCTCTGTATTCACAACAACTCGTAATGAAAAAAGGTCATGAACATTATCAATATGTGTTAATGACTTTGTATTCATCTTCTGAAAAATACTAAAGAGTTGCTTCTCACGACCATCAACGACTGCGTGAATATTATGAAATTTCAAAAAATCTTCGACAGCTTTTTGCGCCTTACTTAAAAAGTACGGATGTTCTATATGGACATGCTCCAACTGCTCGGCAATACGCCCTGCATCATCAGGGTACACAAAAGGGAATGTCGATGTTTCCAATTTCTGTTTTAAGGAATAAATACCAAGTCGTGCAGCAACTGGTGCAAATAACTGTAATACATCCTGACTCAATCGTTTTGCGTACTCAGTATTCATCGTACCTAAAAACTGTAAACATCGTGCGCGGTCACACAACGTCACAAGCAAGATACGAATATCATCCGATACAGAGAGAAGCATAAGTCGAAGATCCTCAATAGACCGCCTCCTTCCTTCAAGGGTGACATGTGATAACAAGTGAATTCCACTCACAAGGCCACGTACCTTTGGACCAAATTGGTCTTCAAGTTCAAGAAGTGTCATAATCTTCATCTCAAGGACATGAGACAAGATCGTAGCAATAACAGTATCTTCATCTGGCTGAAATAGTGCAAGTTCTTCAAGAATACCAAGAACATGAGGAAGAACACTTTCCCCTGTCCAATGTTTCGTATCTCCATAGAAATCTTCAACAATAGCAAAAGCCTGCTCTATACGCTTCGTGTCATACGATGCTCCGGACTGAGCGAGTCGGTCTAAGACTGGCGCCAACTGAAGTGAGGCAACGGTGCTCATTATGAAAATATCATACGACGAAGAGAGGTTCTACACTAGGGCTATCGATCACATTTTTTGGCCTAAATAAGCCAATATTAGCCAGTTTTAGCGACAAATCAACGGTCTAAAACAAGAGTGACAGGACCATCATTTATAAGACTAACGTCCATGTATGCTCCAAACTCACCTGTTTTTACTGTTAAGACATCATACTCAGAAAGCTTTCGAACAAAGTATTCATACAGAATCATGGCATCAGAAGGCGCTTCTGCAGCACTGTAATCTGGTCTATTCCCCTTTTTGGTACTTCCTGCAAGAGTGAACTGTGATACAACCAAGATTTCACCCTTAATATCAACAATTGAATTGTCATTAATTTTCCCAGATTCCGAATCAAATAAGCGTAATTTCGCAATTTTCTCTGCCAGCAGGGCAGCCTGCGCAGATGTATCTCCGCGTATAATGCCAATAAACAGCACGTATCCCTTGCCTATCTGTCCAATGATTTCTCCGTCGACTGCAACAGAAGCTTCAGTAACTTTTTGAAGGAGGACTTTCATACTGCAATTCTATACTAAATCATGCTATTACTCATCTTTTCTCAATCCTATCATATTCTGTATTCTCGTTCTTTGTGCAGCTCCCTGTAAAGCAGTAACAGCATTCCAACCACGTATCCCAGGTATAACACCTCTTTCAGACCAACTTCTAATTTGAGCAGGCTGGCCAGTATTCATACTCTCACCAGGACTAGAGAAATAATTCAAATAATTCGAATCCCAAGACCGACCATTAGATCTCTCAATAAAAGAAATCCCTGGAGCTACTGGAATATGGAAATGATACAAAAGATCATCGAAATTAGCTGGCTTCATTTTAGGAAGAAGATCATCTGCATTCTCATGAAAGTCTTTCAAGAAACGTGAAATACCTTCGTGATCTTTACCATCAAAATATACACAAAGCTTATTAGAGCTTCTTACTGATGGGTTGGTTACCTCTGGTCCAATGGAATCTGTATAAATTTTTATTTGAGCATTCTGATTTTTCAACATGTTATCAAGAGAGCGAGCAACATGAGGTATTTCTGCAAGCTGAGGATTGATATAAAAAACAGTGTGAGGATGATTGGAATCGAGAGTATTCAGACCATTACCATAGTCTAACACTGCGCCACCATTATGAAATCCTCCATCTTTTCCATGTAAAGAAGGATCTTTTGTAAAATTCTTAAAAAAGGTTACCGCTTCTGCATCAGTCGAGTATGGCATCTTTTTTTCACCAAATTTTTTCTGATAATCTGTTTCTATGGCAGTAACTCTCTTATTGTATGCATCTTTTTGGGAAAAAAGATCATGATATTCCATTCCTGAAAGATCTTTGCGTACTTCTGTATAACTTCGATCTGAAAATTGATCAAGTAGTGAAAAATCTTGAAAAGATGTCTTAGCTTCAGGAATATTTTTTAGTGTAGGTCGTAAAGGTGGCGTTATCGGCGGGGCACCTTTTGGTATGGTAACACCAGAGGGATTATTTTTAGAGGGAGGTTTATGAGGTGGTGATGGAGATGGTAGTATTCCTACAATACCAGCCTCCATAAGCACACGACGCTGATCTTTGGAAATGCCTGCTTTATCTAATATCACTGCCTTACGATGCAATTGCTCCACTGTATAATTTCCTTTGCAAGCAGGTGTACCGTCTTTACCCATTTCCCCCTCTCCTACAAGATGCGCTTCCTCAATAGCATTATGTTGATCTTTCGACAATGATGTACCAGGTTCCAACGTACCCTTCTGTTGTAAAATTTGCTCCACAGACAATGACTGTAACGATGTCTTAAAGACATCTTTCAGTTCTTGTAAACTTGCTACGTTCTTCAAAATTGCATCTGCATCAGCTTTCGAGAGTGCTCCCAGCATGGCTCGAGGGTCTACCGCCTGCATTAATGCCATCGGATCAATATCCGCTCCTCTACAAAGCTCATGAAGATTAGTACGCTTCAGTGTTGCACTCTGTACAACCTGTGCAATGCCATGCAGATCTTCCGCTGGAAGGCCGCGTAATGCGCGCAAGGAAGCACTAGATAAGTCTGCATATCCAAGACCCATAAACAGTGCATTACTTTTGAGGTTATCTAAAAATTCTCCTCCTGTAATAGCAGTATCGAGAGTCGTACCAATAATGACATCTGCACTGCCTTCTAGTGTTGCACCTGTGAGTCTTGTTCCTATATGTGCTGCATCATCAAAAGAATTCACCAACCTTAGTCCACCTTTTTTGGTAGCTATTTTAAACAATTCGCGCGTACCACCAGCTTCGGCAAGCATACCAGACCGGCTGAGCTGATACGCAGCACGACCAGCAGTAAGGTATCGTGCAGTACCCATCGTTAGTGTATTTACTGTCATATCTTTCCCGTACACACTTGCAGCATCACCCAAAGAATCAAAACCTTGTTGATTCATGGCAGCATTGGTAACAGTCATTGCTGCTCCACCAGCAAGGGAACCTGCGACAAGACCAAGTCCACCTGTTGCCACTCCTACAGCAATACCCGCTGCAACCATTGCCGCAATTTTTGCCCCCGCCCCTACGTAACTCCACGTCTTATCGCCAACGTCATACCCATATCCCTGAATATCAGCCAATAATTGCCATGATTCAATCTGCTGCTTTGAAAGACCTTTACCACCAACAGAAGTATTAATTTCTTCTAGTGTTGCTGCACCCGTTAAATAGTCTCCATCCAGAAACGTTTCAAACTTCTCCATAGCTACTTCTAGTTGCGGCATCAGTTTTTCATTGATCTCTTCTCCAACATTTGGATAACCTTCTCCTCCCATAAACATGTGTTCAAGATTACGTATAATAGTATATTGTTGGATAATTGCCTGAAGAGAATGTGGCGTGCTCTTTATGGTAGATTCCATCTCTTGAACAGCTGGATGTTCATGAAGCCCTGGACTGTTTTCCAATTGTTGTAATACATAATCACGTTTCTCATCTATATACTCTTTCAGTGGGTTCTGTTTTTGCAATGTCTGCTCCATGTATTGCAAAGTAAGTTCCTCAAACCCCAATGCATCCTTTGCCATACTCACGGCAAAATCAATATTGGTAAGATTACTATCAATCGGGCTTCCTCTCCCCGAGAATAGCTTCGCAAGATCCATAGCATGTCGATAGAAATCTGGTGCCTTTGTAGGATCCTGAACAAGAAGTGTTTTCTCTTGGGCAATTTTACCCGAAAGAGATTGCTGTAATGTATTAGTAAGAACTCCAAATGTTTCTGCAAGGCCTTTGCTTTGCCAATCATTCATATCAATCATAGCAAGAACTTGCTTCGTCCAATCTACTGCTTCTTCCAGGGTCATATGTGTCATTGTTTTCTGCGCCTGTTCAACAGCCATTGTTGCACTACGCAATTCGACATTTTCCATTTCCTCATCGGCACTACTCACAAGCTCTGTTAACCGACTGCGGCGATCAACGTACAACAATCGTAACTTTTCATACTCCCGACTCTCTGGTGACATCTGCTCTAGTACTATTGCCATTGCGTCTAAATTACTACTTACCGCACTCGCTGCGTTTTGAAGTATACGCTTTTCTTTCGCTGTTTCATCGGCACTATCTCCGAACCACTCATCACTATCTTTCATTTCTGTAAGAATATTCTCTAAGCACGACACATACCCCAAAGATGTACCAACACTACTAAACCTATTTTCGATATTGTCTACTGAAGTATTTGCTGCACGCTTTTCATTATTAATGTACGAAGAATACACCTCTCGCAATTTTGTGGATTCTACACTTGCCTCAGAAGGAGGTTTTTTTTCTCCTGATTTATCGACATTAATTGCTTCAGGACTACCCTGTGATGACAAATGCTCTAATCCCATATTTTGTGTTTATTTTGATATATCACATCATGATAGCATATTTCCTTCACATTGTTAATGTGCAAATTAAGAACAACTACCAAAATATAAGCCATTTTCTTGACCTGAGCATGTATATGAATAGAATTGCACACGACCGAAGACCGAGAGCACAGGGCTGATGGCCTTAAATTAGTCTCTCCGAGGTATACAGCATCGTCCACTCGGCTTACGCTTGGTGAATCGTGTCGTGTACCTTGCTGGTCTCCCGGTCGTCCAGGAGACTTTTTTTTAACCCAAATCATTCCAGACCACTATCATGGCACTTACGAAAGATCAAAAAATCGACCAAGTAGCAAAGCTCACAGCTCAACTAAAAGATGCACAATCTGTCATGTTCAGTAACTATATTGGAATGAACGTTGCAGATGTTTCAGAATTCCGAAACAAGCTACGCGAAGGAAATTCTGAAATGAAAGTAGCAAAAAAGACGCTTATCCAGCGTGCATGTAAAGAGGCTGGTTACCCAGATATTTCACCAGACGACCTTGAAGGACCAGTTGCATGTATCTTCAGCTTTGAAGATCCACTATCTGGAGCACAAATTGCTTTCAAGTTTGCAAAGAAGCACAAGCAAGTCGTTCTTGTCGGAGGTGTATATGACGGAAAGATTCTTTCAAAAGAAGAAGCATTGGAGCTCGCAAAGATGCCAAGCCGAGACCAACTTCTTGCGAAGTTTGTTTCTATGCTACAAGCACCGCTCAACAGCTTTGCAAGCATCTGTACTTCTCCACTTGGAGGATTCGCACGTGCTCTTGACCAGATGGCTGAAAAAGGAGGATTTGTAAAAGATGAACCACAACCTGAAGCTGCACCTGCAGCGGAAGAAGTTAGTACTACTCCTGACGCTCCTGAAGAGGAAAAGAAGGAAGAGTCAGAATCCTAATTTGTTTTTATTTCTATTCCCCTAATCCACATGGCTGACGATACAGCAACAACCGTAAAACTCTCTAAGGAAGAGCAGTCAGTAATCGACGCAGTCGAGAAGCTGAACGTTGTACAGTTGAACAACGTCGTAAAATTCATGGAGGAAGAGTACGGCATTTCTGCAGCTGCTCCGGTCGCTGTGGCAGCAGGCGCCCCAGCAGGAGCTGGTGACGAAGGCGGTGCGGCTGAAAAGAGCAACTTCGATGTTGAACTCACCTCTGCGGGAGACCAAAAGATCGCTGTTATTAAAGCGGTTCGAGAAATCACTGGTCTTGCACTCGGCGAAGCTAAAGCAATGGTTGATGGAGCACCAAAGGTAATCAAAGAAGGTGTACCAAAAGACGATGCTGAAACGCTGAAGAAGCAACTTGAAGACGCTGGAGCAACAGTTACGCTCAAATAATTACGGTATAGAAATACGATACAGAGCTGCATAATATGCAGCTCTTTCGTTATGCATAGAGTTTCGTCTACAATAGGCCTAACCCTCCCCTCTTCTATTATGCGAAAATTCATTCTCTGTATGATGTTTGTGTTTCCAACGCATGTATTTGCTGCGATAACAACACCAGCTGACATACTGCTAAATACCGCTTTTACTGGCAGTCCACGTAACTTTAAAATACAGGCACATAATCAAAAAAATGATGTGTACTACTCGACGTGGATTCATGGTGCTGAAGAAGGAAAAGGTGAATGGTATAAAGTAAAAATGGATGTCGTAACACACATTCAAAATGGTGCGCAAAGTACAAAAATGAACACTCGATTAATTGTATATCAAGGAATGCTATTCGTAGCAATTATGAATGACGATCCTCAGTGGACATCTGTACCACTCGGAAGTATGGAGTTATCACATGGCTTCTCTGTACTTCAACTGCTTTCAAAAGCAGGAATTGATGCTGTAAATCTCAATAAAGGAATAGAAGATGCACTAAGTCATACAGAAAGACTTACTGTCACTCATGAGGGATACGCAACAGGCATTGCCTATTCACTAAAAACTCCGAAGATTGAAAATAATACGCATATAAAAGTAAATACCGATAAGGCAAACCAATTTGGTTACTTAAAAATTTATACAACAAATGGGAATTTTGTTGCAGAAGGAACAGTGCAGCCACAGGCAAGTGCTGTATATATTGATGTTCCTACATCAACAGTGTCTTTTGATGAATTTAAAATGCAGCTCGGGCAATTTCGTGTACAAACAGTTGTAGAAAAACCAGCAGAAAAAATGGTAACTATCCAAAATAAGAGAGCAGTAACATCAAGAACAAACCGAATCATCAATGCAGATCGAAGCAGAGCAGCTCCAAAAAATATTCCAACAACATGTGTAGAAACAGGAGATATTAATCGTATCGAACTTGAGCGAAAGGGCTTCTGCCCAGCAGAACGATTTCATAAACGCATTATTCATGGAAGCAATGAGCCAGGGAGAGATGGGCGAAAAGTATGGCAGGAACGTGTCAGTGCAGAAAAACTCATTGAAGGTTACAATGATGTATCTGTAGAAATTGAAGAGTTCGCACGACGCAAGAATCTCCATAAAGTAAAAGCGTCAATTAGCCGTAAAAATCTAGAAGCATCTGGCTCAGATGCCATTAACACATGGATCACAAATGAAATTATTCCATTTTTTGTACCAACAAATAGAAGCTGGGTGGTGGAATCTATATTAATAGAAGATGAATATGGACATAATGGCGTAGTACTTCAAAAGAGCGCTACAACAGCTACAGGAAAGCGGAAAAATTTCGTTATTTTTCTTCTAGAAGAAAATAAAGGAGATCAGCCAGTAATGACAGATATTTACCTTAATACACGCCTGAGCGACCTTCAGGCGGAAGGTCTAATCGATTGAACCAAAGCCATAATCTTGCTATAATAGACGCATATGAAAGATCTACTTCAGTCCCCTTGGCTCACCGTTACTCTCGCGATTGTGGTCATGACAATTGGATACGTAATGTTCATTAATAAAGATGGAAGTATTGCATCTGCAGGGGTATATTCATGCCCTGCTAGTGCTTGTGCTAGTGAAGAATGCATGAGTGACAATTGCCCATTTGCAGATAAGTGCAAACACTGCCCTGGGTGTAATAAAGCGTCATAATATGTTCTTCACAGAAAAAAACTTCTGGCGACCTGCTGTTCTAACGGCAATTGGTCTCATAGCTTTTTTTGCATGGGAACTTGGGTACATGGGAGACCTCCTCCCTCGTTTACCTCGTCCAGAGCCAACATCATTTGAAATCTATTATACAATCGTACTCATTGCTCTTCTGACGCTAGATAGTGGCCTTGTATTCTTTCGGATAAAGAATGGGACATGCCCTATTGGTGCCTCTCGTGCATCTACCATTGCAGGTGGACTTGGTATTGTCACACTGCTTTGCCCTGCATGTCTGCTATTACCAATATCTATTTTTGGAATAGGTCTTAGCCTTTCTTTGCTTGCACCATACTTACCGCTACTCAGGGCAATCGTGCTTCTTTTACTCATAGTGAGTACACTGATGCTATGGCCAAAGAACGTATCATTGAAATAGATCTATTACGATCAATCGCTATTGTGATGATGGTCATTTATCATACAGCATTTGATTTACTGTCTTTCTACAACTGGAATATCGATCTTTACAGTCCACAATGGGAAGTGTTTCGCATTATCACTGTTAGTCTATTTCTATTATGCTCTGGAATGAGCTCTCAACTCTCCAGCCATCCTCTTCGTCGCGCAAGTACGATCCTTGGATCAGCAGGGTTTATTACGCTGGCAACATACATTTACGACCCCAATACCTTTATTTACTTTGGTATTCTCCACTGTATTGGCCTAGGTATGCTTCTCCTCATCCCATTAAAAAAACTGAAAGAATGGAATATTGTTCTCGGAATCATCATCATTCTTTTTCCATTTTCCTCTTACTACTTTCCACTTCCCATTCGCCCAACCCTAGATTTTTATCCCATCATCCCTTGGTTTGGAATAATGCTCATTGGCGCTGGCATCAGCCATTTTCTCTATGTTCGAAACAGCATTATTCTTATTCGCCCCCTAGTCCTAACCCCAGCTCTGACCCTCATCAGTCGACATGCCCTACTTATTTATATGACCCATCAGCCTATACTATTAGCGCTTCTGTACCTTTTGTACGCCAGGTAGATCACATATCACTGTAGGTGGATGCACAGTGTGTGCAGGCTCTTTACCAGACTGATATTCATCAATGGAATCGAAACAGTCATCGTACATATTTCGCATGCTCTCTTCTGCATAAAAGGCAATGTGTGGTGTTGTCACCACATTTTTATGAAAAATAAGCTCCTTATTCTCCTCAAAATTATGTTCGTGCTCAAGAACATCCAGAAGTGCATATTTCACCTTACCCATATTTAAAACATCAAGGAGTGCACCAGAGTCTATAAGCTCTCCTCTTGCAGTGTTCACAAGAACAACACCATCTTTCATAAGAGAAAAAGCATGAGCATTAATCATATGATGTGTGTCTTCTAATGCGGGCAAATGCAGCGTAATAATATCACTCTCAGTAAGAAGTTGATCAAGTTCCATATAACGAACATGCAATAAATCTTCGAGTTCTACTGTACGACATTTATCAACTGCCACGATATTCATACCAAAACCTGCAGCAATTTGCGCAGTCTTCCGGCCAATCTTTCCAGTGCCAACAATACCAATCGTCTTTCCTCGAAGCGACACCCCACGAAGCCCATGATAGTCGAACTCTCCACGTTCAACTTTTCTATCTGCTTCTGGAATATGCCGAAGCGTTGAAAGGAGTAATGCAAAAACATGCTCTGCAATAACATGCGAACCGTAGTCAGGTACGTGACACACAGTAATACCCTTCTTATTACAATATTCAAGATCAATATGATTACACCCTACACTACGCGTGCACAGTAATCGCAAAGAAGGAATTGTCGATAGCAATTCTGCACTCCAATCAATACCAATAAATGAAGAGATCACTGTTGCATTCTGACAGACCTCAGCAATGTCATCTGGTACACCAGACACAATAGATGCATCAGGAAACCGTGATACAACAGAAGAAATATCTTCCTGATCGACCTGCAGAAACACAATATCTGACATAGTAACATGCATGGTAACACGAGTTGCAACGCTCGTACACCAAAGGGTTGTACGAAAATACACTATACAGGTAAACTATCTCTATGTCTTTTACAGTACGAAAAATAAACGATAAGCCGAGTGGTAAAAAAGTATGGCTCACGCGCATTGCAGCAATCCTAACTATTGCCCAACCACTCCTGCAAATTGCAGGAAAGCTCAAAGCACATGTTGATGGGGAAAAGAAAAAGCGTGCACGCATTAGTATCTTAAAAAGATCGCTACTCATTATGATTGCAGTGCTTATTTCACTGATGCTTCTTGCGAGTATTGGTAAAGCAATGATGTCTGTTCGGAATCTTGGTATGAGTAATATTATTTCCATTGCAGGAGCAGATCTTCCAAAAGACAAGAATGGATACACAAACTTCCTTCTTATGGGACAGGGTGATGCCGACCACGACGGACAAAACCTTACCGATACCATAATGATTGCTAGCCTCGATCCAAAGGGAACAAAGAGTACTATCTTGCTCTCACTTCCTCGTGATCTCTATCTTCTTGATACAGAAAAAATGGGAAAAGGGAAACTGAACACCATGTATCGAGACTTCCGTAGCTACCTGATTTATCAAAAAGGCATGGAGGCCGAAGCAGCTTCTATTGAAGCACTAAAAGAAGTTGCCCGTGAAATTGGTAATAAGGTCGGTATCGAAATTCACCATACTGTAAAAGTAGATTTCATTGCATTTACAAGAGCCGTCGATACTCTTGGTGGAATAGATGTTGATATTCCTTACGACATTGAAGACCGTGAGTACCCAAATGAAACACACGGCTTCGAACCATTTATTATTAAGGCAGGCCTCAGGCACCTCGATGGTGCAACGGCACTAAAATATGCACGGAGCAGGCATACTACAAGTGACTTCGGTCGCAGTGCCCGCCAACAGCAAATCCTTGGTATCATGGCGCACAAAGCAAAAGAAACAGGTGTTCTCAAAGATCCTGCAGCCATCACATCATTCATGAAGATCATGTCTGAAAATGTCGAAACAACTATGACACTTCGTGAACTCATTGGTGCAGCTGAAATTGCGCAAGATCTCGACCGAGAGAAAATAGTCGCAATGCAATTAAACGATCGCAATGCTCTGTACGATTACACCATCGAGCCAGGTGGCTTCCTCTACACACCGCCACGATCACTCTTCCAAGGTGCTTCTGTGCTTCTTCCTGTGTCTATTCCAGAATTCCCTGTGACATGGAGGCAGCCGCGCGCTTTCGCAGAACTCATCTTTAGACACAGAGACCTCTACCTCGAGAAGCCGACCATCTCTATTCTTAATGCTGGAGGCCCTCCTGGAACTGCGAGAAAGCTTGGCACAGAACTCACACGATATGGCTTTACCGTCGAAACTATTGAGAATGCTGAAACCGAGAAAATGAATACATCAATGATTATTGGAAATCCTGAGCCAGACCCAGTGATACAGACAGTAGCAAAAATGCTTGGAATGCCTTTAAATCCATCTCCTGCTGATTTACCAGTAAAACAGAAAAAGCGGATTACCATTATTTTAGGGCGTGATTATCGGTATACTCCTCTACAGAATCTTGTATTAAACCTTATAGATAATGACTCCTAGAGAGATCATCGCAAAAGCGTGGGCAATGACCAAAAAAGAAAAGCTTCTTCGACGATGGGGTTTTTCTTCTGCTCTTCTTGAAACATTGCTCAATGTAAAACTACTGATTTATCAGTCATGGTTTTTCTACCTCTATGTCATCAAAGGAGAAACTATCAGCTTCTTTGCTATGGAAGAACTCTTCCTTAAGTATATGCCTGCCAGTGTTGCATGGTCACTCATTATTTTCATCTTTACCCTTGTTGCCGTCGAACTTATCTTCCCACACTTTGCTCGTGGCGCAGTTATTGGGCTTGCTGCAAAAGCACATACTAAGCAAGAAGTAAAAGGAGGGCTTGTTCTCGCACTGTATAACTGTGTTCCAATTTTTATTGTCCATGAGCTCTTCGTTCTTGGTGGAATCTCGACTGTTATTACTATTGGGTCTCTCATGATTCGATACGGACCTCCAGGAGATTTTCTCCTTCTCCCTCTCGGACTTCTTGTCTTCTTCTGGCTATTTTCAAATGCTCTACACTTCTTTGCAGCCTTTGCAGAAGAAGCAATTGTTATTCATAAAATGGGTCCTTTTGAAGCAATCGGAAAAAGTATGAAGCTCATTATTAGCCACCTAGGACACATCGTGTTCCTACTTATTCTTCTCTTTGTTATTAGCCTTCGTATCCTTATAAACATTGTGATGATCCTCCTCATTCCAGGAATTGTCATGGGTATTGGGCTACTACTCGCTCAGGTATTTTCTCCAGTACTTAGCTACAGCATTGGAAGCTTTGTTGGACTCATCTTGGTCATTGCTGCGAGCTACTTCTTTGCATACGTCACAGTCTTTAAGCAAACCGTATGGACGATTACCTACCTCGAACTAAGCCAGCTCAAAGATCTCGATGTCATCACGCATGACGACGACTCGATCTAGTGTAAACTATGTCCATGGAGGACTATCAAAAAGCATTGAAGGCAAATATATGGAAACTCTACATCCTCGATTTTTTAAGTGGATCAATGTTTTTTATTCCGATCATTATCCCTTTCATTCTAAGTACAGGACTCAGCCTTCAGCACATATTTATTCTACAAGGAATCTTTACACTCACATCTGTCATCCTCGAAATCCCCTCTGGATATGCATCAGATAAGTGGGGTCGAAAAAATACAACAATTATTGCAGCCATAACATCATTTATTGGCGTGCTCTTCTTTTCTATAAGCAATGACTTTTGGTCATTTATGACGGCAGAAATTTTTCTAGGAGTAGGCATGAGTTTTTATTCAGGGACAACTGAAGCGCTCGTCTATGATACATTGCTTGAGCTAAAAGAAACAAAATCCTATAAACGCATCAATGGGAACCTAGCTCTATCCACTTTTGGTGCAGAGGCAATCATGAGTGTTATTGGAGGTGCTCTTGTCATATACAGCTTGCGCCTACCGGTGATACTCACCATGATTCCCTTTGGACTAGCCTGCTTTCTTTCAGTCACCCTAAAAGAGCCAAAAAGGCACAAAATACAAGAGGGGCGACACCTTGAAATTATGTGGAAAATAACAAAACAGAGCATTATTCACGATAGACCTCTCCGTAGTATTATCCTGCTTCATAGCATTGTTTCTCTAATGACTATGTCACTTTTTTGGTATACGCAACCATATCAAACAAGCGTAGGCCTACCACTGGTTTACTTTGGTATAACACATGGAGTCATCGTTCTCATCGGGGCCATTGCATCAAAGTACACACATACAATGGAGCAGCTCATTGATGACCGACTTCTTCTTACAAGCATTGCACTTACTGTCTTCGTATCATTTATGGCACTGGGATATTTAAGTTCTTTATGGGCACTCGTCTTCTTTGGATTTACGCGTATTGCTTGGGGAATACTTTCCCCACTAACAAGCAACATCATTAACCGGATGACAACATCTGATATACGAGCAACTGTTCTCTCTATTCGTTCATTTTTCTTTCGTGGAATGTTCACTCTTGCCTCTCCACTACTCGGATACATGGCAGACGTTCTTACCATTAACCAAGCAATTTTAATTACAGGAATAGTCGGCGGGACTCTTATCAGTATCACATTTTTTAGTATGAGTTTTGTGTGGGACAAGATTCCAAAATAAAAAATAGTTGACAGTGAACACCCGTACACCTATTATGGTGTACGACCGTTCCAACAATACTTATGAGCCTTACACCACATCAGCGTACTGTGCTGAATTACATCGGAGAGTTCCAACGAAAGAGAGGGTACTCCCCATCTCTGAGCGATCTCGCTCTTGCCTTTGGTGTTAGTAGTAAAAATGCTGTCGCAAAAGTCGTAAATGTTTTAGTACGTGAAGCACATCTTGAAAAAGATCCAAAAGGTCGTATTAAAATTATGGAAAACGGAAACGAAACAGAAAACGTCGCACAACCGATGATGCTTCCTCTCTTTGGTCCAATCTCTGCAGGGTTCGCAGCACCAGTAGAAGAGCAAGCAGAAGAAATGATCACACTTGATAACTATCTTATTGGTGACAAATCCTCCACCTTCCTCTTGCGCGTCAAAGGAGACAGTATGATGGATGCAGGTATCTATGAAGGAGATATTGTCGTTGTTAATAGAAAACGAACACCAAAGCTCAACGACATCGTCGTCGGCGTACTTGATGGAGAGTTCACCTTAAAGCGCCTCAAGCGCGATAAAGGGAAATACTATCTGCAAGCAGAGAATGCTTCATATCCTGATATGTACGCTGTAGAAGAACTACAAACAGCAGGTGTCATAGAAGGAATAATGAGAAAGTACTAACACGTATTTTACGAACGTTTTACAACGCTTTTTAATGATCGCGCATATTGATGCGGATGCTTTTTTCGCCTCTGCCCTCCAACGCAAACGGCCAGACCTAAAAGGCAAACCCCTGCTTGCTCTTGGTATGGGAGGAGGATGCGTTATCGCTGCCAGCTACGAAGCAAAAGCATGTGGCGTAAAGACTGGCATGCGTCTTGGTGATGCGAGACGCCTCTGTCCAAAAGCGATCGCACTGCCATCAGACTTCGACGAGGCACTCCTCGCCTCTCGTCAGATAGAACAAATTCTCCAGAACCGTTGTCCAATCATAGAGCGGTACTCTGTTGATGAATGGTTCCTTGATGTCCGCGCACTTCCAGGAGGTATACCCGAAGATCTGCTTGAATGGGCTACAGAACTAAAAAATACTATTAGTCGTTCTGTCGGCCTTACTGTTTCTATTGGCGTAGGGCCTAGTAAGTTACTTGCAAAGATGTCGAGCGAATACCAAAAGCCTTTTGGGGCAACCGTCGTGTCCCCCTCCCCCCTCGGGGGAGGGGCTAGGGGTGGGGGCATTTCCATAGAAGACTTTTTACAAGACCGAGTAGCCTCTGCAATCCCTGGCATTGGAACAAGACGCGCAGTGCATGCTGAAGCACAGGGATGGAACACAGCATGGGATATCGCCAATGCAGACAAAGAAAAAATTCAACAACTCTTCGGAAGACCAGGGCTCGATATGCAACGAGAGTTACTCGGAGAAGCTCTTACAAAAGTAGAAACCGAAAATGCTCCACCAAAATCGATCTCTCGTACACGAAGCTTCGCACCGGTCAAAAACCGGGACATGGTGTACGCACATCTTTTGCATCATTTGACCTACACAATGCTAAAGATGAGACGTGAAGGACTTGCATGTACGTCGGTAAGTGTGTGGCTACGCAATGGCGAGTACACCTTTGACCAAAAGCTATACAAACTCCCCTGTCCCACAGACACGGAAGAACAAGTGCTTCCCTACATGCACCGTTGTTTTGAAAAATTATTTGAATATGGAACAGCGTACACCCAAGTTGGACTTGGCCTTTATGGTCTCAACCCAAAAGGTGGTACGCAGTATTCCTTATTTGAGAATATCAAGAAGCTAGACGAGGCAGAAGACATCCAAAAAGCACTCGATATTCTGCATAAACGCTACGGCAGAGAAGCACTCAAGCGTGGTAGTGCAATGGCTATCTCCAGTGCTAAAAAACCACATCTAGGAGTAGTAAATGAATAACAAAAACTAACCGAGGCTCTCAAGCCTCTCAAGAACCTTTTGAAGCTTCTCTTTAGCAGTCGTAAGCTTCTCTCTTTCAAGAGCCACTACCTCTTCTGCTGCATTCTCTACAAACTTCTCATTACCAAGCTTTGCGTTAATACCTTTGAGAAATCCTTCGAGCTTTGCCTTTTCTCCAGTAAGCTTTTCAATCTCTTTCTCTTTATCAATAAGTCCATCAAGCGGCATGTGAATCTCAACGTCCTTCAAGAATACAGATGCTGCATTCTCAGGCTTCACTAGATCTGGATTTGTATTAATCGTTAAACTTTCTACTCTAGCAATACTCTTAATATGCGCATGTTGAACTTCAAGCAATTCACCATGAGACTTTGTAACCAAAATAATGTCTACCTTTGTAGCAGGTTCAATTCCTTGGTCGCTACGCAGACTTCGAATCGAAGAAATAACATCAATCAATATCTGCAAATCATCCTGAGCATCTTGATCATTTAAACTTGCATCAACCTCAGGCCACGATTGTTTTATAAGCATTCCAGCATCTGTAGGCTTTATGCTATCCCACAACTCCTCTGTGACAAATGGACAGTAAGGATGAAGGAGTGTGACAAGTGTACGAAGCACGTGAATAAGTACTGCAGGGTTTGCCTCGCCTTTGGAGAGTTCTAGGTACCAGTCACAGAAGAAATCCCATGTGAAGCTGTAGAGCCGCTCTCCTGTGTCACTGAGACGATACTCTGTAAGCCCATCCGTAACATCTATTATCAAATATTGAAGCGCACTCAGTAGTGCCTTGTCTGCAAGTGATAATTCCTCATTCACATTAATAGCACTATGTGGATCAAACTTTGCGTCCTCGCACTGCATCAGCACAAAACGAGATGCATTCCACAGCTTATTTATGAAGTTTCTATACCCTGCGATTTTTTCCTCAAACAGCTTCTGGTCGTTTCCTGGGCTTTGTCCAACAATCATCGACATACGAAGAGCATCTGCACCGTACGTTGGGATAATATCCAATGGGTCGATCATTGTTTCTGGCTTACTTTTACTCATTTTTTGACCATCACGTGCGCGAACCATTCCATGGAGGTACACCTTCTCAAAAGGAATCTCTCCTGTTGCGTATGTTGTCATGAGGATCATACGTGCAACCCAAAAGAAGATGATATCATACCCTGTTTCCATCACCTGTGTCGGGTGGAACTTCTGGAAGTCTGGGCTCTTCTCCAAGATTTCTTTAAGGGTCAGTGAATAATCTTCTGTAAGACGCGGGTCTACAAGCGTACTCCACGTCCAGAGTGCAGAACTAAACCATGTATCGAGAGTATCTGGATCTTGTTCCCAACCCTCTCCTTCAGGCGGACGAACTCCAGCAAATTCTTCAGCTCCTTTGTACCAAATAGGGATACGGTGTCCCCACCAGATCTGACGAGAGATACACCAGTCTCGAAGGTTATCAACCCAGCTGAAATATGTCTTTTCAAAGCGCTCTGGAATGATTTCAATTTTTCCGCTACGAACAACCTCTTGCATTACCTGTTTCAAGCTCATCTTTTTTTGTTTTTCACCCTCCGTAGCCTTGGCGTAGGGGGGCCAGTTCACTGCTTCTTTATTAACGTTTATAAACCATTGAAGCTTGATCTGTGGCTCTATCATTCCTCCTCCACGACTATTAAGAGCAACTGAGTGCATGTACTGCTCATCTGTTTTGACGAGTAAACCTTTCTTATCGAGCTTCTCGACAATTTTTGCACGAGCATCCGCAATCTTCATTCCCTCAAACTCCCCTGCAATAGGAAGAAGTTTTCCATCGAAGTCTATGACCTGTTCTTTATCAAGTCCATGACGCTCTGCGATCTCGAAGTCGACTGTGCTATGCCATGGCGTAATAGTCATCACTCCTGTACCCATTTCTGGATCAGCTGCCTCATCCTTAATAATCATTGCAGTAATTGGCCCATTGATCCACTCACAATCAAACGTATCGCCATGCTTGTACTGAGCGTAACGCTCATCATCCGGGTGCATAACAACGTACTTATCACCAAACTTTGTCTCTGGGCGTACTGTTCCAATTTCAAACGGGCCATACTGGAATGTATAGAATGGATCTGTCTGATCTTTATGATCAACTTCATCATCAGACACATTCGTTTGAAGTTTCGGGTCCCAGTTCACGGTTCTATGCCCTCTATAAATAAGGTCATCGGCAAACATCTTACAAAAGACTTCGTTCACACAACGGTTTAATGCCGAGTCCATTGTATAACGTTCGCGACTCCAGTCGCAGCTACTTCCCATCTTACGGATTTGTCCTCGAATAGTATCTTGGCTTCCTGCGACAAATTCCTTGATAGCATCGACAAGTTTTTCTCGACCCATTTCTTCTCGCGGATCCTTCATCCCTTCTTTCTGAAGATTCTTAATGACCACATTTTCCGTTGCAATCGCTGCATGGTCTGTCCCTGGTACCCACAACGCTTCTTTTCCTTGCATACGTGCATACCGAATAAAGATATCTTCAAGTGCAAGCATCACTGCGTGTCCAAGGTGAAGCTGCCCCGTTGCATTTGGCGGCGGCATACTAATGGTGAATGGTTCTTTATCTGACGTGACATCTGCAATAAATGCACCGCTTTCTTCCCACATCTTGTAAATGCGGTCTTCTGTTCCCTGTGGATCGTAGGCTTTATCGAGCATTCTAAATAGATTGTAGCGTAGCGTTGCAAATTATGAATGTTGAATTTTGAATTAATTGCATCAAATATATGAAGTACCCATTCGACTCGTCCGCAATGGCAGACTCTCTCAGGGTTATTTGTACTTCGACTCATTCCATTCGCTCTCGTACAAATAAAAAAACCGCCGGTAGAAGGCGGTTTCAAATGGTGTAAAGAGCGAATAGCTTTCGTAAAAAAGCCGCCAAAGATTACCGATAGGAGTATTCCATTGCAAGTAATTTATAGTACAAATGAGGCAGGGAGTCCGAAGACTCCCCGCCGACCTTCACAAGTCACTCGAATGTCCGGTCGCCGTAAGGGCGACTGTATTTGATGTCAGACTTTTCGGAGATAAACTCAAGAAAAGTTTGAAGATGTTTGCGATTTACAAATCGCAAAACCACTTCCTGAGCAGTATCAAACGTGTCAGGATCAATTGCTTCTCTGATGCTATTACGCACCATGTGAATGTACAGCCAGTTATAGGCCAAATCATTCATCAGTCGAAACACGTGATCCGACAAGTCAGTACGCACTTCAACAGCAGTCGCCATGGAAGAATCCATTCTCTCAGTCCTCAAAAAAAGTGTGAAAGGTCAATCTGCACTACACAACATAGTGAGATATTATTACTATAACATCTACTCATGATAAAGCAATATCTACCTTGCCATTTACTATCAGAGGTATACAATCGAGATATGAAAGAAGCACGCCTTATTCACTATACAAGCCACATGGACAGGTTTATTGGCACAGCAAGAGATTACGACTACAAGGATCCTTTGCAAGCCATGGCAGGTGCAACACACGTTGTCACCTCTGGTTTTGGATTAGATCCAGCCATCCGCCAAGGGCTTGGTACTATCGATGGATCTGCAAAAGAAGGCGTAAAGCCATATAATGGACTCTTTGGCATGTATGGAAAAACAACAGAAAACACAGTAGGAACTGTTGGAAATCTACTCAGATTGCGATTTGGAGCAGCTATTGGTGGTCTTATCAATATCCCAGGAGATGCCATATCTGATACCGCAGATCTCTTAGCAGGAGTGCGTCATAACCAAAATTAAGACTAAATACGCCTATATTGCTAAAATACTCATTTTGTAGTATAATAACTACACAAATGAGTCTCATGAAAAACAAACAATCACACAGCTCAAACCTTGCGTTTGCCTTCATCGAATGGCTAACGGGGCTGTCGTATACAACACTCTTTACCATCTGGATGATTATGGCCCTCGGTTTTGGTGCTGCATACTTTGGTATGAGCTATGTAGGGGAAAGCTCCCACTCACCGACCGATCTTGCAGAGATTGCAGATCCGCTCTATAGGTTTGCCAATGCAATGTACTACAGCATTATTACAGCAACCTCTACAGGATATGGTGACATTACCCCTCAAGGATTTTCAAAGTTGCTGGCAGCTGTGCAGAGCATCTCTGCCCTTTTGGTATTTGCGATCTTCGTAACAAAGCTTGTATCACACCAGCAAGAACTTACCCTAACAGAAGTCCACAGGCTTACATTTGAAGATGTTTTTCATAACACACGTGAAGGTTTTTACATCTGTCGAAAAGACTTCGACCATGCTATTGCCCATGCAGAAAAACACGAAAATCTTGATATCGAACATTGGGAAAACATCGTCATTGCATACAGGCACTTACAAACTCTGTTTGAAGAAATACCAGACTTCTACGAAAACGATACTCACCGATACACGATCGATGTGAAACGTGAGCAGCTACTTGTCGAAAGTGCCCACCGAACACTCCACCGTATTAATGTGATGCTCGATACATTTAGTACACACAACATCGACTGGGCAAACCACGAGCGAAGCATGAAAGAGCTACAAGAACTTGTCGATGTCATTACAGTTGTTACACCTCTTTGGGAAAAGCGAAGTCCCTACGATAATACACTTGAGTCATTTGCAGACATTCTACAAATGAAAGATCGTATGCACTTGAAGATTATACAAGCCATAGATTAAATTTCAAAAAAATACATATTTCGTAGAGACGTCACGCCGTGACGTCTCTACATGAAATGGTTTTTTGAAATTTATCGTCGTGGAGGCCCTCTTCGGTCACCTCCACTTCGTGGTGGACGAGGCCGGTCTGGTGCCATACCTTCTGGACGAGGAGTTGTCTGCTTGATAGAAAGACGAGTCTTTCCATCTGCTGCATTGTACTCAACACACTTTGCTTTTACCTCGTCTCCGACATTAACAATATCTTCAACGTGTTCGGTACGCTTCCACTGAAGTTCAGAGATATGAATCATACCGTCTTTACCCCCAAGGAACTCAGCGATTGCTCCAATACCATCGATAATACGAACGATCTTACAATCGTAAATTGTATCAACGACTGGCTTTGCAACAATGTTTTGAATTCGTGCAGATGCACCCGCCATAGACTCACCATCTGGAGCAGTAACGAATACTAGTCCACTATCATCGATATCAATATCAACACCGAATTCTTTCGTGATTCCCTGGATAGTTTCTCCGCCCTTACCAATAACCAAACGAATATCATCTGGGTTAATGTTAATTGTTTCGATACGTGGAGCGTACTTGCTAAGCTCTTTTCGTACTTCAGGAATAGCTGAAAGCATTTCCTTGAGGATAGCTGCACGTCCAATTCTTGCCTTTTCAAGAGCTTCCTTAAACACATCGTCTGGAAGACCCTTTACTTTGATATCCATTTGAATAGCAGTAACACCTACTGATGTACCTGTAACCTTAAAGTCCATGTCGCCTCCGAAGTCTTCTTCATCTTGAAGGTCTGAAAGAACAACGAACTTTCCTGAAGGCTCAGACATTAGTCCCATCGCAATACCAGATACTGGAGAGCTAATCGGTACACCTGCAGCCATAAGGGCAAGTGTAGAACCACATGTAGCCGCCATAGAAGACGATCCATTACTTTCCAAAATTTCTGTCACTGTACGGATGGTGTATGGGAATACTTCCTCACTTGGAAGAACTGGTTCAAGAGCCTTTTGTGCCAAGTAACCATGTCCAATTTCACGGTTTCCAGTGAAGAGACGGTTTGATGTTTCTCCAACAGAGAATGGTGGGAAGTTGTAGTGATGGAAGTATCGGTCTTCCTTTTCACCCATCATTCCTTCTGTCATAAGCTTGTCCCCAGGTGAACCAAGAGTACATGTTGTAAGCCCTTGTGTTTCACCTCTCTGGAAAAGAGCTGAACCATGAACGCGTGCTGGGAGAATATCGACCATACATCCAACTGGACGAATCTCGTCTGGAGTACGTCCGCTCATGCGCTTTCCTTCTTCAAGAACCAAACGACGAACCTCACCTGTAACAACTTTGTTCATCAAATCTGATGCATTAGCGTAAAGCTCTGCAAGTTCTTCGTTGTCATCTGCTGGTCCGTATTTCTCTTCAAGAACAGCTGCAGCGTTATCTGCTAGTTCACCAAAGAACGCACGACGTGCAAGCTTATCTATAGGAGTAAGGATTGCCTTATTGATCTCTGCGAGTGCACTAGTCTTTAGTACTTCGAGAGCTTCTGGGTGCTCGAATACAGCAGGAGCTTCCCACTTTTCAGAACCAATTTCTTTCTGAATCTTTGCAAACTCAGTAGCAATCTTCTGGGCTGCTGCCTGACCAAACTGGATAGCCTCAAGCATCTTTGCTTCAGGAACCTGATTCGCTTCTGCATCGATCATAATCACACGATCCTGTGTCGCAGTAACAATCATGTCCAATTCACATTTCTTTCGGTCTTCATGGCTTGGGTTTAGTACCAACTCTCCATCGAGAAGGCCAACACGTACTGTTCCAACAGGAGAATCTGAAGGACAATCTGAAAGTGCAACAGCTAAGCTCGCTGCATTTGCAGAAACGATATCGTGCTCTGCAATGAAGTCGTAACTAAGCACTGTACAGAAAACTTGGATATCGTTATGAACCGTCTTTGGGAACATTGGACGAAGTCCGCGGTCGATAACACGAGCAGTAAGCACGAAGCTATCTGCAGGGCGGCCTTCACGCTTACGGAAACGACTACCTGCTACTTTACCAGCAGCGTAAAACTTCTCTTGGTATACAACCTGAAGAGGAAGAAACCCAACACCTGGGCGAGCTGTACGGCTTGTTGTGCAGTTAGCCATACATACAGTGTCGCCCAACTGGCCAACAACTGTAGCGTTTGCTTGCTGAGCAAGCATACCCGTCTTAAAGACGAATTTTTGACCGCCAACATCGACGGTATATTCCTTATTAGGAGCAATAGCACTATTGCCCTTTTTACCTAAACCTAACATAGTAATTAAGAGAAAAAGATAGAATTATCTCTTTCCTCCAACGCTTTTCTATTACTGATTTGGATTCACATACGAAACCTCAAGACATTAAGAATTCATACGTAAACCCAGCAAAGCAAAGCGGCGACGGAAGGAAAGATCTGGGAGTAGTATACCCTTATTCTTAGAGATACAAACCTATTTCTTGAGCTTGTTTGCTTCAAGAACTTCCTGATAATCCTTAGGAAGGTTCATCTTTAGGTAATTAAGAAGCTTTCGACGACGTGCAACTTTACCGAGAAGACCTTTACGAGCAGAGAAATCACCCTTGTGCTCCTGAAGGTGTGTTGTCAGAAGTGTAATTTCCTTTGAAAGGATAGCGATTTGAACATTTGGAGAACCAGTATCTTTCTTGTGAGTCTGGTGCTTCGTGATGAGTTTCTTCTTAGAAGATCGGGCGATAGACATAGGAGTAATATTGTTACAAACAAAAGAGGTTTGAGCCGCGCCAGCTAGGGCAAGAGCGCCAAAGCGAGCGAGAACAGAGTTATTATAAGAAAAACACGATTTAGTGCAAGAAAATGGATCATATTTACAGGTGGACAGGCGTTCACCGCATGATACAATGCCCCTTACTATGATAGAAACACTTCTCGCACTCACACTAATCGGAATTTGCTTTATCGGCTTCATGCAATGGAAATCTCAAACTGATGGAGATCCTCGCTTGAAAGCAGAAGTTGAACGAAAAAACCAAGAGATTGGCGAGCTAAAGAACCAACTCATTGAATCAAAATCAGAAAAAGATAAGCTTTCAGGCCAAGGAAAAGAACTTTATGACAGATATAAAAGCTTAGAATCAGACCTCAAAGTCGTCATGAAAGAACGAGACTCCTCTACTGCGCGAAATACGAAATACGAAACGCAAGAAGAGCAAAAGCAAATGAAGCACGAAGAAATGGTGTCAAAACTTGAAGAAGCAAAAGTAACCCTCGAAGACGAACGCATGCGTATTCGCAGAGAAGATGAAGAACGTCAACAAAAAGCACTTGAAGAACGAGACCGCATGTGGGCAGAGCATGAGATTACGGTAAACGCTCTCCTTGGAGACCTCGTGAAGAAGCCTCAGTACAGCTTCACAGGATACGACAATACCAACCTTCCAGAAGGTTTTGATGGAAGTCTAAAGCCAGACTTTATGATTGGATTCCTTGAACAATATGTCATCTTCGACTCAAAAGTATCGAAGTCACAAGATCTTCAAAATTACATTTCAGATGCAGTGAAGAAAACTGCAAAAAAAGTAAAAGGAAATGATGCAATCTACTCCACTATCTTCCTTGTTGTGCCAACAGATGCTGTCGCCACATTAAAGAAGCTCTCATTCTACGAAGAAGGTTTCACATTCTACGTTGTCTCTCCAGAAAGCTTGGAACCGATTCTTGCTTCTCTAAAGAGAATCGAGACATACGAATTTGCACAAGAGATGGACCCTCAGGAACGAGAAAACATTATTGATATGATCGCTCAATTTGATTTCCATATCTCTACCAGAAACGCAGTAGACTTCCACTTGCTAGAGCATGGTATCGAAACTCTCAACAAACTACGGTCAACAAATTCTGAATTTACAAAAGAAGTAATGATCAAAAGACAAAAGATTCGAAACGTGAACCTCAACACTGCAGATGTAAAACAAATGACATCTGATCCTGAAGTTGTTCATCAAAAACTTATTGAGCTTACAAATCCGAAAGCAAAGTTAGCTGCGCAGGACAGAAAAATTGGATAAGATAGCTCCCCATGTCTACAAAGCAAGAGATCATTACGGCGAACTTAAATGACCCGCAAAAAGCCGCTGTTCTCCATGGAGATGGGCCACTACTCATTCTTGCAGGTGCAGGTAGCGGAAAGACAAAAGCACTCACCCATCGTATTGCAAAGCTTATCGCTGAGGGTGTTCCACCTTGGCAGATCTTGTCTGTGACGTTTACAAACAAAGCAGCTCTAGAGATGAAAGAGCGTATTGAGAAACTCCTAGAAGTAACCGAAGGAAGTGGTCTCAATAACCAATGGGAAACAACCACCGGAACAATGCCAACGATGGGAACGTTCCACAGTATCTGCGCACGTATCTTACGGCGAGATATTGATAAGATTGGCCGAGACCGTAGCTACGTTATTTACGACACAGACGACCAGCAACGCCTCATGAAAATGATCCTTAAAGAAATGGGATTGGAAGATGAAGACCTCAAGCCAAAAGCAGCACTTGGCTACATCAGTCGTTTTAAAAGCGAAGCACTTACACCAAAGCAAGCCGAGTCTGAGGCTTCAACTGCTCGCATGCAGCACGTTGTAAGCGCATATAAGAAATATCAAAAAGCACTCTTTGAGGCAAATGCACTAGACTTCGATGATATCCTACTCGAAACCGTTCGGCTCTTTACAGAAGTTCCAGCAGTACTCGAAAAATACCAGAACACATGGAAGTACTTACACGTTGATGAGTATCAAGATACAAACCACGTGCAGTATCTTTTCATTACATTGCTTGCAAAGAAATATGGAAACCTTTGTGTTATTGGAGACCCAGACCAATCTATCTATGCATTCCGTGGAGCAGATATTCGAAATATTCTTGAATTTGAAAAAGAGTACAAAGAAGCAGCACACATCAAGCTTGAACAAAACTACCGCTCTACCCAAGTCATCCTTGATGCTGCTGACTGTATTATTTCAGTAAACCCTGGACGACCAGAAAAGAAAATGTGGTCAGAGAAAAAAGAAGGCCCAAAAGTCATTATCCAAGAAGTGGCAGATGAAAAAAAAGAGGCTATGGAAGCAATACGTGCAGTGGAAAACATCCAAGGGAAAGGTGTGAAGCTGAGCGACCAAGTAATCCTCTACCGTACCAATGCGCAGTCGCGCCTATTTGAAGAAGCATGCCTAAGGCGAGCAATCCCCTACCGTATTGTTGGTGGAATGAAATTCTACGCACGACGCGAAGTAAAAGACATGCTTGGGTACTTGCACGCAATCTTAAACCCAAACGATAGCGTCGCACTGCTTCGCATTATTAATGTTCCATCACGAAAGATTGGACTTACCACTCTTGGAAGATTGCAGGCATACAGTACGGACAATAACATCTCTTTATGGGATGCTATCCAGCAAATCGATTTTATTCCAGACATTAATGCACCTACAAAGGAACGCATTGCAAAATTTGCAGACCTCATTTTGAAGTACCAAGAGAAAGCAAAGACAGAAGTCGTGTCAGAGCTCATGGGGCACCTTATGCATGCGATAGACATCGAGCATTGGTTACGAGATGGCAGCGAAGAAGGAGAAGCCAGATGGGAAAACGTACAGGAACTTAAAAGCGTCATGCACAAATATGACGGACTAGAGCCAATATCGAGCCTTACAAGCTTCCTCGAAGAAGTCGCACTTGTTTCTGAAGTTGATAAACTCCAAGACGACAGTGACGCACTAACCCTTATGACCCTTCATCTCTGCAAAGGACTGGAATTTAAACACGTTGTTATTGCAGGCTGTGAAGAAGGAATCTTCCCACATGCAAACTGCGCATTCGACAGAGAGCAGTTAGAAGAAGAGCGTCGCATTATGTACGTTGGCATGACACGAGCACGAACATATCTACAACTGATGCATGCAAATTCTCGTATGCTCTGGGGTCAGACACAGGCAAATGTTCCTAGTCGGTTCCTGGAAGACATCCCTGAAAGCTGCGTAGAAAGGCGAACAGATAATGTTTTAAGTGCATTCGCACATGCTAGCCAAAGAGGTGCCGACGCCATTGGTACAGGTACCCATCAAAGCAGGCACAGTGATAACCTCAAAGTGGAATTCAACCAAGATATCGATTACTCAAATGATGGCTTTAACCAAGAGGCAGAACTGACAGTTGGGTGCCGTGTATCACATAAAACATTTGGCAACGGAACAGTGAAATCCCTCCGTGGAGACCTTGTCGAAATCTCTTTTGATAATGGACAACTAAAGACACTTGCGATGAGCATCGCACCACTTCGTCTTATCTAGAGTAGTACGTACCTCGTGCAATAGGAGTGGCATTCATATCTATCCATGTGAATGTTGTCACGCCATCAGACCACGAAATTGACCCTGCACTACTAATAGTTCCTGGGTCGTTAATAGTAAGTCTCAATGCTGCCTTTTGTGAGGCCTCTGGCACAGATACATCTGCAAAAAGACGGAGTGTCCGTGGACCATCATCCAAACGACCGAAGCTATCTGGTAGACCACTACACGTAAGCTGATCACCCGAAACACTACACGCTAAGCGCTCCGTACTACCATCCACCTTCATACCAACATTTGAAATCGTCACATTACCAAGCTGTTCTATCTGAAACACAATAGACATGAGCTTTACCTGCGCAGCACTATGGCCAGTAACACCCTCAAAAGAAAACGCTCCGATCTCTGTATCATTTGAACTAAAGAGCACGTCATTTGCGACTCCTGCATTACGAATACTGGTAATACCAGACTGTGCAACGGTCGAAGCTGCAAATACATCGGTACTACTCGTAAACACCTGATAATCATTAGAGCTCCAAAAACCAACTCCTTCGATACCCATTTGGTCTATCTGTAACGATCCACCACTGATGCCCCCTGCATCCTGATCTTTCAAAACTGCACGAATATAAATGCTGTACGGCTCACGGCGCTCAAGAATGATATCTTTATTTTTCACATTGATCGAATACCGCGTATTTCCAGAAACAGAAGCATCAACAGAAGCGCGTCCAATCAAAGCACCATCATGGTCGTACACATTAAGAACGCTAATAGAAGAATTCGCAGCAACAAGATCAATGATAAATTTATGTGCAATAATCCCCTCTGCATTTGGGAAAAATTCTGCAGCGCCAAGAACATGCGTTACCTTTCCAAGGATAAGAACGGAGTCGTTACTCGTCACGTCATGAATAAAAGGATCGTATGCGATAGAAGAATAGGAAGACTGCGAAGACTGCGAAGACTGCGAAGAAGATGAAGGTGGATCAAAGACGACGCGGACAGGAATATCTGGGTGAGCTTCTGCATAACGAAGATCTTCAAGTTCACCTTTAGAATGCGCCAAAAACGCAACAACCAATCGTGCCATTTGCCCGCGTGTTAATGCAGAACCTGGAGAAGAATCATCTAAATCTAAACCCATAGACTGCACTGTGCTTGTGTATTTTTCATACCACTGCCCATCGACTGACTGTAATGGGATATCATAAATATTCGACAGAATCTTTACTGCTTCTTCATATTTTACAGATCGTACTGGCTGAAATTCCCACAAGTTAGAATCGACATTGGCAATGGCATTACCACTCACAATGCCAAGCGACTTTGCCCTGCATACTGATTCTGCAAACCAAATATTAGGATCGACATCAGGGAAACATCGTGTATCCCCAACAGTTGTAAGAGAAGGTAAAAGCCCCATCGCAATCTTCATAAATTCTGCTCTATTAATTGGAGTACTCGACTTAAACGTTCCATCAGGATTTCCTTTTACAATACCAAG
>PFDQ01000029.1:0-2864 GCA_002772815.1 Candidatus Peregrinibacteria bacterium CG10_big_fil_rev_8_21_14_0_10_42_8
ATATTCTGCAATACTACGCAGATCTCCGTCTTCCTTGTCTTGAGGAATAGCGGCAATACCACCCATTCGAGCTGCTGCCTCTGCTGCACGAGCACCTGTCGTTTTATTCATATTTGCCATCACAATTGGCGTTGGGTTACCAAGTGCATCAGGTGAGGCGAAGTCAATGTCATCCCGAGAAATTTGCCGACCTATAGTATACTTACTTGCAAGCTCCATAATATATCCAAAATATAAAGATTGTGCCTTCAGAAGCTCCTGACCCTCAAGATGAGAAGCTGCTTGCTCCAATGCAATCAACGTTGTTCTTTCGCTATCGTCAGCAGACTCCTTAACCTGATCCTCAATCGGATTTTGAGGCAAGAAAAATGCGTCACTATACGTAATATCTGGATGATCTTCTGGATAAAAGTTGAGTCTTGGCATAAGGAAGCCATTATTAAACTATCACAGTTTGCAGGCAAGCAAAAAGCGCCCTTTCGGGCGCTTTGCATGTATATCGATCTACAAATTAGCCAATGAGACCATTTGCTGTGTACAGGCTCACTGTAAGCACAGAAACGATAGTCATAAGTTTTACGAGGATGTTAATAGACGGTCCTGACGTGTCTTTGAATGGATCTCCAACCGTATCGCCTACAACTGCTGCTTTGTGTGCATCAGATCCTTTTCCTCCAAGGTTTCCTGCCTCAATGTACTTCTTTGCGTTATCCCATGCCCCACCACTATTTGCCATAGAGATCGCAAGAAGCACTCCAGTTACCAAAGAACCAGCAAGAAGTCCTCCAAGAGCTTCTGCTCCAAGTACATATCCCACAAGAATAGGTGACACAACTGCGATCAAACCTGGAAGCATCATTTCCTTGATAGCTGCAGCAGTAGCAATATCAACACATTTTGCGCTGTCTCCTTGTACTGTTCCTTCCATGAGTCCTTTGATCTCTTTGAATTGACGACGAACTTCTTCGATCATAGAAAAAGCAGCACGACCAACTGCATTCATTGTCATTGCAGAGAACACAAATGGAAGTGTTCCACCAATCAAAAGCCCAATAAGAGTATATGGATTCATCAAATTAATAGCCTGAAGGTTTGCAGCTTCTGCAAATGCAGCAAAGAGTGCGAGTGCGGTAAGGGCTGCAGAACCAATTGCAAAACCTTTTCCAATTGCAGCCGTTGTATTTCCTGCACTATCAAGTGCATCAGTTCGTGCACGAACCTGTTTTGGAAGTTTTGCCATTTCAGCAAGCCCACCTGCATTGTCAGCAACTGGTCCGTATGCATCTACTGCCAAAGAAATACCAAGAGTAGAAAGCATACCAACAGCAGCAATCGCAATACCATAGAGCCCTGCTTGTGTGTATGCAACACCAATCGCTCCACAGATAACAAGCACAGGAAGGAATGTTGATGCATATCCAAGTGCAAGACCTGAAATGATAGTAGTAGCTGAGCCAGTCTTCGTAGATTCTGCCAATTCCTTCACAGGGCTATAGTGATCAGATGTGTAGTATTCTGTAAGAATTCCGATAATCAAACCTGCGATAAGACCTGCAACCATCGCCATAAATACTCCAAACCACGCATCTTGTGGTAGAAGATTATTTGCAAGGAAGAATGTTCCTGCAATAACAATCCCTGATGAAAGGAAAAGCCCATTTTTTAGTGCACTATGGACATCACTACTACCTTTCTTTGTACGAACAACAAATGTCCCAATAATAGAAGCAACAATACCAAGCGCAGAAACAAACAACGGGAACAGAACTGCAATCTCTGGGTTTGGCCACTTAACGGTAATTCCAATAAGCATCGCCGCAAGCAAAGACCCAACATAACTCTCGAAGAGGTCGGCCCCCATTCCTGCAACATCACCAACGTTATCACCAACGTTATCTGCAATAACAGCAGGGTTTCTTGGATCATCTTCTGGAATACCCGCCTCTACCTTGCCAACCAAGTCTGCTCCAACATCTGCAGCCTTTGTAAAGATTCCACCACCAACACGTGCAAAGAGCGCAACAGTCGATGCTCCGAAGCTAAACCCTGTAAGGGATTGCAATGCATCTCCAAGTGAAAGACCTGCATTCTGAATAAGGTACAAAAGACCACCAACAAGACCGAGGATGCCAAGGCCTACAACTGCAAGTCCCATTGTGGCCCCACTAAGAAAGGCTATTCGTAATGCATTACCAAGACTTGTGCGAGCAGCTTGTGTTGTACGAATATTTGCAGCTGTTGCTGTACGCATTCCAATAAAGCCAGCAAGAAGGCTACAGAAAGCACCGAGAACAAAACTTCCAGATGTATACGGCATGCCCCAATTGCCAAGCTGAGCATTTGCAAATCCTGTATCAAGGAACACAAAAATACATGCAGCAATAAAGATAATAAACATGCTAATAACTTTGTATTCTCTTTTTAAAAAGGCCATAGCTCCTTTGCGAACTTGGTCTGCAATGACTCTCATTTTTTCTGTTCCCGTTCCCTGCATTTGTATAAGAATGCGAAAAATAACGGCTGTTAATAGCGCTAATACTCCAGAAGACACAACAGAGAGAAGCGAGTTCGAAAACACATCATGAAATACAATTGGCATATATGTTGGGGGAAGGTTTCTGGACTAGTGTATAGGCGGCAGATCCGTAGTGCTAGAGCTATGTATACTTCTGGTATACAAAAAGCCACTCCGGAGAGTGGCTGTAAAATTTCGATGTAGTAAAAGTCTTACTGAAGACTTTCTGCTCTTTCACTAAGAACATTACGATTACGATCATTTACTTGATCATGGTAAAGGTTCTCACGAATATCACGTCGAGTTGGACGGTCGTAACCCCAGTTACCATTGTTGCCTTCACTGTTTC
>PFDQ01000029.1:2885-16313 GCA_002772815.1 Candidatus Peregrinibacteria bacterium CG10_big_fil_rev_8_21_14_0_10_42_8
AGAACATGACGGCGGAAGTTCCTCTGGGCAGCTCTTACCTGTGCACGAGCAAGGTTAGCACGGCCAGTTGTATCTGAAACTGATGTACCACGTGTCATTCCTGCAGAATGAAGGATTGATGAGTACGCATCTGCGTATAGTTCACGAATTTCAGAACGCTGACGTAACTGAGTAGTTGCAATAGGTGGTGTTTCTCTGCGATATGCAAGAGCTGGTGTAGCGGTTCCAGCGAAAATCGCAAGGACTGAAGCCGCTGAGACTAATGAGTGCGTAATCTTCATGGTAGCTTAAGAAAAAAGTAATAAGAGGAGAGTAAGGTAGAGGGATATTCTCCCCTTTGCAAGAACTTTCTAGCCTACGATAACTTTCGAACATTGGACTTTACTCTTTTTGCTGTCTTTGCTGCTGATTTCTTAGCTTTAGCTGTTGTTTTCTTCACTGTTTTCTTTGCCTTTGTCTGCCCCTTTTTTATTGCCTTAGTTGCTGACTTTGTAATGTTAGCCTTTGAAGCAGTAAGCTCTTTTTTTGCCTCAGAAACCTTTTTTTCAGCAAATTTCTTTGCCTTTGTAACATTCTTTTGTACTTCTTCACTTGCGATAAACTCCTGAATTTGCTTTGCAAGCTTCTTACCATCCTTCTGCAAATGTGCGCCAAGTAGTCTGGCTGCCTCTTCCCCATCTTTTGCATCAGCAATTTCATCACGTAACTTTTTATTACTAAACAAATAACCAGCAGTAGCGCCACCAAGTGTTCCAAGTAGAAGGGAAAGCTTTTTCATAGAAAGATAAGGAATGAATGAGTAGCTCCTAGTATACATATAGAGGAATAAAAAAGGAACAGATTGCAAACATCATAACAATGACGCATAGTATGTCTCCTATGCCTTTTGGCTATCACATCATTAATGGCCCTCCAAACCCAACTCCTCAAAAAAATGAAACACCTGAGCAAGAAGAAGAGCGCGAGCGTGCAACTGCAGCAATCGATGCAAAACGAAATTGGTTCTCGTCATACTATTTTAATGTGCTCCATCCATTGCTAAAGCCAGCGGAAATGGGGCCCGAGGATACCTTTTTCTAAAGAGAATCAATCGCAACCATCTCGACATCTCCTGTCATACGATTTTTAAGTTCTGCACCTTTATCTTCGAGAGTTTTTGGTGAAATAACGACGCGCCTCGGACAACCAATAAGATCTGCATCTGCAAGCTTTGCACCAACTGAAGCTTTAAGCCTATCGTCAAAAATAGCTGTCTTTCCTTCTGAAGCGAGTCTGTCATACAGAGCTACTGCTATTGTATATGCCTCATCATCTTCAGACTTCGCAATTGGAATAATATGGAAGTCTGCAGGATTGATCTGCTCTGTCCAACGCATACCATCGTCATCAGCCATTGCTTCCACCATGATTCCCATGAGTCGGGAGACGCCAATGCCATAACACCCCATAATAATAGGGAACATCTTTCCTTCTTGATCTGTGTACTGAAGACTAAATGGTTCTGAGAATTTTGTGCCAAGTTTAAAAATATTGGCAGCTTCGGAAGCTGTTTCAGCGCGGAAATCTATCCCACCTGTTTCTGGACATGTCGTCACACCATCCTCAAAAATCTCTTTATTAATCGCAATCCTCATACCCTTCTTCTCTGCATCCTCACTAATATAGATAGTATCCTCTCCCTGAGGAAGAACCACCTGAAACTCATGGGAGAACTGCGAGAATGTTCCACCAGATGCATAGGTATAATATGTCTTCTCTGATAATCCCAAACGCTCGAAAATTGTATTGTAAGCGTTATGCATGACTTCGTAATACTCATCCAAACTCTCCTGGTCTGCATGAAACGAATATAAATCTTTCATAAGAAACTCTCTTCCACGTAAAATACCAGATTTAGCCCTCGCTTCATTGCGGAATTTGGTTTGAATTTGGTAGCAACCAAACGGTAAATTTTTATAAGAACTCACATATTCTTTCACAAGCGGTGTGACAATCTCTTCATGTGTAGGGTTTAACGCATACTCAGTATCTCCTGATGCTGGCATCTTAAAAAGAGCATCGAAGCCTTCCCATCTATTTGTCGTTACCCAGTTACTTTTCGGTGACAGCGCAGACATTAAAATTTCCTGTCCACCAGCGCTATTCATCTCTTCTCGTACAATATGTTCAATCTTTCGAAGAACAATAAGTCCAAGTGGTAAATAGGAGTACGCTCCTGCCATAGTTTTATGAATAAAACCTGCTCTTGTGAGCAAGTCTGCATTAATAGAGCTCGCATCAGCTTGGGTTTCTTTAGTCGTTCGTGTGAATAGTTGTGAAAGATACATGTCTGAATAATAACATAGTTATCTATAAATTCACCCAACTAACAATCCATAATGTGAGTAGTGATCCAAAGACAATACCGCCAAAAACTTCTGCCACACTATGGCCAACACGCTCAGAGAACTCTTCAAGCTGTCGTAAAATATTAAGCGCTTTTGCCTGCTTCCCAACCTGAGAACGAACAAAGGCAGCATCATACCACACAATGCCAGCAAATACTGTTGCAATAGCGAATGTCGTTGAACCAATACCATCAATAGTACCAACAACAATTAAAAGAGATGAAACAAACGCACTGTGACTACTTGGCATACCACCAAACTGAAACCACACGCCACGCATTGTCCCCTCAAATAAATGCTTTGTTACTTCTGCAAGAAGCATAATACCGACACAAATTGCGAATGGATACTCTATAAGAAATGTTTGCATGCAGAGAGTATAAACAGCTGAAGAGCTTGTGGCTAGGATTTGATAGCCGCATCACAAATGCCGTTAAATGGGCATCTTCTACACACATCTTTTGATGGTGTAGGATCAAATGAAAGACCTTCAATGTGGTGACCGATATCCGTAATAATTTCTTTGGCTTTTTGTAGCTGCCCCTCTGAACGAGTTGTTGTTACCTCTGTAATACAATCCTCATGCATGAAGAGTAATGTGAGCTTTCGACATGGCATTGAGAACTCTTGTTCGGCAGCGAGAGCATATATTGATAATTGCAAATCTTCATCCACCTCTTCCTGCGTTCGTATGCCGCCTGTTTTGAAATCTATAATATGGGACGTCTCTTCATCTTGTTCAACACGATCGAACCGTCCACGTGCATTTGCATCCTCTATAATAAAGCCTGTTTCTACTGTTAAGACTTCCCTCTTCTTTGTACTCCACCACTGAAAGAAATGCTTCATAAGCACTTCTCCTTTTGCTCGCGCCTTATCACCATCAACTTTGCTGTCATACCCCTGATAAATAAATGACTGATGCCACAATTCCACCAATTTTTCTTCCGTAAAACTATGCACAACAACTGGAACATCCTCTGTAAAAAGTTTTAGCTGGTCCTCTGGGTTATTCAGCTTTGCACTTTCCATTTCCATCTTCCCCCACTTACTAAGCGTATTATGAACACTGCTTCCAAAACTCTCGCCAGCAGAAATACTGCGTGTGATTTTTTTCACATTCGCAAACTCATACTGTCGAGGACATGTCTGGTACGTGTTTAACTGCGAGAAGCTATAGGGCATAGAACCAGTATACACTCTCTTTATGGCGTTTTGCTTGTCACAAAACCACTCGCTGTATCAATACCCTTATGAATGGATTGTCGTGCGGAATCCAAATACTCACCTGGCTTTTGCATAAGATCCACAGCACCAGATGTTAGCTGCATACCCAAATGCGCATAGGTTGCAACCTGCACTGTTCGTTGTCCATTACGCACAAACCGACGCGCTGTCTGAGCATTACGTTGCAGCTTAGTTGTCTTTGACATTTTCTTCAGCACATCTGCATTTTTCTCTGCGGCCTTTGCAACCTTCAGTGCTTTCGCAGCAGACATTGTCTGCTCTCCTTTATTTGCTAGCTTCGCAATTTTTACTGCCTTTCGTGCAGCTGCTGCTCCACGAAGCGCACGGAAACCAACTACAGTTACACCTCCTGTAAAGAAGCCGAGAACAATAGATGCAGAACCAAGAACACCCATAGCTCCTGCCGTTGCTCTTTGCGTCGCTGTGAGCTCTCGTCCATTTAAATCTTGCCCTGAAAATGCTGCTTTAAAGTCCATAATTTCACCAACTACAGGAATGAATCCTCCTCCTGTTTCGATAAGATCATTTTTTAATGCCTCTTTTGCAGCATTTCCCTTTTCTCCAGGTCCAAGCGCTGCAAATCCTTCAAGTGCAAGTGGTGCGAGTGATAACCCAATGAGTCCATTTGTCGCAAAACGACCGACAGTTGTTCGGCGCACTGACATACCAACGACTTCTAATCTCTTTGTCGTACTATCTAATATACCTGTTGTTTTGCCTTTCGAAACTGCGTCTAAATGTGCCATTCCTTTCCCATCAATATCCGAGAGCGAATTCATGGCTTCGGTAATCTGATTTGCAACAGCAATCTTCTTAGTGTGCATGTCATTTTCATATACAGCTGTAGCAGCCTTCACTTTATCAAGTATCATTTTTTTATAACTCTGAACGTCACCACCTGGAATATCTGCCCCTGCTCGAAGCTTCCCTTCGGCTTCACTCATAATTGATGAAACACTAGCCTTTGTCTTACGAAAATCTGCTGCCTCCTTCTGTGATAATGCATGCATTTCTGACTCCAAAGTCTTAAGCCTTGCCTCTACTTCCTGAGGACGTAATTTCACCTCTTCAGCAAGGTCACTCGCGTTAAATGTAATATCAAGTGTGAGTGACTTCAGAATACGATCAAGCTCAAGAGATTCTCGACTCGAACCCTGTGGTAGTACTCCTTGTTTCAAAAGCTTCGACGCTCTTTCAGCAAGTACTTTTTTCGCAGCTGCTTTTGTCGTAGTCTCTGCTGAAACTATTTGTGTCTGTTGTAAGATTGCATCAAGTCTCTTTTCTAAAACAAACCGAGATACTCCACGCTTTTCTGTCATATCTAAACGCTTTCCTGCCTTATACACTGTCACTACTGGATGACGAAGAAGAGCACCTCCAGGTAGGGTGACAACACCTGTCTCTTCATTGAATTCTCCACCAAAGATCATCGCGACCCCTTTTGCAATACTTGTCGTCGAATTATCGACCATATTATGAAGCTTTTTCCCAAATGTTCTTGCTACCTCCTCCGCAGGTTTTCCTGTTACAGCTGCCTCATCCTTTATACGATCGACAATTGAACCCTCATTTCCTTTAATGTACTGATAGGCAGTAGAACCAACTGAAATACCCATTGCAGAAAGCAGGGCTGTAATAATCGGATGGTTCTTTGCAAATTCAACACCACCTTTGAGTTTTCCAATATGTTTAAATCCGAACCATGCAAGAACTGAAAGACCAATGCCTTTCATGATAGATTCAACACCACCTTTTGAAATTAACTTTCTAAAAAAGCTTTTCCCTTCCAGTGGATCGTTATTCGTATCAATAGTTGTCTTCAGTGCCTCCCATCGTGTCCGTGTTTCTTCTGTTACTTCCACCTCCTCGATTCGGCGAGACAGTTCGTCCCGTACCGTTTCATTCTCAAACACCTTTGGAAGCTGACTACCCTCTTCAACAGAAGACATCAGTTCATCAAGTTGAAGTGCTGTCATTTCCTTTGCACGCTCTTGCATTTGTTCTGCAGAGAGCTCTTGCAAGGAATCAAGAAGTGTTGGAGATGTAGAGAGGGTTTCAGGAGTCATAAGCAAAGAGAGAATTCATTATACTTCTTCAGATGTTTCTTCTGGTGCATCAAATGATGCAGCATCCATCTGCACAAGCTCTAAACGCATCGCATTCTGAATCTTTGGAATATTTCGCTGCGTATCAGGATTCCAAGAAGGATCGACTACCAGATCCACCAATTGATCAAATGCTATTGTCGGACTATTGCGAAGATTTGATTCAAAATTCGAAATAATGTCGGGGTCGTAAAACCACTCTGTCCCATTGTCAGATTCCAAATCCCCTCCATCAATTGATAGGCCAAGTTCAGCAATTGCTTCGTTAGATTTTAGGTAATTTATAAGCTGTTCACTCACGCTTTCATAATGAAATTTACCATTTTCTCGGTCATACAAATCTTTTGTTATTTCATCTTTATTCATACCAAAGTCCCTTCCGTTAATAGACTGAATAGCATTTGCCATAGCAAACAATCGAGTAGCGTGTTTCACCTTTGGAATCTTCATTCGTTCTTGCATTGTCAGACGCTTTCTTTCTTTTTCATTTTGCTTCTTTGATTCATTTTCTACCTTCTTTTGCTCTTTTTCTACATCTGCCTTTGCATTCACAACATCAAGCAAAGTGTATTCGGCAGACCCAGTCTTCAGGGCTGCCTTCATTTTTGCAGAATAAAACTCTTCAAAAGAAATTTTCGATCCACTATCTAGTGCTGGCAAACGATTGTATTGCTGCTGCAGCGTTTTAATGTGTGCCTCATCATCTGTTGTTCGCTTCATTTTATCTGAACCAAATACTTCTTCCATTTTTGCATACACACCTTTTTCTTGGAGTATTTCGTTTGCATAACGACCAAAGAAACCACCTGGGTTTGCCTCACGAAGCTTCTGTACCAAGGAAAGAGGAAGGACTGCAATAAGTGACTTCATTATGCCCTTTAACGGAGCTGTAAATGAATCCGTAAATTTCTCAAAAGGTGACAATTGTTTTTCAACCTGTTTTGGTGTTTGAATGACCTGATTCCCTTTTGCTTCTTCAAGAGCATTCACATTATCAATCTCTTTCTCTAAAGAGCTCAATATTTCCTCTTCTTGCTCTTCTATTGTGTCAGGTGGTGTCGTTCGATACTCTTCAATACTTTGACGCAACTTATCCCTCTTTGCTTTTTCAAGACGACCAACTTCTTCCATTGCTTCCGCTCTATCAGGATCTGTGATCGTAATATCTTCTTTTTTATTAATCTTATTTAAAAGATGAGACTTAAATTCGCTTGGTGTTTGTGATGGTCCTGACATATATATATGTGTGTGAATAAATCTAACTATTATAGCACAAATAAGGCATTTTATGCAAAAAATACTCCTCTATGCCTTTCTGAAGGCTAACTAAAAATTTGAACCTTAAAAAAGTTCTTTATTGTCTTCATGAAGCCATTTTTCTGAACTGATGACACGCCATGAAGGTTCATTCTGTCGGTTGCCTTTTTTAACTCCACAAAACCAATATCACTATGTTTACGAGAAAGAATATCTAAATTGGTATCAATAATCGATCGAACATCATCTGCTAAAGACTGATAATTCTCACGAAAACTCACATAGTATGCACTTTGCTCTTCCAAGGCATGAACTGATATCAAAATATCTGACATTTCTTTATCGGCAGACATCGGAGCATGTCGAAGTGTTTTTAACGTTTCAAAAGCCAAGTACATGGGCGTTTTTTCTTGAGATTGCACTAGATTTATTTGTGTATATTTCCAATTATTATAGCATAAACAAGGCAATTTACGCAATTGATGTCTAGACAGTTAAAACGTGGTATCCTAAGAATGATTTTAGCTTATTCCCCCTTCATCGTATGAATATTCAACATTTTGAAAAAGGGTTTCACTACAGTGATAAAGAATTAATAAAAATCGCTAAGAAAATAGGAAAATTGGCTACATACTGCAAAAAAATTAAAGACGATGGGTCCTACATACGCATTGATGCAGAGCACAGAGAGACCGAGAAAAAGCGTGATGCAATGAAAGTAGCAATGACGGTTAAGCTACCAAATAAAGTTCTTCGTGCTGAATCTCGTAGAGATGACTCGCTCGAAGCAGTAGACCGATGTGTTGAAAAACTAAAGTCTCAAGTTCTTAAGTACAAAGAGACACACGTGGTCAACAAACGCTAGATTTCTTCTTCCTTTTTTATGAAACGCTATTTTTCTGCAGCACTTCTCTTCCTTGCGTTACCAACCCTATCGTTTGCTCAAGTCGTAACACCAACTGCTGATGCTCCAACTGCAATTATTACGGGTCCTGAAGAAGTCGAAGTAGGACGTACTATTGTTCTCGATGCCTCCGCTAGTCGTGGTGTAGGAGAAAATCCTACCTACAAATGGTTTAAAGGTGATAGTACGTATCCAATAAGCCGATCTGTTGAAGCGGTATTCACACCAGAAACTGCGGGCCTTGTAGAATTACGCGTTGAAATAACATCAGTGGTAAATGGCGTCACATCTACAATTGAATCAAATAGATCAATTACTGTCTATCAAAGAAAAATTATACTCCTTGCAGATAGTTCTATCTCAGCAGATAAATTAAATCTTCATCTTCAATCTGCAGCAGAGGCAGGTGTCTTCCTTCGTGTATTACAACCAAAGGAATCCGCCATTCCACTTGGAACAGAAGAATCTATGTATACGATGATCAATGAAGAAAGTGCAACATTTAACGGTGCAGAGGCAGTCGTGTTATGGACAGAAGGAATTAAAGGACTGCAAGCACTCATGCGTGCTGTCGAAAATAATGGTGACAAATTTGAATCTATTCAAAACCTAACAATCGTTCTTATTACAGATAGAAGCCTTTCAACACTAGCAAGGACAGCTGGTGGACCTTTCACAGTTATTCGCCCAGACCAAATTCTTGTCACACGAAAAGAGGCAATAAACCCACTCATTTCTGCATCAGGCATTGATGTCTTTAAGGAAACTCTTCAGCAAAGAGACATCGACTCCATTGTTGTTGATGAAAACTCAACAAGCATCAGGCCATGGAACCTACTCTCATCACTCGTAAACTACATGTTGACGCACGGCGTATCGAGCCAAACAGTTATTCTTCTTTTGATGCTTCCAATTATTGCAACTATCCTTGCGTTCTTTAAGCAGGTTATTGGAATCACAACATTTGGACTCTACACACCATCTATCGTAGCACTTAGCTTTCTGGCTCTTGGCTGGCAGATTGGCTTACTCTTCCTTCTGTTCATCCTTATTACAGGATATGCAACACGTGCATTTATGCGTAAATGGAGGCTTTTGTATATTCCAAAAGTAGCAATAATCCTTACTGTTGTAAGCCTGACAGTACTCATTCTTCTCGGTATTGGTGCGTATGTTGGCATCACGCTTTCGGGTGATACTATCTTTGTACTTCTCATTATGTCGACTCTGGCAGAAAGCTTCCTTCAAGTGAAGTCTGAAGAGGGGTGGAAGGCGGCATCATTCGGTATTGGAGAAACAGTTCTTGCGGCGTTATTCTGTGTGTTTATTGTACAGTGGGCATTTTTACAATCGCTTATTCTTGCATATCCAGAACTTATATTGTTTACCGTTCTTATCAATATCTTCCTTGGACGATGGACAGGGCTTCGTCTTGTAGAATATTTCCGCTTTCGAGAAGTCTTTAAACATCTTCAAGAAGAAGAATAAGCATGTTTCCTTTCTTTTCGAATCCCGGCGTTCTTGGGCTCAATGCACGAAGCCTCTTATATATAAAACCTTTCAATCCAAAGAAAGTTACCGCATTTGCTGACAGTAAGCTCAAGAGCAAGGCATACCTCGCTGCACGTGGTATTCCAGTTGCAAAGCTATTTGGACGCATAGAAAATAGAGATCAACTCCTTCAATTTGATTTCTCTCACCTTCCAAATGAATGTGTCTTAAAGCCAAATTTTGGATACGGAGGCGAAGGAATCATTGTATTCCGAGGCAGAGATAAACAAGGCCGTTTCCTACGCAACGGAAAGACGCCAATGACAGACCAAGAAATTCGTGAACACATTGAAGACATTCTTGATGGAAAATTTTCCCTCAAGGGAAGGCTCGACACAGCATTCTTTGAGCAAGTACTTCACAGTCATAACTGCTTTGCAAAGTTTCGTCCTGCAGGGCTTCCTGATCTACGTATTATTGTATTTAACCTCGTGCCTGTCATGGCGATGGCACGTATTCCTACAGCAGATAGTGATGGAAAAGCGAACATTCACCTTGGAGGGCTCGGTATTGGAATAGACATCGCAAAAGGCATTACAACCTATGGTGCACAGTACCATGGAATGATTACCGAGCTACCACATGGAGGCTCTCCTGCAGGTCACCAAATCCCCTACTGGGATGAGATACTGTTGATTTGCTCTAAAATTCAACAAATAACCAATATCGGATACCTTGCCGTTGATATCGCCCTTGATGAACAAATGGGGCCAGTGCTCCTCGAAGTAAATGCACGAGCAGGGCTGATGGTTCAGGTAGCAAACCTAGCACCACTTCGCGCTCGATTAAAACGTGTAACAGGGCTCAAGGTCGACTCACCAGAAAAAGGGGTACGACTCGGCCAAGACCTCTTTGGTAGTAAGACGAAGAAATCAGAAAATGAAACAGGTAAAACAAAACCAACGCTTGGTGTAGAAGAGCGCATTGCAATTACACTTGGTGATGGATCAAATATAGAACTCAATGCAAAAATTGCCAGTGACCAAGAACGTACAACCTTTAGTAAAAAACTTATTAATGAACTCAAAGAGAAAAATGGTGCAGAGGAAGATAAAGATACCGAAGAACTCTACCGTGTAAAGTTCACCTTAGCAGGAAAGAAAATCCAAACACTCGTTCTTGGTAAAGAACTACTTGGAACAGATAGAGCAATCATTGGCTCACGAGACCTTAGTGGCTTTCTTATCGATCCATCAAAGAAAAAGACGTCCGCACCAGAAACACATACTGTACAAAAAACTGATCTTCGAGCAGTTGATAAGTTACTGGGGCAAATCGATAAAGACTTGCTTCTTCTAAAGCATATAAAGCCGATAAATTTAGATACAGAGATGGGACGCTTAAAAGAAGATGCATTATACAATCCAACATTCCTCTACTCTGACATTGGAACAGGTCTTGATGATGCAAAAAAACGACTGTCTGAAACCGTAAAAAATGACACTCCACTTGGTATTCTTCTAGAGAAAAAGAGGCAAGAACTCCTCTCTCGTATCGTTCTACTAGAAGCAAGAGGTAAGAATGAAGAGTTTACAGCCGCATCTGAGATACTCTTTGGAAAACCGACAAAAGAACTTATTGCCAGTGCAGAAGAAGAGATTGCAAACCGAATCGCATGTGACTTAAAGCCCATTAAAAAAAATATGTTCAACGCAGAAAAAGCTGCAGCAATGTTTGAAGACGTCCTCAGAAAATACTCTTTGCATAACTGGCAAGTAAGCATTCGGCAAAATCTTGTTGCAGACGTTACAGTAGGAGGCACAAAGATCTATATTCGTGATGGTGCATTTTTCACAAAAGAACACATAGCATCTCTTATTGCTCACGAAATCGAAACACACGTACTTACTGCAGAAAATGGTGTTCATCAATTATATGAAATTCTACGAAGAGGAACCGCCAACTACCTCGATACTCAGGAAGGACTCGCGATATATAATCAAAATGGAGTACTCAACCCGCATGCAGAAAAAAGGTTTAACGCACCACGAAATGTGCTTGGACTTGCGTATAGTCTCAACCACTCATTTGCCCAAACTCGAACATATCTACAAACAGAACTAGGATACACTCCAGAAAAATCATTATCACAGGCAATTACAATGAAGCGTGGACTAAGTGATACGTCACATTCTGGAGGATTTACGAAAAGTATGGTGTATTTCCGGGGCCTAAAAGCTATTGAGAATTTTGTTGAAAATGGAGGAGATTTAAAACGGCTCTACATTGGGAAAATTTCCATTGAAGACATCGATCTTATCGAGAAAATACCTGGCTTAAAACAGCCTCTTATCCTTCCAGACTTTCTACGAGAGTAGTATTACTCCCAGCTAACGCGCTCTAGCGTAGGAAGTACTGTCATCCAGATTTGCCCCATTGCAAATGGAAGCTCTTCACCAACTTCATCTGTTATACGAAATGGTTCTGTAAAACTTGATCTGCTCCAATGTGCATTCCACATTTTTCCACTATGGAATACCTGTGCCTTTCCGCGTCCATTAAGGGTCATAAAGAGCCTTCCGTATTCACCAATGTTATCGATTGGAACCTCAAGAATGACAATAGTAGATGGCCGTGCTGGGCTAATCTCTGTTCCATTTTTTCGTTCGTATTTCTGTGACAGAGGCTGAAACGTAAAGAGCACATTGTGCAACACATTAAAGAAATTAATACGAACAGATTCTGCCTTTTCGCCTCCTTCTGGCATACCGAGCTTATAAGCTGGCCACTCAACAGGATGAATGAGGCTTTCTGGAACCTCAACTAAAAACTTCTGAATGAGTGCCTTATTAAGGAAAAGATCATGTGGTGCAGGAGGTCCATCTTTACGCAACGAGTTATGTTCATCATCGAAATACAAAAGGTTACGAGCAAAGAAGTGTGACCCTTCAGTGACGCGCTTTAAGGCCTCTGGACTTCCGCCAGCATGAAATACTGTCCGAGACCACGGAGCGATACTATCGAGGAAGTATGGCCGCAACGAACGCACTGGTCCAATTTCTTTTGGAATACGACGTGTATCAAATGTTGCAACAAAACGTGAAATAAACCCTTCAACCAGAAATTCCTGAACAAGTACTGCATCCTCTATACCTTCGTGGTACGGTCGCGCATCATCATGATTTTCTATAACAACAGAAAAGAACGTCTGCTCTTTATTGAACTGAGGAATAAGTGAAAAACTTGAAAGTATTTTACCAGGTGCACTACGTAGCCTTTCCATTTTCGTTTCTTGTGTATGAGACTGTATTGGAAAAGCTGATTCTGGATATTGATAAACATATGCAAAAAGAACCACTCCACTGAGGAGCGAAAGTGTGATAATGACAAATGAAAAAAACCGAGAAATCATAGAATCGAAAGAATATTTATTCAGGCTTTTTCTCTTCTCCTTCACCGGCCTTCTTATTGTCGCCTTCCTTTGGTGCATCGGTTGCAGCTACCTCCTCAGCAGCAGATTCTTCAACTGCAGCACGTGGCTCTTGAACTGTGGCAATCATCATTTCTGGATCATCGATGATCTCTACTCCTTCATGTGGAAGAATGTCTGATACATGAAGTGCATCATCAAATGTCTTGAGTGAATCAAGGCTTACCTCCAACGCATGAGGAAGATTTGTTGGCAAACAGTGCACAGTAACGTGGTCTTGTGTTGTTACAAGAACACCACTAAGAGACTTCACAGCTTCCGACTCTCCAGTAAACTCTAGTGGAATCTGAGCTTCGATAGGCTTCTTCATGTTTACTGCATAGAAGTCTACATGAATAATTCGGTCGCTTACGGGATCGAATGAAATATCGTGAAAGAGTGATGGTACCTTCTTGCCATTGATATCAAGATCAACAATTGTGCTTCCTCCTGCCTGTACATATGCCTTGTAAAGTTCGTTATAATCGCATTGAATAGACGTATTCTCTGTTTCGTTACCATACACAACAGCAGGGATAAGGCTCTGCCTACGAATAACCTTCGCTG
>PFDQ01000029.1:16325-42365 GCA_002772815.1 Candidatus Peregrinibacteria bacterium CG10_big_fil_rev_8_21_14_0_10_42_8
GACGCGCCTGTGCTTTGAGTAAAATCATTTCCATAAGAAAGCCGTCAAAGGCTACGGGAGAGCTATTCAAGCGTCAACAAAAAAGCGGACAACTACCGAGGAAGCCCTTTCCACTTCCAAAAGTACTTAAATGCACTAGAAAGATGTATTCTACCTGTTTTTTTTAATATTAAGTCAAAAAATGACTCTCCACTTAATCGATTTTTTTTGTCAGAAGCTATTACAGAAGGAAGGTAAACCACCTTTTTTCCAAGATTATGACACCTGCGACACAGGTCTGTGTCTTCGAAAAAGAGGAAAAATTGCTGATCAAAACCGCCAAGTTGTTGGAACACATCATGTCTAATCATGAAACACCCTCCAATAGCCCAATCCACCTCTTGCTCAATATGACGATCTGCATCCTTCATCAAATATATATCAAGGCTGTGTGGGAAAAGATTGCCGATAAAGCTTCGACGAAAGATGATATCTAAAAGACGAGGGTACCGACGGATAGAGAGGCGTTGCGTACCATCGCTGTGCATGAGCCGAGGGGCAACAATACCAATTGTGGTATCGTCTTGCATACGACGTACCATTTTTTCTATTCCATTTGGTTCGAGTATTTTATCGGGGTTATTACAGAGAATATACTCCCCTGTTGCATAGGAGAGGCCAATATTATACCCAAAGCCAAAGCCATCATTCGATGACGTTTCAATAATCTGCACATGAAGAAATGTGGCTAACTGGTTTCTTAGGATGCCAATAGAATCATCATTGGAGTGATTATCAATCACAAGAATTTCGATTGAATCTATCATTGTTTGCTCTTGCAATGCCTGTACACACCGTACAGTTGCATGTGCATTGCGGTAGTTGAGGACGAGAACAGAAACAAGAGGACGCATACTGGCTCAGAGTAACGCTCTGTGAGAAGATAGCAACTAATGAGTCAGGATTTCGATGAAATACGCAAGCGGGTACTGAAAGCTCCATCCGAGCCTGGAGTATATCGATGGCTCAATGTCAAAGGAGATATTTTGTATGTAGGAAAAGCAAAAAACCTTAGAAATAGAATGAAAAGCTACGTACAAAAAGAAATTGATAAAAACCTTGGGCCATGGAAGATATCTCTCATAAAAAATATTGCGGATTTTGATGTCACTATCACAACATCAGAACTCGAAGCACTTATTCTTGAAACAAACCTTATTAAAGAAGTTCAGCCAAAATATAACGTGCTAATGAAAGATGGGAAAAACTATGTCTATGTCCGCATTGGAATACACGAAGAGTACCCAAGTATTTCCATTGTGCGAAAAATAGAGAACGATAAAGCAAAATACTTTGGCCCTTACTTAACAGCCTACAACATCAAAAGAACGCTTGATATGCTCGATGAAATTTTTCGATATCGTGCGTGCAATGCATCAATAGAAGCGCTTAATAGAAACAAAAAACCTCACACCGCATGCTTAGAATTCCAAATAGGAAAATGTAATGGACTCTGTGTTGGCGACGTGTCACAAAAGCAATACCGAGAATCCATCGAAGAAGTAATACGTTTTCTTAAAGGTGACTATGCGACCGCTGTCCTGTCACTCAAAGATATGATGGCAACCGCTGCAACAGAAAAGAAATTCGAAAAAGCAGGAAAACTCCGAGATACACTGAAGTACATCGCATCACTGAGCGAACAACAAACAGTGTCTGACACTTCTGGTGACGATACCGATGCCATCGGCATTGCGATACACAATGGAAAAGTTCAAGTCGTCGTACTTCACGAGCGTAACGGTCGTGTGATAGATGAACGTAGCTTCTCTGTGGTTGGAGCATCCGACTCTATCGGTGAAGCATTGTCTCAACTGATTCCGCAGCTCTACAGCGCTGCTCCGGAAATACCAGACCTTATTGTCATCCCTGAAGAACCAGACGATAGAGAAATCCTTGAAGAGTGGCTAACAAAAATGCGAGGTAAAAACGTGGAGCTCAGAGCAGCAGAGCGAGGCAAGAAGTCAAAGCTCTTAGCACTTGCACAAAGCAATGCTACACAAAAAATATCACAACAATTTGCCAAGTGGGAAGCAGCATCAAAAAATATCGCTGATGCACTCGGTGACCTCAAAGATATACTGAGTCTCCCAGATATTCCAAAGCGAATTGAGGGGTATGACATCTCGCACCTTGGAGGAACAGAAACAGTAGGATCAATGGTTGTCATGAAAAATGGCAAGAGTGCTAATAAAGACTACCGATCCTTTACATTACGAACGATAAAAACTGGTGAGATCGATGATTACAAAGCTCTCAAAGAAGTGCTCAGGCGTCGTCTTCACTATCTTCAAAAAGATGATGGCACTCTTGCATTACAAAAATTGAAAAAGAAAGAGCGAGAAGAGTGGGTAGAAAGCAGTAAAGACCGACTAGCAATTCCAAAAAACTGGAAAGAGGAGGTATGGAAAATCTGCAAAGATAATACCGAGCTGATCACACTAGACCTACGAAAATCAGTAAAAGACCCTGCTCTCTACGGACAAATAATTATTCATACAAAAGACGACGCACTACTTCATAGTGCTCTCGACCTCATAGAGAAAGAGGCAGGGAAAAAAGAATGGTATCTCTGTGTAGAAAAAAATGAACATACAGATGTCTTCGCTCTTCATGGTCTTATGGAAGCAGTAAAGGGCATGCCAGACTACTTCAAGGTACAGAAGAAGCATGTGTACCACCGGAGGAAAACATCAACAGATGTATCACTCAATGCAACGCCAGACCTCCTCGTCATTGATGGAGGAAAGGGGCAACTGAGTGCAGTGAAATCTGTCTTAGATGAGATGAAAATGACCATTCCCGTCATCGGACTCGCAAAAAGAGAGGAAGAGGTATTTTTACCAGGCAACTCCTTACCAGAAAATCTCCCGAAAGATTCCGAGGCAAGCTTCCTTCTTCAAAGACTGCGAAACGAAGCACATCGGTTTGCAAACTCTCACAGAGAAAAGCGGATCGCAAAAGGGCTTATTGGTTCTGCACTCGACACTATCCCTGGTATCGGAAACATCACAAAAAAGGAGCTACTTCAACGGTTTGGTTCTGTCGATACTATGAGGAAAGCGGCGGACTCTGAGGTGCTGAAGGTGGTGAATCAGAAGCAACTTGAGGCGTTGCGACAGATTCTTGGTAAGGGGTAAGAATTGGCCGAGTTGGACCATTACCATCAACGTATCGCTGATAGTATGTCACTGTGCTAGATATTTTTGCAGAAACTTGATCTGCATTTGGAACAAATTTCAATGTAGTAACATTCCCTCCTTCCCCCTCTTTAAGATTAATAATAACCTTTCCAAAGCCAAATAAATTCCAATACTGTGTTTCAGATGCGATGCTACCAATATTTTCGAGATGGATCGGATTGATTTTCTGCCTGATCAGAGAAGTCTGATCAACGAGAACAAGCTTGTCCGTTGTCACTAAAATAAAGTCGTACCGCCAGTCTATCCATGCCTTCATAATGTTGAAAAATATGAAGAAAAACCACATAAAAAATAAAATCCCCGTAGTCCACAGCATCGGAGCACCGATGTACCAAAGACCTATCCCGAGTCCAAAAATAAAAATAGTAAAGAAAATCTCTCGAATAGAGGCAAAAAAGAAGCTCAATGCATGGTAATACGTCATAAGCACCACCTCTTCCCCTGAGGAAAGGCATTGTTTCTTGATATTTTCTGGATTTGTCTCAAGTGCAAGAATACGCATAGGTAAAAGGATAGCGAAATACAGAAATACAAACATCTAAAATCTCTTGGCAATCGAAGATTATAGGTGTACGATCGTACTACTTTTTCCAAAAGTATATACAATATATAATTATAATATGAAACTACACATACGAAAATGGGGAAATAGCTTAGGATTACGCATACCTAAAGTATTTACAGAGCAGCTCGACATACAGGAAGGAAACGAGTTAGAGCTTTTTGCGCACAAAAATACACTTATTCTTTCCAAGTCTACCCCTTCCCTCGATGCGCTTTTAGAACAAGTACACGAAAGTAACATGCATAGCGAAACAGACTTTGGCTCCATTCAAGGGGTAGAAGCATGGTAAAACCGTTTATCCCAAATCGTGGAGATATCATTCTCTTGGAATTCAGCACACAATCTGGCCATGAACAAGGTGGAAAACGGCCAGCAATTGTACTGTCTCCAAAAAAATATAATGAAAAAGTAGGCCTCATGCTCGCATGTCCCATCACAACGAAGCAAAAAGGGTATCCCTTTGAAGTTACACTTCATACAACACAAAAAACAACAGGTGTGATCCTTGCAGATCATATACGCAGCTTAGACTGGAGAGCTCGAAAAGCTCAATTTTTAGAATATTCTACCCCAGAAACTATCAATAGTGTTCTTGAAAAAGTATCACTACTTTTGTAGAAGAAATGCGAAGTACTGCTTATACTACAAGGGCGTTGGCCCGTTCGTCTAATGGTTAGGACGCCAGGTTCTCATCCTGGTAACAGGGGTTCGATTCCCCTACGGGCTACCAAATTTGAATCTTCGCGAGAATACATTTTAGTTATCCAAATACTGTCTATCATTACGGATGTAACATCTCGCTGCATCTCTATGATTTGACATTTGTGTTTTACACCTATCCCACACAGCTTGCATACGATCTCGCATAAGAACGTTAACTTCTGCAAAGTCCTTCACTTCTGTGACCTTAACAGATGCATTATCTTTTTTAATTTCAGCAACCATATCCTCATAAAGAGGTTTTATATTTACTGACACATTTGGGTTATTTTCCACGAGAATTGTATAAATGCTTCCATCAAGAATAGATTCTTTTAAGTTATAAAACGATCCGAAGCGTTTTTGACAACGAACAATTTCAGAACCAACAGGCTCGAAACATGTATGTGATGTGAGTGTACGAAACTTGATCTTACTATCGTTGTATTGATCGTTATCGTAATGCGCATATGTATTGTCTTGGCTTAGCCCAACATGCGCAAACAACGAACGAATACTACCGCGTGCCATGTCATCTGATGCGATTGACCTGTTTGTTCGCCTATCGTACGTTCCAGTTGTTGGCACGACTGGGACACTGCGTCCTGTTTGTGTTCGAAAACGAGGGGTTCCAATATTATAGTAGGTTGAAGGAACCACCTGCTTTGTTTCTAAGTTTTGTACGCCTTGTATTGTTCTAAAATATGCCTGTGTAGAAGGTGCATAAAATGCTGCAATCGAAACTGCAAATGCCAATAATGTGATTGTTTTTTTCATAATCCTTTCGATCTGTAAAAATACACAATAACCTATATTGGTCATTTTGTCTCTTATATGACCTTGTGTATTTTGAATACATACATATTTTCTGATTGCCGTAACGATTATTTTTGATAGTATCTTGCGGCTATGAAATTCTGGCTTGGAAAGTATCGGCCAAAACATCCTGTTACCACAAAGAAAGGCCTCGCAGGCCTTGGATTATTTGCAGAGAATGATATTCCAAAAGATGATTTTATCATCGAGTACAAAGGACCACTCATTACAGATGAACAAGCAGATGAAAAAGGTGGCCTCTACCTTTTTAAGGTCACAGACACACCGTGGACTATTGATGGAAGTGGGCGCGATAACACTGCGAGATACATCAACCATTCATGTAAACCAAACTGCATAGCGTACGCTGATGGTAAAAAAATTGTCATTTACGCAAAAAAGAATATTAAAGTAGGCGAAGAACTGACCTATAATTATGGCAAAGAATACATGGAAGACCTCACCTGCAAGTGTCCTCATTGCTAGTGGTATACTTTGTGTATGCCTCACTACTTTTACCTCGCACGTTGCAGTGATAATTCTTTATATAGTGGTACGTGCGTCAACCTCGAAGAACGAGAGGCTCTACACAACGCAGGAAAAGGTGCAAAGTACACACGGGCAAAAGGCCCTGTAACATTTATCTATCACGAAGAATTTGAAACCCTCAGCGAGGCCCGCAAACGGGAAGCTGAAGTGAAGAAATGGAGTAAGCAGCAGAAAGAGGAACTACTCATTTAATGATGATACCCGGTTCCTTTTTGTATCTGATGAGCACGATACAGCTGTTCTAAAAAAACCACTCTGCAAAGCTCATGAGGAAGAACCATCTCACTGAGACGAAGAAGTGTATCACCCCGCTGTCGTACAGCATCTGTCAGGCCAAACGCACCACCAAGAACAAAGATAAGCGGAACACTACAGTCGCGGCACTTCTCTAGCGTTTTTGCAAAAGTAAGCGATGTCATCGAAATACCTGTGTCATCGAGCACCCAAACTTCTCCTTTCATCTTTTCAAGCCTCTTTAACAGAGCATCTGAATCCTCTTCTTTTTGTTTGAGCTCATCCTTCTGCTTACTTGCTGGTACTTCAATGACATCGATATCAATACGATCAAGATACTGATCACATCCCTCCTTGGCCCAAGCTGTTTTCACAGAGCCAACGGCAAGAAGGGTAACTTTATTCATTATTTTTTCTGTAGAACGGCAACAGTTTCTATATGTGCTGTATGAGGGAAGAGGTCAACAGGTTGTACTGTGCGCAGCTCGTATCCTCCTTTGAGGAACTCCCCGAGATCTCTTGCAAACGTGGATGTATTACACGATACATACACAATTTTTTTCGGTGCATGTGCAAGAATCGCCTCACGTGCCTTTGGATGAAGCCCTGGTCGTGGCGGATCGACAACAATGACATCGAACGCATATTTACCACCGTGCTTTAACTGATTATGTAACACCTGCTCTGTTCGCCCTTTATAAAACGTTATATTACTAATACGGTTCTTTCCTGCACTCTTGAGTGCATCATCAATAGCTGTCGGATGACTTTCAACACCAATAACCTTGTCACAATACCTCGCAAGATATTGTCCAATTGTTCCCATACCACAGTATGCATCGAGCACGGTATCCCGTGGAGAAAGGTCTGCTCCATCAGCAATTGCTTTGTATAACTTTTCAGCAGCAAGCGTATTTGTCTGAAAGAACGAGAATGGTGAAATTTCAAACTCAAGGTCAAACAATCGCTCTGTCACTGTTGGTTTTCCAACAAGTGTGTGAACAACAGGATCCTCTGGTCTATCACTAACACTATGGTTCTCAATAACTTGCAGAGATGAAAGCCCACTACGACCAGCAAAACGCATGAAATGCTGGAACAACGGCTCGAGCTCCTTTTTGCGTGCCTTCACAACAAAAGCAATCATGTGTTCCTCTGTTTGCACACCTCGCCTCAGAAGAAGGCTTCGGAGCATTCCTTTATGCGTCTTTGGGTTATACACTGGAAGCTTTGTATCCTGCATGAACCGGTTTACATCCTGCAATAACACACCAATCTGCTCATCATAAAGATGGCATTCAGAAACAGGTAATACCGTCTCCCAATTCCCAGATTGATGAAATCCAATAGACGGATTCTCATCAAAGTAGATTCTTTTGCCATTCTTCTCCTCTGCGCGCATATGCTGGTATCCAAAACTTAGTTCGAGCTTATTACGATAATGAAAGACCTGTGGGCTTGGAATGATACGAAGCACTCTTCCAGGAAGCTGCTTTCGCAGCTCATCATCAACAGGAGTCAAATGCTCGAGTGTTTCACGGACAATATTTTCCTTGTAATCAATTTGCTTGTTGTAAGGCAAGTTTTGCCATGTACAGCCTCCACAGTCATGAAAATGGCTACATCGAGGCTGAATCTCCTCAATTGCCCTCGAAAGAACCTGCACAACCTTTGCATCTAAATAGCTGCCTTTATTCTTTACAATACGCACTTTCACTTTTTGGCCAGGAATAGCACCGGGAACGAATATTTTTTGGCCATTGATAGAACCAAGTCCAGCACCGCCAAATGTAAGCTTTTCGATAAGAATATCGTGATCTTGTCCTGGTTTAATAGCAGAACTAGCCTCTACAGGCTCATTATTGAGCATTGACATATTATAATAATTATAGTATAAATATCTCCCTTTTTTCCACGCATATGAGAATCAAACCCTTTCTTTTCATCGGCACAGCTCTTCTCGGATTAATGGTCACCCTCAGTATGCAGGACCAAAGCGTACCAGATATCGATGGATCTGCAAGTAGGATTGGCGCACAAACTGCAACAATGCTTAGTCTAGAAACAAAAGAAGAAGTATCCAATAAAGCAGCTCAGGAATCATACCTTCGGACTGCAGCTCGAACGATTATAACGACAAAAACAGTTGCACCAAAGCAGAGGCTTTTGGCAGCGCTCGACAGACCAGAGATCACAATGAACCATAAGCTCATTGCACATGATGTACTGATGGCACTTCCAGAGCAGTGTCGTAATACACTAAAGAACTTCTACGTACGATATGAGAAGCCAGACAATAGAGGACTTGCAGGAAAGAGTGTCATGATTCTCGATGGAACAGTGCCAGACGCTGAGTTCCGTGCATTGTTTGTTCACGAAAGTGGACACAACTGGGATCTCGGATGCTTAACAGGAACTGCTGATAGCGGAAAAAGTTCGTTCAGTGATGGTGACGAAGCAATCTACAAGAACGACCCGAGCCTCGGATTTTACCAAATCTCTTGGTTAACATCAGAAGTACAACGAAGTACATCTCGTCCTGAAGACTTTGTCTCTGGATATGCGTCGTACAATATTTTTGAAGACTTCGCTGAAAGCTTCGCGTACTTTGTACTTCAAAATGAGCAATTTGCTAAACGTGCAACAGAAAACGACATAATCGCACGAAAGTACGCATGGTTCCGTGACACAATCTTTAACGGACAAATTCCACAGATTGCGGAAGGAAAATCTATTTGGAAAGGAAAGGCTCCTTGGGACATCACAAAATTACAATATGCATGGAAGCCTGATGTAGTAAATCTTGCACAGAAATAAAGTATTAAGGGGTAAGTATTAAGTATGAGGGGGATATTTTAATACTGAATACCTAATACTTAATACTTCGAACGTATTGCGGTAAACTACAACCAATGCGTCACAAATTTCTTATTATCATTTGGCTTCTTACAGACCTTGTTGTCTTTATGGGCTCATATGCACTCGCATACTTTGCACGTGTAGGTTTTATTCTATCATCAGACTTCCCCTTCGACGTATTCATGAAGGCAGTCGCATTAACTGCGCCATTATGGCTCATCGTACTGATGACTACACGAACATTTGCTCTCACACGAAGACAACGAACAATGCGAAATGTTGCCTATATTAGTTATTGCGCATTAGTAGGGGTCGCCCTCTTTACACTTATCTATTACTTCCAGTACAACGCATTCTTTAGCAGGCTACTTCTCGTGACTGCGTTTGTGTTATCAACAGTATGTACATGGGCATGGCATATCGTATTCGAATATATTCTTAGGTATTATCTGCACACCAAAACAGAATTCCCAACGCTAATTGTCGGTGTAACGCGTGAGTCTCGTGAACTCGTTGCAAAGCTAAACCGTGAAAAGAACCCATTAAAGCCTGTCGCTATTCTCGATGGAAAAGGATGTAAAGACGCCGAAATAGATGGCGTTCCTGTACGTGGAAAGCTCAATAAGCTTGAAGACGTACTCAGTGGAGGTATTACGCACCTCATCCAATGTAACGACCTCGAACAATCATTAAACCTGCTCAGTGCATGTAGAAAAAATAAAATTACCTACATGGTGCTACCGTCTGTCTTTGGCATTGTAGAACGTGATGAAAAGATTGAAACATTAGAAGGTCAGCCTGTCACAATGGTCAGCCCTAAAGAAAATCCATTGATGTGGTTCTTTAAATAATATGCATGCTTTCATTCTCGCCGGCGGATTTGCAACAAGGCTATGGCCTCTTACGGAAAAAAGAGCAAAGCCCCTGCTTCCTGTTGCAGGAGTTCCACTTGTTGAATACCTCGTACGAGATATCCCAGAAGATATCCCTGTTACTATTAGTACAAATGCATTTTTCAAAGAACCATTTGAAAAATGGGCAGAGACTACTGGAAGAACAAACATCTCAGTACTGATAGAGGAAACAAAAAATGATGATCAAAAACTCGGTGCACTTGGAGCAACTGCACAGTGGATTACCAGTCACAATATAAAAGACGACGTACTTCTCTTAACAGGTGATAACTATTGTGGCTTTTCTTTTGACACATTCCTTGCTGCAGCTACACCAAACACAACACTTATTGCCGTCCATGACATAGGGTCGCTCGAACTTGCAAAAGCATTTGGAACAGTTATTGCTGAGGGAAGCAGTGTAAAAGCCTTTGAAGAAAAACCAAAAGAGCCCAGAACAACACTCGTCAATACTGGATGCTCCCTTCTACCCTCATCGACACTCCCTGTATTAATCGAACATGCAGCAAAACACCCAGATAATGTTGGAGGCATCTTTGAAGAACTCTTACAAAGAGGGTTCCCTATTGAATGCTTCACATTTACAGAGCCATGGTTTGATATCGGATCGTTCGATGCATACATCGAAGCAACAAAAGCCCTTGTTGGAAACGCCGTCATTCAAGAAGAAGGAGTATCTCTTGACCGCACAACATGTGAAGGAAGTGTTGTTATTGGGGGAAATTGCACAGTGGTAGATTCCAAGCTTTGCAATACTGTTCTGTTTGAAAATTGTGTCATAGAGGACTGTGTATTAGACAGTTGTGTCCTCGATAGAGACTGCCACCTTAAAGGAGTTGATCTAACAGGAAAAATGCTCCGCGAAGGCACAATCTTGCAGAAGAAATAATCGAGAAATTTCGATTCTCTTCCGACAACATCTGCCCTACACTCTGTATCGATGAAGAAATTACTCCTTCCTACGCTATTTGTGCTTGTTCTCAGCGGTTGTGCCAATTCTACAAGTATTTCTATGGATGTAGAATTCACGACAAATGGCAACGATGACAGAGCAGAACTTGTTCTTGCCTCAAAACATGTCACAGAAAGACGTTTAGAGCGCCTAGATACAGAGTTAACAGATTTTGACGTTACCTATGGAGAGAGTGCAACTGCAGTTATCAAAATAGCAGGAACAAATGAAGATGCCATGCAACAACTTCTCGAAGAGCTAACTACCCCATTTATTGTTGAAATCCGCCTTCAAGCAGATGAGCATCAAGAAGGCGATATTAAAGTAGAAGGACTCGGAAGCTTCCGAGCAACTGGTATCAATAAAGAAGACATGACGTGGGTAAAGAGTAGAGCAGTTGAAAACGACCCTCTCCATCATGGAGAAATCCTTTTACAGTTCACTGATGAAGGAACAAAGAAAATGGACACTCTCTTCCGTGAGCACGTAGGAGAGAATATTGGCCTCTTTATTCGCAATCAACTTGCAGCAAACTTCGCAATCTCACAAGATTCATTTGATGGTGCAATTACTATTCCAAATGTTCCATCTGCAGAAATTGCTGAGATATTCGCTGATGATATGAACGTCAGCATTAATATGACATTTACTCAATCTCAATAATGACATCTAAACGATCATACACATGGCCAACGATTTCTATCGTTAGTGCAATCGCATTAACAGTGATTGCTTTACCACAAAGTGTAAAAGAGTGGGCACCAGCATTTATGCAAGCTCCTTCTCTTCACTTCGGACTCGATCTTGCTGGAGGAACACAACTCGACTTCCGCATTTCTGAAAAAGAAATGGCAGACCAGATTAAAACTCTCGAAAAGGAAATTGCTGAACTAGAAGCAAAAGGATCAAGTCCAGATAAAGTTATCGCTGCTCAAAACCAACTCTATAGTGTGCAACAACAAAAAGAAGGTGTTGTAGAAGCAATTCGGACTGTACTTGAACGACGTATCAATGCGATGGGTGTCAGTGAAGCTGTGATTACCCCTTCGTACATTGGAGATGAAAAGCACCTCCTTGTGGAGTGTCCAGGAGTTGTCGATACACAAGTATGTATTTCTACTGTTGGAAAAACTATTCAGCTCGAATTCAAAGAAGAACTTACAGAAGCAACAGATGAATACGAAGCAGAAATTCGTGCCCATGTAAAAGAAGTACGAGATCAGCTAAAGGACCCAGACGTCACACTCGACCTTATCGGACAAGATCTAAGTTCTGATATCACCGTGTCATATAGGCCGGAGACTCGTTACTTTAAAGATGCTCTTCCAAAGGGGCTTGAAGGTGTATGGAATAAGACTCCAAAAAGTGGTGTACTTCAGTACGATGGATTTGTCACTGCAAACGCAACTGATAGCGCAGGAGAACAAACAACAACAGAAATTCCTGGGATTTTCCTTACAGAAGTGCTTCGCGCACAAACCCAGACTGGCCGCATTGTAAACGATGCATCTCAAGCATTTGATATCCTTTCAAAGGAAAGTAGTAGTGTTACTCATACAACATTCACCGATACACTTCTTGATAAGAACATACCAGAAGCAATAACAACAGCAATATCAGATATGCAACTAGGAGATCTCCGTACGATTACTATTGATGACAATACTGCATCAGTAATTTTCCTCCGAAAGATCGTTCCAGGAGTAACAGATATGGGTGCAAGTCACATTCTTATTGCATACAAAGGAGCGTCATCTGCAAACAAAGACATTACACGCACAAAGGCAGAAGCTTTGGCACTTACTCAGGAGGTAAAAGCAAAACTCGATAACGGAGCCCGTTTTGAAACTCTGGCAGTACAGTACAGTGATGGCCCATCAGGAAAAGATGGTGGCGACCTCGGTACGTTTGGTATTGGGAAAATGGTTGCTCCTTTTGAAAAAGTAGTTGTCTCACAGAAGAAAGGAGAAATCTCAGACCCTGTGGAAACACAATTTGGTTATCATATTATCCGTACAGACAAAGTCCCTACCTTAAACCCAAGTACAGCAAGCTTTGAACAACTCACAATTCGAGGAGATGATGCAAGTAATAGAGCAACAGAAGCTATTGGAAGACTACAGCGTGGAGAAGTAGAATCCATGGAAGGAATGATTACACTACGTTCTCTCTTCTTCTCATTACAACCAACAGGCTGGGGTGATACCCTCCTTGATGGTAAGCACTTCAGGACAGCAACAGTAACCCTCGACTCTACAACAAACATTCCTATCGTACAGATTGCCTTTGATAGCGAAGGAGCTGAACTCTTCCAGGAACTCACAAAGAAAAATATTGGAAAGAGGCTCGCAATCTTTGTTGGAGGTCAGCTCGTATCTGCACCAACTGTCCAAACAGAGATCATTGGAGGAACAGCAGTTATCACTGGAACACAGAACTTCGATGAAGCAAATAGACTTGCAACAGATCTCAATACAGGAGCAATTCCTGCACCTATTTACCTTGCAGGTCAACGAACTGTAGAAGCAACACTCGGTGCACAGGCTCTTCGTACATCATTACAAGCAGCTCTTATTGGTGTACTTATCTTGATGGCATACATGATCCTCGTTTATAGAATGCTCGGGCTCATCGCAGATATTGCTCTTAGCTTATATGCATTTATTTTCTACGCAGTTCTCAAGCTTCCACTTTTCCTCTTTAGTAGTAGTTACATTGTGCTGACACTCGCAGGAATGGCAGGAATAATCCTCAGCCTTGGTATGGCTGTCGACGCAAACGTTCTTATCTTCGAGCGCATGAAAGAAGAGCTTCGTAAAGGAAAGATGCTTAAGACTGCTGCAGATACTGGTTTCCACCGTGCATGGCCAAGTATCCGAGATGGTAACATGTCGACATTTATTACATGTGCAATCCTCTTTGTGATTGGTACATCTATCGTTAAAGGATTCGCTGTAACACTTGGAATGGGAGTACTTATCTCTATGTTCTCAGCAATTATTATTACACGGTTCCTTATCCGTAAAGTAGCACATACGAAACTCGCAGAAAACAAAGCATTATTCTGCGGTTAGACTATGGATACCATCCTCATTCAAGAGCTTAGAGTTTTAACTCATATTGGTATTACCGAAGAAGAACAGGCCGAAAAGCAAGAGCTAAAAGTATCAGTATGGATACGAACTGACATACGAGCCATTGCACAATCTGATGATATCAACGATGCAATTGATTACGCAGAAGTAGCATTAAAAATACAAGAACTTGGAAAAACGAAACGAAAAACACTAGAACGATTTGTTGAAGACTGTGCGCAGATGATCCTTGATACCTTTTCTACAAAAGACGTATCTGTATCTGTTGATAAATTTGCCCTGCCCGACGCCGAGAGAGTGGCTATTACCATTAACCGTCCTTAATACGTAATACTTAATATTGTATACATTGGCATCGGCAGTAATATAGACGCAGAAAAAAACATGCAAATGTGCGCTTCTTTGCTCAGAGAACAGTTTCCAAACATTGCTTTTTCACATGTCTATAGTAGTGCTGCAAGGGACGCTGAAGACCAAGATGATTTCTTGAATGCAGTAGCAAAATTAGAAACAAACCTTGCCCCAGAAGAAGTACATTCCATACTGAGCAGTATTGAAAACACTCTCCAAAAAGAAGTCCCCTACCCAAAAGGTCCACGCACAATAGACCTCGATATTCTTCTCTATGGAGATGAAGAAATTGATACAGAAACTCTACTTGTTCCTCATCCACGGATGATAGAAAGGCGATTTGTTCTAGAGCCACTGTCAGAGTTATCAAATCTTTATATAGATCACCTTAAAAAAACTCTCGATCAATCCTGCATAAAAACAGAGATACAACTATAGTCATTCTCTATGGAAAACTGTTACCGAAAAATCCTCAAGGCAATTGGTGAAGATGAGGCAAGAGAAGGACTCATTAAGACACCTGCACGTGCCGCAAAAGCAATGAAAGACCTCACAAGTGGGTATGATATGGACTTACATACTGTTATTAACGGAGCTCTCTTTGAGGCAGAAACAGATGGTATGGTCATTGTAAAAGATATCGAATGCTACAGCCTCTGCGAGCATCACCTCTTGCCATTTACAGGGAAGGTGCACGTTGCATATGTGCCAGATAAGCACATTCTAGGGCTGTCTAAAGTTGCACGAGTTGTCGATATGTATGCAAGGCGACTACAAACACAAGAGCGCCTTACACAGCAGATCTGCGACGCTCTTGAAGAGGTGCTATGCCCAAAAGGAATCGGCGTCATCATCGAAACACACCACTTCTGCATGATGATGCGTGGTGTAGAAAAGCAACACAGCAGTGCAATTACATCAGCTGTTAAAGGACTGATCAAGAAAGACTCAAAAACACGTGACGAATTCCTACATCTCGTAAGCTAAGCAACCATCACAACTGACCCATTGTTTTTCTTTTGCTCAAGCCCAGAGAAGTCTCCTTTGCGTACAAGTGCTCTATCAGCTTCATCCATTGGTAATGCAGCTGTAATCTGCTTATATTCTGCAGAAAGGAATTCTGTTTCTCTTTGAACACTAATTGCTGCCGCCTCACGAATTTCTCGTGCATCAAACTGTTGACCATTCACCTCAATACTTTCCTGATTTGAAGCTGCAGACTGTCGTGTATGTTCTTCTTCGTGGTTCGCAATATCGGCAGCAACTGTTGTATTAATAAGAGAGTCTCCACTCTGTGCTCTGATAGCATCACTATCAATCCAGACATTATTTGTTCCAAGCTGTGCTTGTCCTGCAATACCTGGATCAAGCTCTTTCATCATCATGGTAGAACCAATGGAAGACCTGATATCCTTTGCAGCCCTATCCAAATGCTCTGCGACCTCTTCCACTTCGCTCTCTGCATCCTCAGGTGCAATGCCTTCGAGAGCATCATTAAGTTCTTCTCGCACCTCAGCTGAAATCTCACTAGTTGCCTCATTAGATGTTGCCTCACGTACTTCACGTGCTCGCTTTTCAAGGTCTGCTGCAAGTGATGCAGAACTTTGTTCAGTTCCATCTATAGTGTCCTCGTAAAGGGCCGATGCTGTATCAAGAGATGTCATTGCCAGTAGTGTACGTAAAGAACTCTTAAACAAAACCAACACAACATATGAAAGGTGATAAATGTTAATTTTTAGCTAAAATAAGCCATTTTATAAATGTAGTCGATCTCGCTTTATATATGTTTTAAACGTAAAAGCAAAGCGATGTTTCTCATCAGCTTGGTGGTCCTCTGAGGAGACCTCTTCCCACTCTGGTCCAATCTCTGGGAACTCTTTATCTCCTTTTATCCACGCATAGACGCGGGTGAAGTACAGATAATTCGCAAGTGGCATCGCATGTTTATAGATCTCCGCACCACCAATAATGAAAATTTCTTCTGTATCATGTCCATCTTTTGCAAACATAATTGCTTCATCAAGGCTCGATGCTACTTCTGCACCTTCTGCTTTGTACTCACTATCTCTTGTCACGACGATATTTCGCCTTTTTGGCAAAGCGCCATTTGGAAGAGATTCAAATGTTTTACGCCCCATGATAATTGGATGCCCTTCTGTTTTTTGACGAAAGTGCTTCAAGTCATCTGGAAGATGCCAAGGAATATCGTTATCACGACCAATAACGTTATTCTCTGATGCCGCAACTATTATCGAAATTCGCATGCACAAACTATACAGCGATTGGTGCCTTAATCCCAGAATGTGGATCATAGTTCAGCACTTCTATATCATCATAGGTAAATTCAAAAAGATCTTTGATATTTGGATTGAGCTTTAATGTTGGGAGCGCACGCGGCTCTCTTTCAAGCTGCGTTAATGCTTGCTGCATATGATTACTGTACAAATGGACATCTCCAAACGTATGAACAAAGTCTCCAACCTCTAGGTTACACACCTGTGCAACCATATGTGTCAGTAGTGCATACGATGCAATATTGAAAGGAACACCTAAAAAGATATCTGCAGACCGCTGATAGAGCTGACAACTAAGTTTGCCGTCCAGTACATAGAACTGGAAGAAGCAATGACATGGCGGCAATGCCATCTTTCCATTCGCCGCGTTTTCGCTCGGGCTAATAGATGTATTTGGTAAGAACTCTGGATTCCACGCACTTACAATCATTCTTCTTGATGTTGGATTAGTTTGAATTTCATTTAACACCCACTTCACTTGGTCGACTCCATTAAAGTCTCTCCACTGTTTTCCGTAGACAGGGCCAAGATCCCCTTCAGGCGTTGCCCACTCATCCCAAATACTCACACCATTCTCTTTAAGATAGGCGATGTTTGTATCTCCTTTTAAAAACCATAGCAGTTCGTGTGTAATAGACCGCATATGCACTTTCTTCGTTGTAAGAAGAGGGAAACCTTCACATAAATGAAACCGCATTTGCGCACCAAACAAGCTGACTGTTCCCGTCCCTGTCCTGTCCCCTTTTTGGGTACCCGTATCCATTACCTGTTTAAGGAGCCGAAGGTATTGAGTATCTGCATTATTCATAGGATAAAAAGTGTAACACTATTGTTGATGGATCTCATCCCCAAAGAGCTGTGTTTCAAGGTCGACTCCTATATTTCCATAGCTCGTATTACTCACAAGGAATGATTCGATACTCCGCAACCACCCATACTGCAGTGCAAGTGCAGTGACAATAAGAATGATGCCAGACACCTGCTTAATACGTCCAGAATACTGGGAAATCTTCCGACTACCCTGCACAGCTTCTTGTCCTCCGTATCCAATAATTAAAAGTGGAATTGCCGTACCAACACCATAGGTAAGAAGGAGTAATGCAGACTGAAGCCCTGGCTGTTCTCGCACAAGTGTTAATGCAAAACCAAGGGCAGGGCCTGCACATGGAACCCACACAAGCCCCATTGTAAGACCTATAATAAATGCTGTGATGGAATTATCCTTCCCAAGTTCTCCACTCGTCTTTTGCTGAACATTTGTTCCAAGCTGCTGAATGCGTGTCGCTACCCATCCCCCGACTTCCATAAGTGTCGCACCAATAGTCTGTGCAATTGTCATCACGATCCAACCGTATTCATGGTAGAAAAACCCACCAAGGACAGCACCTGTAAGCTGCAACTGCTTATTATGTGTCAAAAACCCAACACCAAACATAAAAAGGATATAATACGTTGAAATACGAATGTAGTCCGAAAGCGTCACAAACTGACTAAGAAGTGTCACAAGAATAAATGTGAAACCAACAAAACTAACGAGCATTCCTGCAATAGTCAGCAGTGGTCTCCACTTACTTTTTCCTGCTATAGACACACCAAGGACAATTGGCACGAGTGGCAAAATACATGGCAAAAGAATGGTCAGCATTCCTGCCACGAACATGGTGATATACAGACTAAGCATTACCCAAGAAGTGCACGAAGTGCAGACTGAGAAGGGAAAGATATTCGTTCGATCTCCTCCCCTGACTCATCAATAAGAATAAATGTATCTTGTCCTGTAACACCAAACTGCTTACGAAGTTCAGTTGCTGTATCGAAATCGATTTTATACACAGAACGTGAGAACTGCTCTGATGAATACCACTCTTCAAGTAATTCATTATTTTTTTTACATGCAGGGCACCATGTTGCATGAAAGAACAGAACCGATATTTGCCCGTTTCCAATGACACCATTTGTATATGTAGTGTAGGTATTTTTCTGCATAGGAACTTCATCTTTCTGCTCCATTTCAGCAGCCTTCTCTGCCTGCATTTTTTGACGTACTTCAATAGCATTTATTTGTTCCTGTGGCAGATTTTCTACATCAGGCTGAAGATCTTTAGGAACATTACACGCTGTAAGAATCAATGTGATAAGCGAGAGTATAAACAATGGAGAACGCATAAGAAAATGTGTAAAAAGACATCATCACTATACAAGAGACATCCTACGAAACCAATTTCGAAAGATCTTTTCTCTTATGGACAAGTGATGATGGGCAATTCTCTTTCAGGGGGCACGCCGCACAATGACGATTGTATGCACTGCAAACAGCACGGCCATGAGCAACCATCAGATGTGAAAGTATTGGCCAATCTTTGTGAGGAGTTTTCTCCATCATTTCGAGTTCTATACGGTTCTGATTCTTCGTTTTTACAAGACCCATTCTGTTGAGGAGTCTAATGTTATGTGTATCAATCGGAATACCTTCAATGACACCAAATGCAGTCGCCAAAACAACTGCAGCAGTCTTACGCCCTACTCCTCTTAGAGTGAGCATGCCTTTCATTGTGCGTGGAACTTCTCCATCAAAATCTCTGATGATTGTCGCACAAGTTTCCTGAATAGCTTTTGCTTTCATGTGAAACGTGCCGCAACTTCGAATGTCTTGCTCTAGCTCTTCTATTGGTACATTCAAGTAATCCTGTGGTACGTGGTACTTTTGAAATAATGACTTCGTCACCCGATTAACACGTGCATCCGTACACTGTGCTGCAAGAATAGTTGCAACAAGTAACTGAAGAGGGTCCGTAAAATCCAAGGTGCACTTTGCTTCTGGATAGAGTTTTTTAAGCTTTTTAAGGACTACATCAACAGTAAGAACATTCATAAAAGTAGTATGGCACTTGGGCTTCAAGATCGCTATAGTCAATCACCCATGTCCACTTTCCCGACCTTCACCGTTTTTGATACAGAGACTACCGGTCTGGACCCACGCAAAGGCGATAAAATTATTGAAATTGCAGGACTAAAGATTGTAGATGGCGTTATCCGCGAAGATTTAAACTTTGTAAAACTCGTTAATCCAGAACGAACAATTCCATGGGAAGCGAAGCAAGTAAATAAAATATCAGATGAAGATGTTGCAACAGCATCAACTATTGACCATATCCTTCCCGAGTTTTTTGAATTTGCTAAAGACACCATTCTCGTCGCACATAATGCAAACTTTGACCTTGGATTCCTAGAAATTGAAAAAGAGCATTGTTGGGGCTACATGGAAGTACCAGAATGCCTCTGTACAATGAGGCTCAGCCAAACTCTCTACCCAAGTGAATTTAGACACAACCTCGATGCAGTCTCTGCAAGACTGGGTATATCTATGCCTCAGGACCGCCACAGAGCCCTTCCAGACGTTATTATGACGGCTACAGCACTGCTTAAAATGATAGAAGCAGGTAAAATTTCTAACATAGATCAGTTGCGAAGAATGGCTGGAAAGCAGAAAATGGTTGCATAATGGCAATCCTACCTATTATAAAAGGCGAAAATACAGAAGTACTACGTGCAGTTGCCGCACCTGTTTCTCAGGTGACAAAGGAAGTGATAAAACTTATTAAAAATATGGAGGAAACTGTCAAAAATGCAGAGGGTCTTGGTCTTGCTGCTCCACAAATTGGGCAGTCTGTCAGAGTATGCCTTGTAATGCTTTATGGAAAAATGACTCCAATGATCAATCCAGAAATCCTCTGGAAATCCGAAGAAACCTCCGTCATGACAGAAGGATGCCTCAGTCTTCCAAAGATCGAAGTAGACGTTGAGAGACCTGTAGAAGTCACTATAAAATACACTGACAAAAAGGGTCAGGAGCAAGAGAGACGACTACATGACCTTGATGCAAAAGTAATGCAACATGAACTAGATCACCTTAATGGGGTTCTAATTGTTGATTACACGTAAAATGCAGGGTATTTACACTGTTTAATTATATGGTATAATATCTATACGTTTCAGTTCCTTTTCTCTAGGAGGAGTGTGACTCTATGTCACCTGCAAAAGCCGATCTTAAAGATCCAACTCGTATTGTCACAATTAGTGACACAATGAGGAAACCTCGGTTTCCAAAAAACATATTGAGTTCAAGATCGATCGTACGGGTATTCCCCGTGCGGTCATCTGAGATCGACTCGATCTCAGCAGTCATCCTCTCCGGATTAGCTACATGTGGATCCATCGGATTCATTTACGCCCTCTGGATCAGCTAAGTGAATCACTGATTCGATTCAGCCTGCTACCTTCATCGGAAGCAGGCTGTTTTTCCATGCTTTTACTTTGATTTTTGCTACAATTACGCTGAACTATGACCCCAGACTTAGAAGTTATCATCGGCCTTGAAGTCCATGCCCAGATGAGCACAAAAACAAAGATGTTCTGTGGCTGTGATAACGATGCATTTGGAAAAGCACCAAATACAACTGTCTGCCCTATATGTATGGGACACCCAGGAACACTTCCTGCACCAAATGCAGTGGCAATTGAAAAAGCAATGAAAGCATCACTTGCTCTAAAGTGCACAATAAATAAAGAAAACCACTTCGATAGAAAACACTATTTCTATCCAGATCTCCCAATGGGATTTCAGATCTCTCAATACGACTTCCCTCTTTCTTCTTCAGGGTCTGTTGTATATGACATCATTGATGATTCTGGAAAAGTATCCGATACAAAAACATGTGGCATCACAAGGCTTCACATGGAAAACGATGCAGGAAAGCTTACCCACAAAGGAACTATAACACTCTGTGATTACAACCGTGCTGGAACCCCTCTCATGGAGATCGTTACCGAGCCAGACCTTCGTAGTGAGCAAGAGGCTGTGGCCTTTGCACAAGAGCTTCGTCGCATTCTCATTGCTGTAAATGCATCCGAAGCAGATATGTTTAAAGGCATGATGCGCTTCGATGCATCTATCTCTTTACGTGAAAAAGGAACTGAAAAATTAAACCCTCGTAGTGAAATCAAAAACCTAAACTCCTTCAAAGCACTAGAGAGGGCGCTTCAATATGAAGAGAAGCGTCTACGAAAAGAATGGGAAGATAATAATGGTCCACGAGAAGGAGATATTACTGTCGGATGGCAAGATGACATTGGAAAAACACGCTTGCTCCGTGAAAAAGAAACAGCAGATGACTACCGCTACTTCCCAGAGCCAGATATTCCACCGCTTACCTTCACACAAAAGGATATAGACAAAGTCTCTGCAACACTGCCAAAACTTCCACGCGAACAGAAAGAGGAATACATGCAAATGGGCATTGATGAAAAACAAGCACTGCAGCTTGTAGATCAAAGCGACCTACGGTCTATTTTTGATGCTGTCTACAACACGACAAAAGATGCCAAGAGAACATCAAGCTTAGTTCTTATGCAACTACTCGGATTCCTCAATACAGAAGAAAAAGAAATAGTTGATGGTCCAAATGCAGAGGCTATCTTGGAGCTTGTTTCAAAGATCGACGATGGAACAATCTCCGCAAATGCAGGAAAAGATGTGCTTCAAAAAATGGTAGAAACTGGAAAATCTGCAACAATAATTATTGAAGAAGAAGGTATGCAACAAATCAGCGATAATGGTGCAATCGAAGAGATGGTGCAGAAAGCTATCGACAGTAATCCAAAAGCAATCGAGGACTTCAAAAACGGAAACGAGAAAGCCCTTGGCGCTATTGTCGGCTTCGTTATGAAAGAGTCCAAAGGACAAGCGAATCCTGGAAAAGTAAATGAGATACTAAAGAAGAAGCTATAATTTACTATTAAGCAGCTCCGCTATTTCTCTTGTACCTTTTTTCCCAACCTCACCCCCAACCCCTCTCCTTCCACGCCTAATTCCTTTCCAGGAGAGGGGAGCTCTGTTATTTGTAAACAAGGTGGGTTCGTCCCGCCACTGTAGTATGGACGAAGATCACACCGACTTACTCCTATTTAGCGAACACCAAGGAGCGCACATCTCTGTGCTCCTATTATTTCTTCGTCCATATCAGTGGCGAAGATTTTTGGTTACTTTTGATCTTTCAAAAGTTACAATTATTCAACTCTACTCATATACAAACCAGACTCTGTATTTACTTTGAGGATGTCCCCTTCATTTATAAACAACGGAACGTTAACTGTTGCACCACTCTCGAGTGTTGCAGGCTTTGTGCCACCAGTCGCAGTATCACCTTTTACTCCTGGGATAGTTTCGACAACCTTCACTTCAATAGTAGCTGGAAGATTAATACCAATTGGTAAATCTTCAAAAACCATAGCATTGAGCTCTTGTCCTTCAGATAAGAACTTTGCATCGTCTCCAATGGTATCTGCTGTCAGTTCAAATTGGTCGTATGATGTGAGATCCATAAACGTGAACACATCACCATCTCCGTACAAGTACTGTACTTTACGATACCCAACATCTGCTGGCTCAAGCTTATCATTACCTTGGAAAGTCTTTTGAATAACAGCACCTGTCTTGAGATTCTTCATTTTTGTTGCCATACAACCACCTTGGCGTGCAGCCTTTGAAAACTGATTCCATGTAATAAGGTATGGATCTCCATCCAATACTACGGCTTTGCCTTTTTTGAGTTCTGCAATAACGTACATAAATATAGTGTAGGTAAAGACGAGGATAGACCACAATCGAAATCCCCTATTTTTAATAGCTAGATAGTTGCTCCAACATTCTCCCATCGAAGCTTCACAATCTCCTTATAGACCTTATCTGGGAAGCTTTCTGGCCCATCTGGCAGTGTAATTGCAAGACGCCTTAGGATACGACCCTGATCTGGGTGACCCTCAAGAGCCTTCATTTCAGCAACGAATTGATTAATACGCGGCTTTGTCATGTCGTAGACAAAAATCTTTTCTTTAATACCCATAACAATCTCCATAATTTCATCTTCTGAAAGGGTAACAACTGATGTATCAGCTGGAGCTGGCAGGTACGATGCAATATCACTAAGAAGAACAGGGTCGATGTCCACTCCTCGGCCATTTGCCTCATGGAGTGAGGTTGCAAGGAATGCAAGGAGTGTCTTTGCTTCTTTATACATCAAAGGATTCATAACCAAGTTTTCATCTTCAAATACTTTTAAGTATGGCTGTAAGTCAGACCATACTGTACGAACAATATCACTATTTCCTTCTTCAACTGCGCGCACCAATACAGCAAGTCCATCAAGAAGTAACGTTCCCTGTGCATGCTCCTCTGCACCAACTTGAGTAGGAAGGCCTGCGCTCGCCTCAAGGACAGTTTTCGTAATAACATACGATTCATCACCAGGTTGTACTGCAGAGTATTGTGATGCACTTTCAGCAATAGCCTGCTGAATAAGGTGCTCTGTTAGACTTCCATTTTTATAATCATTCGCAGCGAGAAGTTGAAGTGTTTCTTTATAATCATTAAGGGCAACATCTGCTTCTTCACCCTCATAAATTAACGCTGCAGCCTCGTTTAAACGAGTCTCAGCGAGCTGCAATCGCTTCTGAACACGAACCTCCGTATCGAATGTCATCATAACATCCATAAGTTCTGCAAAGCGCTTTACAGGATAAAGCCTCGATGTTGGTAAAATACCTGCTTGTGCAATACGACGCTCATGTTGTTGCTGAGCGATTCCATGTCTATGAACAGCATCCCTCTGTAAGTTTTGGTCTGCCCATACATACTGATACCACTTGTTTGGAATCTTTTTCACAAGAAGAACAGGATTATCTTCAAAAAGTTGTGTACGTTCTCCTGATGCGAGGTACACCGCCTCTCCATTTCGAGTCACACTTGCGCTTCTATCGTAGACTTCAACATCAACATGATCATCCTCTGCTATAGATACGCTTCCCTTATTTACTGTTACAGAACCAAAGCTATTAGCAATAGTAATACCTGGAAGCTGTGGTGGAACAAGTCCTTGTACCCAAATTTTACCTGTAAATAAAGTAATAACAGGCTCTACAGAAGATACAGCATCTAGCCTATCGCTTAAATCATCAATCTGTACTGTTGTTTTTTCCGCCAAACGAATAACACCATCATCATGTAACAAAATACTTGCCTCACCATCGTGTGTACGAAGAAGCATACCTGGCTCTAAAACCAATTCTCTATCTACGGTCTGCCACATTCCACCAATTGAAACAGAAACCTCGCCACGAGTTGGTAAAAGAACAACTTCTGTTTTCGCAACTGTCGATGAAGCGATAAAAAGCATCGGGCTCATCTGAACACACAGTGCGAAGAGAGCAAATGAGGCAACCCATTTAAGTGCAACAGGACCTACTGCTTCTGCCTGTGTTGGTTCCAACGATTGAAAGCTACGAAGGATTTTTGAGCGAAGTGACTGACGAAAATTCTCTGATGGAGTAAGTGAGTCCTTCATATTTTCAAGCGTCTCCACAACAGGAGATTCGATGATAGGTAAAATTCTACTCCAAATTATATTCTTTACATGAGCCTGAGGCTGTACATCTTTTCGAAGCTGGATAAATACATTCTCTGTAGAGGAAATACGACTTTGAATACGATTTCCAATACGCACCTTTATCTTTTCTTCTGGAGTGAGATCCTTATTGAGGCCGGAGAAAAATGAATTGTGATCCATGTAATAGTTATAACGATAGATTTTGGCTTCTGTTACACATTAAGAAGTATAAGCGGTACGATATTCTTTCATATTCTCTGGAAGGAGGGTTTCAAGCTTCTTTAATGCTCTATGCTTTAAAATACGCACTCCCCCCTCTGTCATATGGAGAACGCGTGCAATTTCACTATGAGGAAGTTCAGCCATGTATGACAATAGAAGTATTTCGCGATATCTATCTGGTAGATCATCGAGTCCTAGATTAACAATTCGCAACATATCATCTCTCTCAAGCTTGGTATTCGCCTTATTAAAAACATCCATATCTACCAATGTTTCAGGAAGCTCTTCAAATCCACGATGCGTCCTATATGCATCAATGACAGTATGACGAGCAATACGGAATAGCCATGCAGCAAATGGAACATTTTTCCGTGCTTTGTAGGTATGAAGTTTTTCCCACGCTTTTACAAAAATATCTGCAACGAGGTCTTCTGCAACTTCTGTTGGCACACGAAATGCTGTATATCGATACACTTGTAAAAAATACATATCGTAAATTTTAGCGAATGCCTCACTATCTCCTTCCTGTGCACGACGCACATACTCGGGAAGAGCCAATGATGCAGCAGCAGATTTTGCGTCCATAAAACAGGGCGATTCTACCATAGAAACGATAAAATACAGTGATTGTTACTTCTATGAGTCACACTATTGAACAAATTTTGTATTCAATGAACACAGTTCAGCCCTATTCCCACTCGATTGTACCTGGTGGCTTATGAGTAAGATCCTGAAATACCAAGTCTATTCCGTCAAGGGAAAGCAATTCTTGTGTCATACGCTGTAATGCAGTTTTTGGAATAACTG
>PFDQ01000014.1 GCA_002772815.1 Candidatus Peregrinibacteria bacterium CG10_big_fil_rev_8_21_14_0_10_42_8
ACAATCTCACATGCCGAAGCAGCGAAAAGGTCTATAAGGTTCACTGTACCGAAATTCGTATTCGTAGGATGATGATCGATATTAATAGACTGCGTACTATCAAAAAATAATTCTGGCTGGCTCTCTGTAAACCCTGTCAGCCTTGGTTCTGCAGAGTCGACAAAGACAACGACATCCCCCTCCTGTATTACACAGCTATGCTGAACCCTTTGTGTTCCCTGTAAAAAGAAAAACGTTTCTGGAGAAGGGTCCTTACATAAAAAGGCTACACTCTTTTCAGGGTAAGCATCCTCAAGCATGTGTCCTATTCCAAGGAGAGCGCCAATAGCATCACCATCAGGATTCGCGTGACACATTACAAGTATTCTCGATGCCTTTGATAGCATATCAATTGCACCCCGAACTGCGTCACGTTTCAACATAAGGGTATGATGATAATACTTTTTTCAAAGAAGCAGAAAGATCATCTATTGCGCATGAAGCGTTTCGATTTATGACAACAAAAAGATAGCTCTAGTTGTCACTGTCTTCTTCCGCTTCACGTAGCAGTGCGTCCATACGTTCACCCGTATCAACTCGGTTATCAATTCGAAATCGAATTTCTGGAATTTTCTTTCGATAAATCACTCCCATTTTTGTCTTTAATTCTTTTGAACGCTTTTCTAAAAATTGCAATGCATGCTCTGGTTCCTGAAGAGCACTAATGTACATGGTGGCATACGAAAAATCTTCTGATACAACAACTTCAGTAATAGAAATCATTCCACACTTAGGCGGGCATTGCTGAAGCACAGGCGCGACAACCTCTCTTACAACTGAAGCCAACATTTTTGGGCGTTTAGACATTTACGACTATAGTATAGCAAAATCCACTTTTATTCATGAAAAGACCTCTATCTGTCATTTTCGCAGGAACACCAGAATTTGCAGTCCCAGCACTGAAGGCACTTATTAACGATCCAAATATCACCGTAAAAATGGTCATTACTCAGCCCGATATGCCTGTTGGAAGGAAACAGCAAGTACTCCCTACTCCAGTAAAAATCGCCGCACAGGAGGCAGGTATTGACGTTTTACAACCGAAAGATATCAACACTGCATATCCTACTATCGACCATGACTTCCTTGTCGTTGTCGCATACGGACAACTAGTAAAACAGCATGTACTAGATGCGCCAAAAGTAGCAGCACTCAATGTTCATGCGTCCCTCCTTCCTCGATGGAGAGGTGCAAGTCCTATGCAACATAGTATTTTGCATGGAGATAAAACAACAGGAGTTACTATACAACGAATGGTTCGCAAACTTGATGCAGGTCCTATACTCGGACAAGTAGTCCACAATGTTCGCACACAAGAGACCATCAAAACATTACACGACACTCTGTCAACACTTGGAACAGATCTTCTTTTACATATCCTAAAAAATACACCACAAGAAATTGAACAAGACGACGCGGGTGTAACACTGTGTCATAAATTAAGCAGAGAGACTGGAAATGTTGACCCAAAAACAATGGATGCAGCAACAATGAACCGTGCAGTACGAGCACTAGTGCCATGGCCTGGTGTGCGATGCCATGTCTTAGGAGAAGAAGTAAAACTTTTAGAAACAAGCCTAGAACCAAAAGATGGATCCATCGAACTCTCCTGTAAAAATTCTGTATTGCACATAGTATCGTTGCAACCATCAGGAAAAAAACCAATGTCTGGAACAGACTTCATGCGTGGAAGAACATAAACAGTTATACTGTATACAACCCTTTTTCATTTTATGTACCTTCGACTACTCAGCATACTTGTCATTACGAGTATTCCATTAACAACGATTGCCCAAGGCGTCACTACAAGTGATGATGTTGATGGTGACGGACTCCTAAATACAGAAGAAGACAGAAATGGAGATGGGATAGTAAATACAGGAGAAACAGATCCCTACAATGCAGACACAGATCGTGGCGGTGAAGCGGATGGATCTGAAATACAAAATAAGAGAGACCCATTCGATAGAACAGATGACATGACCTACGACCTTGATGCAGACGGTCTCACCAATGGTCAAGAAGACATCATTGGAACAGACAGGGTAAAACCCGATACCGATAATGACTCATTGAACGACAGAGATGACCCATTCCCTCTCGATGGTCGTTACACAAAAGACACAGACAAAGATGGACTACCAGATGAATATGAAGATGAACATAGTCTACAAAAAGATGTACGCTCTGATGCTAATGATGACCGCGATAATGACGGACTCACTAATCTACAAGAATTTATTCAGGGAACGGATATGAATAATGCAGATTCTGATAATGATGGCGAAACAGATGGTGATGAAGTCTCCAGTGGAAACGACCCCCTTGAAAACCCATGTCTATCCAATGCAGGTCCAACGGAAGTATTACATGATCTTGAGGGTCACTGGAGCAAGTCATACGTTGAAGCGCTTCAGCAAACAAAAATTGGAACAAATGGAAACCGCATCATCCAAGGGTACTCGTATGCAGATGGAGACCTCTTTAAGCCAAACCAAGAAATCAGCAGATATGAACTCTTAAAGATTGCCCTACTGAGTAGTTGTATTATTCCAAATGAATCTGCCGACGAAGGAGATTTTGAATTTCCAGATGTACGACGTATTGCTCGTGCACGTGAGTCTAACGATACCACACTCAAGCGCAGAGTAATTTATACAGCATATGACCTTGGTATTGTTGACGGTTATCCAGACGGATCGTTTAAAGCAGACGCCCCAATAAACAGAGCAGAAGCGCTAAAGATACTATTCCTCGCTACACAGCTCCCGCCATTTGATGATCAGTCCTATGAAAATATCTTTTCTGATGTAACTGATGATGACTGGTTCGCAGAGTATATTCACGATGCATTGAGCTACGCTTTTATTGAAGGCTACGACGATGGAACATTTAAACCTGGACAATCTATTACAAGAGCAGAAGCATCAAAGCTTGTACTCTATATGACAATCAGCAACCCTCGAGTAAATGGGTACGTAGTACCAGTAGAAAACATTGATCTATAAAAAAAAGTGATGAGATGTTCTCATCACTTTTTTGTTTGTATAGATACGTATTACACGTGTGCCTTCATTTCCTGGAAAGCCTCGATAAACTTATCAAGATCTTCAGAATCAAACATGATAGTTGTCTTCTGACCACCACGAGATTTCTCTGATAGCTTGAAGAACTTACCATTATCACTCTTCTTCAAGTCAACGTAGAACGTACGCTGACGAGCGTGAATAGTGACCGAATGCACTTCATCTGCGTAGTTACGGTTACCGCCTCCTCCACTACGTGGCGGACGACTAGGTGCTGCAGAGCGCGCAGCTGGAGCTGGCTTCTCTGACATATCTTCTCCTGAGATGCCATCTCCTGCGAGATCAGCCATTGGATCGAACATACATAAAATGTGGAAAGTATATAAATTGCCTTATCCCTCTGCTTTCTGGATCACTCCTTGGTTTCTCCCTCGGCATTCTCCGATCGCTTTACGTTAAAGGCATAAAGAGGATACTTGGCTCACCTACTGCTTTCCAGTCATTTTGGCCTCCAAATTGCTGCATCTGCTCTGTGATAACAAAATCCTTATCGAGCATCCGATCTGCATATGACACTCCAAGCTGCTCTGTCATTCGTTTAGCGGTATCTGGCATGAAAGGAAGGAGCATAAGAGCAACATGACGCAATGACTCTGCAAAGCGTGACAATAATACTACCTTCTCTTCACCTTCCATTGACCATGGTTTTGTTGTGTCAATTGCTGCATTAAGAACGTCAACAAGCTTCATAGCTTGAGCAAGAGCAGAATGAAGGTTAAATGCATCCATAGATGAAGAAAATACCTTCCAGTCCTCAGCTGATTGAGCGCTATCAGATGGTGAATCTGGAATGCGAATATTCCCACCTTCTTTCTGAATCAAAACGAGTACTCGATTAAGTAAATTCCCCATCGCATTACGTAGCTTTGCGTCATAGAGTTTTTCAAACCGATCCCATGAGAAGTCTCCATCGTTTCCAACAGGAATCTCGTAGCTTAAGAAGAAACGAATCGGGTCTGGGTTACCGTCAAACTTTTCAAGAATATCGTTTGGCTTCACAACATTTCCAAGCGATTTACTCATCTTTTCCCCTTCTGATGTCAAAAAACCATGGATAAGTAACTGGTCTGGAATTCTTACCCCAGCATGCTTCAACATGCTTGGCCAAATAAGGGCATGAAAACGCGCGATATCTTTCCCAATAACATGTGTCACAGTGGCGTCATCCCAAAATGATCTATCTTCGTGGTCGGTAAAATACCCAAGGCCAGAAATATAGTTTGTTAGCGCATCACACCATACATACATCGTCTGATTATCGTTACTTGGCACAGGCACTCCCCATGTGAGTGATGATACTGGACGAGAGAACGACACATCTTCGAGTCCCTGCTCGATGAGTGACAACGTTTCCTTTTCACGTGATGACGGAATAATGCGGTATGTTTCTCCATCCCAATCTGATGTTAAAAGCTTTTTTAAATTCGCTGTATCTTTACTCATGAGAAAGAAAAAATTCTCTTCAGTGACCTCCTCTGGTGCCACTTTATGGTTTGGGCAGATACCATCTTCAAGATCTCTCGCTGCCATAAAACGCTCACAACCACTGCAATAAAGGCCTGTGTAGCTCCTCTTTTCGAGCATCTGTACCTCCTCAAGTTTTGTCCAGAGTGCTTGTACTGTTGGCCAGTGTTTCTGCTTATCTGACGTACGAATGAAATTGTCATAACTAATATGAAGCTTTGTATAGAGCTCTTCAAAAAGTTGTACATTTTGATCAACTAAAGCCTGAGGTGATTTGCCTTCTTTTTCAGCTGTTCTCTGGATTTTCGTGCCGTGCTCATCTGTCCCAACCTGAAAACGGACACTGTCCCCTCGAAGTCTAAACCATCGAGCCATGATGTCTGCTAAAACCTTCTCAAGTACATGCCCCATATGAGGAGCAGCGTTAGGATAATCGATAGCAGTTGTAATATATTGTCGAGACATAGGCAAATAATAGCAAAAATATGCCATTGATCACCATACGTTCTTCAGACTTTCTATGCACAATATCCCGTTCCTCCTGTAGTCATCTGAATCAACTCACATACCCATTTCACTACGCTATAACCAGTAACACTAAATAAGATACCGATAACTGCATATCCAATAATTTTTTTTGCATCCTCTTTTCCTTGATCACTTCCGAACGAAGCAGTCATTTTTATTGATGCCCAAAGAATACCAATAACAGCAATACCTCCTATAAGTGGATAAATTACTGCATCAATCATGCGTACAGCTAAGTGTGCAACGTACATTTTTCCATCACCACAGGATGTACCAAGAGCATCACAATAAATACCCCATGCATCTTGCGCAAAAGCTTTTTGAACGGAGGTCTTGAGTAGTGCAATAAGAATATTCATTAGAATCCAAGGTTAACAGTTGCTTCAACGAGAGCATATGCCAAATTAATTGTCAGTGCACCAAAAACAGTCCATGTAAGCCCCTTCTTTACAGAGTCCAGCTCTGACTGTTGACCACGAGCCAATACAAGCTTGAAGCCGTAAAACAGCATCATTAATGCAAACACACCATTGAAGATATAAAGCATTGCAGAAATAATAACTCTCATAATTTCTAGATGAGGAGATGACGGAGAAATGGTCATACTCTGTGCAACAACAAACGATATAATCGCCTGTGAAGACAGTGCCAAAGCATACCCACCAAGTGCATAAAATACTGATTTTTTACCCTTTTCAATGTTTGTTTCATTTCCAAAGTTGGTCATCATAAATGCACCTCCAATCACAACAAATAACACAGACAGTCCAGAAACAATCTCCACAAGAACCATACCAATATTCACAATAAATATTGATAAGTTTGAGCTAGGGTCACACGCAATACCAACAAAAGGACACTGTGCAGCGACAGTTGGAACAAACATCAAAGCCTGTGATAGAAAAATTGTAAACATTAGATGAAGAACATGTCGTTAAGTGTGCGCAGGAAGAACCCTGCAAATTCTACAATAATAAGCCCAATAATTGCCCATGTAATAATACTTTTCCCTGTTGATCGCTTTCCTCCATCGGACCCAGAAACCAAAATAAAGAAACTACCAATGAGTATCCATAGCACAGCAAACCCAACAGATGTTACCCTGAGAAGTCCCCACGCACTATTAAAGTAATTTATAAATGTGAGCACAGCTCCTGCTGCACCCCCTGTTCCACTTTCAATTTGAATACGATCCGTATCACCTAAAGGTGCAAGCAATGGAACACACGATCCCTCCTTACACGCACCCTTTGGCGCAGGCTTTGCAGAAGGTTTTGGCTTTCCAGATGCCCCTCCTCCGACTGTTCCTCCGCCAGCACCACCAATAATTCCACCACCTTGCCCTCCAATTCCAATTCCACCACCTTGATAACCTCCACTCACACCAAATCCACCGTAATCTCCACCAGTACCAACTCCACCGTAATCTCCACCAGTACCAACTCCACCACCCTGGTTACCTCCAGAGCCTCCACCAGATGTTCCAATCGAACGAGTACTTCCAGCTGATGAGCTAAACCTAAAGCTGGATACTTGCACAGATGAGACCTGTTGTGATGATTGCCGAGAGCTAAACACAGCACTTGAAAACACTGCTGAGGAGAACTGTTGAGAGGAGAACTGTTGAGAGGAGAACTGTTGAGAGGAGAACTGTTGAGAGGAGAACTGTTGAGAGGAGAACTGTTGTGAAGAGAACTGGTGTGAGGAGAACTGTTGTGAGGAGAACCCTTGTGAAGAGAACCCTTGTGAGGAGAACCCTTGTGAGGAGAACCCTTGTGAGGAGAACCCTTGTGAGGAGAACTGCAAAGATGAGAACCCCGTTCCCTGTGCTGTATATTCTCTTGCTGTATTACTATTACTATTCATGACAACAAAAAAACCAAACACAACTGCTGTGAGAGCAAGATTTATGATGGTGTCTTTTTGTTTAAGCATCATAGTATTATAGCAGAAAATGAGTTTCATTTCGACTCTACGACCTCAAATTGTGAAGATAACACAACAAAATTATATTATTAGAAAATATATTTAATATTTTAACAAGTCTACTCTGAGAGATGGAGCAATAGCTTGCATCAATGAGTGAATATCCGTAGGATTTCGGCAACGCGGATGTAGCTCAGTTGGCTAGAGCGTCGCCTTGCCATGGCGAAGGTCGCGAGTTCGAATCTCGTCATCCGCTCCATTTACACCCCATTTATAACCCATAAAATTCTTCAGTATTCTTTATGGTAGCTGCGTTCACTTCTTCAAGAGAGATTGATTTTATCTCTGCAATACACTCTGCAACTTCTACAACATACGACGGCTCATTTCGCTTTCCCCTTTTAGAATTTGGAGAAAGATACGGTGCATCTGTCTCAATCATCACTTGATGAAGCGGGCAATTCTCTATAGTTCTTCTGATCTCCTCTGATTTCGGGTATGTCGCAATGCCAGTAAACGATAGTAAGTATCCCCTTTCGACAAGCTCAGAGACATTCTCCCACTTCTCCGTGCAGCAATGGAGTACCATCTTTGGTGGTTGCAACTCTCGAATAATTGGAATTAAGTCTGCAATAGAATTCCTATTATGGACAACAATCGGTAATCCGAGTTCCTTTGCAATTTCAACCTGGAGACGAAAGACTCGTATCTGATCCTCTTTAGGAGAATTCATATAGTGATAATCCAATCCAATTTCTCCAAGTGCAACAACTTTTTTTGAAGATGTTAACTGAGAAACAAGTCGGTCCGGGTCTCCGCCTTTCCAGTCTTTTGCATTATGCGGATGCACGCCTATTGTACAAAAAACTTGATCATATTTTTTAGCTAAAGATAAACACATATCACCTTCATCAAGTGAATCTGCAATCGTAACCATACGGTCGACTCCACATGCGTTTGCACGCGCAATAACCTCTGAAATATCAGAAGAAAATTTTGAGTCTGCAAGATGGCAATGTGAGTCGATCATTGTGTTGCATCATACACACTTCTTGGTATGATTGCCGCGTTCGTCGTCCGCACTTTGCGTTTCTTGTGACGAAAATCTTTATGACAGCACTCTTAATCACTCTTCGTGAAACCTTAGAAGCATCTCTGATTGTTGGCATCATGCTGGCATTTTTACACAGAACACAAAACAGAGACCGAAATCCTATCATCTGGGCAGGTGTTGCTGCAGGTATTGGGACATCAGTTATAGCTGCGTTTATCATCATGCAATTCTCTGGCAGTTTTACAGGGCGTGCTGAAAAAATATACGAAGGCATCACGATGCTGACCGCAGGAGGTCTTATCACATGGATGGTTGTATGGCTTGCTATGCAACGAAAATCTATGCGCGAGGCACTGGAACATAAGATGGCAATTCATCTAGAAACTGGCGCACTTATCAGTCTATTCCTGCTTGTGTATACATCGATATTACGAGAAGGAATAGAAACCGTGATCTTCTTACAAGCAGCAATGATGCAATCTGAAAGTGCAGTATCACATGTTGGAGCAATTACAGGAATGATCCTCGCAGTAAGTGCAGCATGGCTACTGATGAGAGGAATGCTTCGATGGTTCTCTCTATCTCGATTCTTTACATTTACAGGCATACTTCTCATGTTCTTCGCGGCAGGGCTCATTGCACATGGTGTTCACGAGTTACAAGAGGCGGGCATCATTCCAATCATTATCGAACACATCTGGAACACGAACTCTATCATTGACGAAAATGCAGCATTCGGAAGCCTTCTGAAGGGAGTATTCGGGTATAACGGAAACCCAAGCCTCATCGAGATGATTAGCTATGTATGTTACCTCTTCTGCGTGAGTTTGATGTGGAGACAACAAAAAAAATCTTAAAGAATCTGGTGGGTCGGGAGCGTCAGGTTACAGTATTACACCTTTGAATTTGAAGAGGAGATAGCGTGGATGGACGAGTGAGGTGAGGCGTTTCGCAGCTTATTCATACTGCCTTTTCGGTGAAAGTCGCTTATGTCGAAACACTGTTCCTGAACCTGACTTAAGAAAAGTTTCATAATCTGCTGCTTGTTTGCGGGTTGGAAATGCCGTGAAATTTACGATCTTCCAAAGTACATATTTTGCGGTTGAAGAAATTTCCCCACGATTATGTCTCGCTAATCTGGCATCAAGATCGTCGGTGATACCGACGTATTGGTAGCCTTTGTTATTTTCAAGAATGTATGTGTATTGCCACATAGGTAAAGCATTGTAACACAAAGCCATCCTGCGCTTTTGCTGGCTCGCCATCCGAAGTCGCAGCGACTCTGTTGCAGAACAAAATATCACCCGCAAAAGGCTACGGATGACATCCTACGCTGTGCGTAGGATGGTGGGTCGGCAGTGCGAGGTTACACTACTACACCTTTGAGTTTGAAGAACCTATCGCATGGAGACAGGGGCAGTTTGATGTGTTTCGGCCAGTGCAGACACGACGAACCCCTGCCACAATGAAGTGACAGGGGTTGTCTTGACGGCATGTGAGTGCGAAGTGCTAGGCGTTGACGGCGTACTCGTCGGCGGCCTGTTTGGCAGCTTCCGCAAGGAGCGGAGCGGCCGCAGGGACGCGACGGAAGATGTCCGCCAACACAAGCGTAGCGAGGTGCTTGCTGTCACGCCCGAAATCAACCGTGAGGTCGATTCCAGTAGTGTCAGTTTGCCCTTCGCTCGTCGCGGGGCAGATCGCTACCCGAACGCCAGCCGGTGTGTCGAAAGCGACACTGTTGTGATCGCAGTTGTCTGCGATCATGGCGCGTTGCGGGTGCGGGTCGCCCTCTTCGGGCACCGCGACGACAACAATCTGCTTGGCCGCTTCGCTCACCGTCCGCACGGGTGCGTCCTCGTGGTATTTGAACCAGAGGTCTATGCCCATACCCCGCAGAAGACTCGCCCAGTCGGCACGGGAGGCCGCGAGGCTGCCCATGCTGCACAGGGACTCAGACAGAACGGCGGGGATGTCGGAACGGTTGCTGATGGTCAGGGTGAACTGTTGCATGGCTATCTCCTTTCAGAGACTACGACCGCCAGAGGTCGCCCTTTCGGGAGGTGATGAAGTAGTTTCCGCGCTGTAGGTTCGACTGCAAACCCACGAAGCGGAAACCACCAATCACCGTTGCACTCCATTGCTGTCAAGGAACTTGTCAGAATCAGATATACTAAGCCCCAATAAATCCGACAGTTTAGGACTTCATTTCCTACACTGTTCCTATGACATATCTAAACCCCAAACAGCTCAA
>PFDQ01000034.1 GCA_002772815.1 Candidatus Peregrinibacteria bacterium CG10_big_fil_rev_8_21_14_0_10_42_8
CAAAGGTGGAGAAGATAGAGATAGAAGATCCTGAAGAAGTTGCAGCAAAGATTGCAAAGAAGCAGATGGAGGCAGCTGCAAAAAATCTCTCGTAGTACTAGTCATTCATCCTATATTCCTTTACCATTTGCGCAATGATTACTATTCAGTCACTTGGAGGCAAAACAATCCGTTGCGATATGGATGGACGAGAAATCGTCGCATTTGCTGGAAAAAAGGTTGAAGGGGCTAAAATTTCACTTCTAGCGACACCAGAAGACGAGGTACAAGCAGGTGTTATTTCTTGGCCAGGTGAATACGATATTGATGGTATTGCTATCCGTGGTATTGGCCACGATGAAGGACAGCGTGTCAGCTTTGTGGTAGACGATAGTAAGGTACGAGTGGCATTCCTCTCGACACCTCTTCACGACTGGTCAGGACACGAGTTAGAACTCCTTGGTGATATCGATATTCTCTGTATTCCAGCAGATGATTCTAGGATTGCTCAAAAGATTATCGACGAAGTAGACCCACGTGTTCTTATTCCTTTGCCAACAAAAGATGAGGCAACATTTTTGGATCTCTTAAAGTCTGTTGGTGCTCAGGGTAAAGAAATTGAATCCGAATACAAACTTAAGGGAGGTCTTCCTACAGAAGGACGAGAGATTATCATCTTGAAGCAGGTAAAATAGTGTAGTGGGAATTTCCCTATTCTAGAAAGCCAGTAATTCCGCAGTACGTTGCAGATTCATCACATGTTACTCTGACGCCTAATATGCAGTTGTTATGACGATTTCATCGTCAGTACCATCAAGTTCTGCTCTAACAACTCTTTCTTGTGGTGATAAATAAGAAGGATCACTGCGGTAGAGTAATACGTCTAAGATTGACAATTCTACCACTGAAAAGCTGAATACACTGTCATCTTCAGAGTTGTATATATAGTCATGTACAACAGTGATCCTCTCCATAGGCAGGTAGCAGTGTCGTTCGAGGGTTTTCTGTTTTTGTTTCTGTGCTTGTTCTTCATTATTAATTGATTGTTCATCGATAGCATTAAATTCTGTTACGATTTGCCGTCCATTATAATGCATAATGGATTGTACTTTTATAGCATCAGTTGCAAGTGCTATTTCTTCATTACTCAATGTATCTATAAGCGTTCGTAGTTTCTTTGGTAACTCCATTCCCACTGTACGTATTTCTTCCAGTGCTTTGGGGTGTTCTTTAAATACAATATCCATTGCTTCTCGCGTACCTACTGCAGTGGCACCTGTGTATCCTGCATTTGCGAATGCGTCCTCGAAATGTCGTTCATATTCTTTCAAAAAATCATCTTCTACCATTCGTACATTTTCAGCATACCATGCCTGAAAAAAATAATAGAGAAGACCTTCTCTTTCTTTCATTTCTTCTGGAAACTCTTTTTGTAAGGCTTTATACCACTTCTGTTGTTCGTGAAACATAAATTGCAGAAATAGCTCTGATCTATAATTATCTCTGCGCGCTGCTTCGTTAAAATCTTCCAAGACACTGTCTCCACTTATTCCATCGAAAAACGACCAAAGATTCATTAAAACACGAGCTTTAACAGAATGAGGATCCATCTCACCTGATTTGTCATTCTTCGTTTGGTACAATAGCCCAGCTATAAGGACTGCTCCTGCTCCAGCAATTGCAGCAAGACGTTTGCTAATTAGTGATCTTGCATGAGTATCTGGCGAGATCTCCTCTGGAGGAAAGTTGTTATTAGCATCAATGGGTAATTGAGTACTCATACTATTATGATAGTATATATAATGACTATAGTCAATGTATTCGTAATGGTTCAATATACTAAGCCCCAGTCTGCCCGACAGTGAGGTAGAACGTAAGTGAAATGTTCCCAGTGCTGCTAAAAGGACAGAGGTAAGAAGGACTACTTGAGTGTTTTACACTTTTACAGCTTGATGGAGCCTTCCATAAGAATGCTAAGTGTACTACTAAGAGATATTGAACTTCAGCTTGATACTGAAGCTCAAGAAGTTGTTTGGTTTCGCAACCTGTTTCAAGAGGTATTGGCGCTTGCCGACCGCATCATTCTCGATAGCGAGCATAAATATATTCCCACACTAGGATAGAAATCCTGTGATGAGATCTTCGACTTCACTACACTTCGCTCAGAGTCAATCGGCTCGGCGGAGTCGTGGCCCGAGCGCCAAAGCGCGAGGACCATGAGCGAGCGCCGAAGGCGCGAGTCGAATGGTGCCCCCGACAGGAATCGAACCTATATTTGCCCCTTAGGAGGGGGCCGTTCTATCCATTGAACTACGAGGGCACAATGCAAGTTTATTGAGTTAGAGGAATACTGCAACCGAGTATGGTAGTATATGTACCAATGAAAATTATCACACTATTATCCATTGGGCTATTTCTACCATTTCAGGCAGCTGCACTCGAATATCGGAATTTGAGTCTATATTACACAGATGCACCATTTACCCCTGCTGAGTCTGCAGGAATATCTTTGTTGACATCACTGAAGGCAATATCGGGGAACCCTGATGGAACATTTCGTCCGAATAGAACAGTAAACCGTGCAGAGTTTTTGAAAATAGTACTTTCTAGTCACCCGCGCATCCGCGTGTCCTCTGCAGATGCAAGCCATTGTTTTCGTGATGTGATGGCAGACGATTGGTTTGCACCGTATGTCTGTTTAGCGAAGAAGCGAGGCATGGTTAAGGGGTACGACGATGGTGAATTTAAACCGAACCGTAGCGTTAATTATGCAGAAGCATTAAAGATTCTCAGCGAACTTTACGAATACATTGCATATTCTGCCGATGATGAAGAATGGTTTGCAGGCTACGTTCGAGCTGCGGAGTACAACAAGACTGCGTTGCCGATGTCACTGAAGTACGATCGCTCATTAACGCGTGGGCAGATGGCGAGACTCGCTGCTGCATATAGGGCGCAGTATGAAGGAGAGCTTGATACATATCGTCTAGCGGAAAAAAGCTTGGATCTCGTCATTACAAAAGAGATTGCATCAAAGGTATCAAGCTCTCAGTCGAGCTCTGTAACAAGTACTGTATCATCGTCATCATCTTCCGTATCAAGTGTGCAGGAGGATGTATTTGCGATGCCAGCAGTAAGCCACTTCCTTATGCTCGGCACGAAAGAGCTCATTGCAAGTGGTCATTTCGTACCTCGTGATGAAAAGGTAATCATAGATAATGTCACTGTGAAGTTTCGTACAGAGCCAAAAAATGTTCGTACCCTTTACCTTGTCGATGCAAATGGCACTCGTATCGCAGAGTTAAATCCAGATGTGTATGACAATGAAGATCTCACGTGGAAGTCTCAGCCAGAGAGCGTTCAGGGCTATACAATCCCAGCACAGGGAAAAGAGTTAGGTGTTGAAGTCTTATTGCAAGAGCGAAACAATGGCTTTGCAGAGGAACTTATCTCAGTGAAGTGGATCTCGATGAATGTTCATGCTGTTGAGAGCAATGATCCATATCAATTGATTGCAGCAGACCCGTCATATCCAGCACATCAAACAGTGCAGGCACGTATTGAATCGGTAGTGAATACAATGTCTCCTGTAGTAGATCTCGGAAACGGCGAAGGGGTATTACTTGGCGAAGTAGAGGTAAAAGGTGAAAAATTAGACGGGGCAGAACTTCGTTTGAATCATATAACATTTACTATTACCAAGCGCAATGGTGTGACAGTCTCAAATTTTATGCTTGGTGCATCAGATAGTGCGAAGCATATACAGTGCTCACTTAGTGATGGGCACTATATTAGTTGCTTAAATATCCCAGCAGATATTGGGATGATAGAACACGGCAGTGCACTTCTACAGTTATGGGGAGATATGAGTGTGCAAGATAGTGTTTTAAATCCACAATTGCAGATAGATATCTTAAAACCAGGAAGTATCAGCACAACGATAAATCCAGGAGAAATAGGCGATGTTCGTTGGAGCGATGGAACGGGCTCCTACAACTGGACAGAGTTACAAAACCCTATCATGAAGGGTAGCGAGTGGCGTTAAGGTTACTGGAAGAGCTCACCAATAGTTGTTGCCATATCAACTGCCGCTTTTTCTGCAGCTTCCTTCCAGTCTTTCCCATTACTTGCAAAAATAATGCCTCGTGAGGAATTCACAACTGCTCCTGTGCCATCTGCGATAAACCCATGAGCGATGTCTTCAGCACTGCCACCTTGTGCTCCAAAGCCAGGAATCAGGAATGGAACATGTGGCATAAGCGTGCGTAGGTATTTCATTTCTTCTGGGTACGTAGCCCCAACAACAGCGCCGATACATGAAATATGTGTGTCAGGTCCTATTTGCTGTCCTGCCATTCCTTCGACAATCTGTGCGAGATGTTCGTGGACAACTTCATCGCCTATTGGAAGATCTTGGAGTTCTCCACTACTTGGATTACTTGTTTTAACAAGGATAAAAATTCCCTTTTCATTTTGGATACACCGTTCGATAAATGGATTGATACCATCAGAGCCAAGGTATGGAGAAACAGTGAGAGCATCGATAGGGCTTAGCTCATGAAGGTACGCATCTGCGTATGCTTCACACGTGCTGCCAATATCATTTCGTTTTCCATCAGCAATAACGAGTAAGCCTTGTTCTTTTGCATAGGAACATGTCTCCCAAAATATTTTCATTCCTTCCCATCCCAGTTGTTCAAAATATGCCATTTGGGGTTTGACGCATCCTGCAACGTCTTTCACTGCATCGATAATCCCCTTACAAAATGTAAGCATGCCATCTGCATCTTGAGTAATGCCTTCTGGAAGCTTTGTGACGTTTGGATCTATTCCTACGCATATAGGGGATTTTGTTTGTGCCGCTTGTGTGAGAGCGTCTCCGAAGTGCATCGTTAGTACAGTACAGAAGCGATTCTCTTCATGCTAGTCCTCTGTACAGATATTCTGTCTGTACTGTAAAGCCTCTGCGATGTGCTCCTTTCCAATTTCAGGGCTATCTGCAAGGTCTGCAATAGTTCGAGCGACTTTGATGGTTCGGTGATATGCACGGGCAGAAAGACCCATTTTTTCGACTGCCATTTTGAGTAGTGCCTGAGATGTATCATCAAGACCACACAGTGCATCAATTTCTTTCACACCCATTTCTTTATTTGTGCTTATAGAGTGATTGGCAAACCGTTGTTCTTGTCGTTGCCGTGCTCGAATAACGCGGGACAAGATATCCGCAGACGTTTCGGATGCGGTTGTTGGTTTTTTTTGGAGGTCTGCAATGGCAACGGGCTGAACATCAATGGTGAGGTCGATACGGTCGAGGAGTGGTTGGCTGATACGCCTTTGGATCTTCTGTGCAGAAGATGTGCTGTACTTTGGGGGGTTCATGGCAGCAACCATAATAAAGTCTGCTGGGAATGTAACACTTCCATTCGCACGCGTAATGGTAATAGTTCTATCTTCCAATGGTTGCCTGAGCACTTCAAGTACTTGTGTAGGAAACTCTGCAAGTTCATCAAGGAACAGTACCCCTCTATGTGCAAGGCTTATCTCCCCTGGTCCTGGTATCCGTCCACCACCAACAATACTCACACCGCTCGCAGTGTGGTGCACAACACGAAATGGTCGTGATGCAACAAGTGGACTATTGCCATGAAGCAAGTTGGCAATGGAATACACTTGGCTCACTTCGATAGACTCTTCCTGTGTGAGTGGCGGGAGTATTCCACGAAATGCTTTTGCAAGCAGTGTTTTTCCAGCACCGGGTGCACCACTCATGAGCACGTTGTGTCCGCCTGCAGCAGCAATTTCTAGTGCACGCTTGCAATGTTCTTGTCCTCGAACATCTGCAAAGTCGACAAGGTCTTTTGGGATGGTCGCACTTGCTGCAGGAGGTGTGATGGTTTGGGGTACGCTATCGCCTTTGAGTATGGCTATAAGCTCTGCAAGGTTGTCGACAGCAATAACACTAATGCCAGGGATAAGCGCAGCTTCTGGGCCATTTGCAGCAGGAACAACGATAGTTTGTATTCCTGTATCCCTGCAAGCAATGGCAGCAGGCAGTACACCGCTTACGTGTCGAAGACTGCCATCAAGTGCAAGTTCTCCAAGGAAAGCCATACTTTCAAGCTGTGCTTCATCGATAAGAACTTCACCATTGATGATCAGTAATCCAAGTGCGATGGGGAGGTCGTATCGTGGTCCAGATTTTCGTAGGTCTGCAGGGGCAAGGTTGACAGTGATAGTTCGTCCAGATGCGAGCTTGAACCCACTACTCCGTAGAGCCATGTGTACGCGGCGCTTACTCTCTTGAACTGCGGTGTCCCCTAGTCCAACAATATAAAACTTCGGCTCTTCGCCGCCGCGTACAGCACCGACCTCAACGGTAACCCTCATGCTATGTAAGCCAATGTTCTGAAACGATGTCAGTTTTGTAAGCATGCAGAGAGTGTACTTGTGTACACCTCTCTGTGTCGATACAATCGGCTGGACGTTCGTCCACCTTTAGTATGAATCATATTTCAGTAGGAAAACACGGTGAAGCCCTAGCTGTTGCGTATCTGCGAGGTATAGATTATAAAATCTATAGAAGAAATATCCGTCTTGGAAGAGATGAAATAGACATCATCGCATACGATACAATACAACGAACATTGGTATTTGTAGAAGTAAAAACACGTTCTCGATTTGATGCAGATTTCCTTCCAGCACTTGGCCTAACTCCTCGAAAAAAACGCGCACTCAAACGTGCAGCATGGAAGTGGATGAAGGATCATGAGTACGATGCACCATGGCGAATAGATGGCATCTTTGTTATTGGATCAAAAGTATTTCGACATATTCGGCAGATGCAGTAACTACCACCAACTAACAACCACTCCTCCACCGAGGTTCAGCGCTGCTTTTGCTGGCCAACGCGTAAGGTCTTCAGGAGCATTCATCATTTCTTTCCAGATTTTCTTTTTCTCTTCGCCCTTAAGGAAAAAGATCTTTCTGTCTGCGCTGCCGATAATAACCATTGTTGTGGTGATACGGTCATGAATAGCGAATTGATCTGTTGTTGTGTGAAGCACTAATCGGTCTCCGTATCCTTCGTCTGGTACAGGAGGAAAGAGTGATGCAATGTGTCCGTCATCTCCCATGCCAAGGGTCACAATGTGTGGAATGCCCGCTGAGAGCATCCCTGCGAGGGTGAGGTCGTAATGATAAATACATTCATCAAGTGGTTTTGATGTATCTGGAAACAGTATCTGGTTCTCTGGAATACGTGCATTCTTGAGTAGTGTTTCACGTACAAGTTTCTGATTGCTGTCGTCGTGATCTGCTGGAACGTATCTCTCATCAACTAAAAAAATAGATACTTTATCCCAAGGGATTGCACACTTTCCGAGTGCGGTATAAATCGGCTTCGGTGTACTACCACCAGAAAGTCCGACAATGGCACGGCCAAACTCGTCAATGCTCTGATGAATCCGCTCCGAAAGAATACGAACACTGGTGTCGATAAAGTCTTGTTCCGATGTTGCAGCAATCTGTTCGAGTTCCATAGAAGCATCATACAACATTTTCCACTTTCCACTTTTCGTTTTTCACTTTTAAATCCACTCTATTCCATCTTTTTCTATCCACTGTTCTGCCATTTCTGGTCCTTTGGATCCTGCTTTATAGCTATGCAGTGGCGTTGTTGAATCATCGAGATGAGCTTGTATTGGGTCTACGAGCCTCCATGCAATCTGTACTTCATCAAACGTAAGGAACCAGTTACGGCGTCCATGAATTGCTTCGAGGATGAGTAGGCTATGCTCTGGTAAGCAGTCTCCAACACAGACAAGTGGATCCTCCATAACAAGTGGTCGAAAGGCAGGCTCTGTTCCTCCCATTTTGGTTTGCATGTGCATGCGCATTCCCGCTTCTCCTTGGAGAATAATATCAAGTCTATTTGGACTCGACCCCTCGCCGACCACGCGTGGTTCTTGAAAGACAATGCTGATGCGGGTCTCTTTTTTATCGAGCCTCTTTCCACTGCGTAAGTAAAAAGGAACACCTTCGAATCGTGAAATACGTGTCATGAGTTTCATACAAGCATACGTGTTTGTACGCGATCCTTTCGCGACACCCTCTTCTTCCAGGTATCCAACAACAGAATCGTCATCATGTGTGCCTGCCGTGTACTGCGCCTGCATCACGAGGTTATCGAGATTTTTTGCAGGTGGTAGGTAAAACTGTTTGAGTGCATCCTTCCTTCCAGCGGCGATTTCATCTTCACTGGTAATACGCATCGTAAGAAGTGATGCCATCATCAATAAGTGAGACTGAAACATATCACGGAACGTCCCTGCAGCTTCGAAGTACCCAGCACGTCCAGAGAGCCCAGCAGATTCTTTTGCAGTAATCTCTATATGATGGATCAGTGTATTTTTAAAAATACGTTCGAGCACTGGGTTTGCATAGCGTAAGTAGTACACATTTCGCACAGCCTCTTTTCCAAGGTAATGGTCGAGGAGGTAGATTTCTTTTTCCTGAAAACACCCAAGAAGTTGCTTCTTTGTTGATTCAAAACTTTCGAGGTCATGTCCAACAGGCTTTTCAACAATACAACGAAATGGAATTTTTCCATCATGTACATTTCCCTCGCAAAGATTATGAGAAATCTGTGGGAAGACAGAAGGTGGAACCGAGAAGTACGCAAGGTGTACACACTTTCCTCTTTCCACTTTCCACTTTCCTTCGATACGAGAAAGGCGTTCTCCTAGCGCTGTAAAATCTGTAGCTGCATCGTACTGCCCTTGGTGGTAATACACATGCTTTAAAAACTCTGTTAGTGCTGCTTCGGTTACTGCTGGCATGTGCTCTCGAATTGAGTCTTCTACAAGCTTTCGAAAGCCTTTGTCGTCGAGTTCACTACGAGAAAAACCAATAATTGCGTAATCTTTCGGGAGTCTTTTTTTCAGGGCAAGAACATACAATGCAGGATAGATTTTAATCTGCGCCAAGTGCCCAGATGCTCCGAAGAGGATCAGGCTAAAGGGAGAGCCAGCAGTGATGTTTGCGTTCATAGAGCTATTATATAGCAAAATAGGATATAGAGACAGTCACGAACGAACAAGAGGATCTGCAATGTATGACGTGTGAAAATCCTCAAGATATAGGCAGTATCGCATGGCAATTGCATGTAACTCGTCCTCGAGTATGGGTGTATCATCAATGCATCTTTCGTAAAGCGCTTCCCAGTGGAAACAATCGGTTTCCTGTCGGTTTGGCCTATCTTTTTCAGCCTTCCATCCTGTGATGATTTTTTGTCGGAACTGCACTTCAGATCGAATAGGAAAATGAGCAAGTGTTAAAGAAGGATGGAGTGTTGATGGTACTGGATTACCCTTAGCATCAAGAAGTGTATGTCCTCCGGTCATAATGCGATGTTGATTGGCAAGCGATCGTGGGATAAGGAGTCGAAAGAACTGACGTATTTCCTTGTATCTTCTGTGGGTAATGCGATGTATAGGGCTTGGTTCAAGAGGGTTATCTTGTGGTGTTGGTACGTATGTTTGATAGGGAAATCTATAGAGCGTATCAGGAGATACATTTTGCAGTGCACCAGAAACATTATGATCCGCTGTAGACAGACATTCGTCGGCATCAAGAGGAAGAAACCAGTCCAAATCTGCAGATGAAAACTCTTGCAGTATCTGTGTAGAAAAAAGAGATTGTTCGTGATGCTCTGTGTCTGTTGTTCGAATCTCTAATGGTAGCCCTTCTGCAACGAGTCTTTCGAGAATGTGGTGTGTTGCATCGGTGCTGCGATGCAGGATGAAGATCATTTTTTCCATCCATTGCACGTTGTGTCTTATAGATGATTCTATAATATCTTCTTCATTTCGTGCCCATGTAACAGAGAGAATGCGACTCATAGAAGTGTGAAGTGTAGTGTAGATCGAGTATGGTGCTGTTTCTAGTTAAATATTGCCTTATTGCAAGTATAGGGGTAAAGTAACTTTTAAACCTATGTCATACT
>PFDQ01000015.1 GCA_002772815.1 Candidatus Peregrinibacteria bacterium CG10_big_fil_rev_8_21_14_0_10_42_8
TGGCGTTTTTGATTTCAACAACCGCAACCGTTCGCTTTGTTTCATCATCGTAATATCCAAGTGTTGCATCCGGCTTTTGCCCAGAAGCATCCGTTGTTGCTTTAGGCTCAAGTGTATACACGCTGTTTGGAAATGCTGTATAACCAAGAATTTTTTCAAAGAAGTCGCTATTAAATGCCTGTTCACACTGGCTTTCGGTTTTTTCAGCGAGCTTTCCACTTCTATGAACATCAAGCCACTGTTTAACGATGGCTAATTTATCATCAAAATCAGGAATGCTGTAATCGCGCAGTTCCTCTTTTAGTGCCTTATTTTTGAATAATGAAGCCATAAGAATTTTAGGCAATTGTACGCCTCATTACTCGAAACTGCGAAGATTTACATACAAACGTTCCATACTGCGATACTATTTCATCTATGAAATATATAACTGCCTCAAAGCTTTACGATTTCATCCAGTGCCCACACCGTGTCTGGCGTGATGCATATGGTCCACAGGAAGAGAAAATCAAGGAAACCAATCCTTTTGTCGAGCTTCTCTGGGACAGAGGTGTAAAACATGAAGAAAATATCGTCTCACAAATCGATACATACGAGGACATTAGCGAAGGTTCACACGAAGAACGCTTTGCGCGAACAATTGAGGCGATGAAAAACAAGGCTCCGCTGATTTATCAGGGTGTTCTTATCCATGAAAACATGCTCGGCATTCCCGACCTTCTCAAAAAGCTACCAGACGATACCTACATGCCGATTGATATTAAATCCGGTATGGGCGTTGAAGGCGCTGACGAAGAGGCTGGAGAAGAAGGAAAACCAAAGAAGCACTATGCAGTACAGCTTTGCCTCTACAATGAACTTTTAAAGAAGCTTGGATTTTGCTCACACGACAACGGAGTCATCATCGATATTCATGGTGACCATGTAGAATATGACCTTTCCGCTCTTATGGGTTTACGTTCCAAGCAAACGTGGTGGGAGTTTTATGAAACAATCAAAAAGCACGTTGAATTCCTGCTGAACAATCAGCATCAAAACAAGCCTGCTATGGCTGGCATCTGCAAGCTTTGCCCGTGGTACAGCTCTTGTAAAAAGTGGTGCGAGCAGTCAAAAGACCTTACAAATGTATTTTATGTAGGCAGGAGCAACAGAGACAGAATCAATGAAGATCTGCTTGTAGAAAGCCTGGATGAATTTATCGAACTCGATGTTGAAGAAGTAATGAAGCAAAAAGAGGCAGAGAAAAAATCCGGCAACAAAGAATTTCTCTATCGAGTCGGCAAAGACAGTCTGGCAAAAGCAATTACAAGAGCAAACATCCTTCATCGGACAAAAAAACCTGTTTCTTACGGTGCTATCGATTTACCTGAGGTAAGCCATGAACTGTTCTTCGATATCGAAGATGATCCGACACAGGATTTTGTCTACATGCACGGCGTGTATGAGCGTACCGTAAATGGCGAACGGTTTGTACACTTCACAGCAAAGGAGCTCTCTGACGAAGAAGAAAAGAGAGTCTGGCAGGAGTTTTGGCAATATATCGAATCGCTGCCACAAGATGATTATGCAGTGTATTACTATTCTCATCATGAAGAAACAACATACAAGCGATTACAGAAACGCTATCCTGATGTGATTTCATTAGAAGCAGTTGAAAGTTTTTATGATCAGCCTAACGTCATTGATCTCTATAAAACTGTGTGTAAGCAGACAGACTGGCCTATCGGCAGTTATTCACTCAAAGCGCTTGCAACATATCTGGGCTTCTCATGGAGAGACGAAACACCGTCAGGCGCACTATCTATCCAATGGTTTAATGAATATCTTGAAACAAAAGATGAAACGATCCTGAACAGAATTCTTGAATACAACGAAGATGACTGTAAGGCAACGATGGTTCTAAAAGATGGCTTGGTAAATTTGTAAGTTGCTTGTTGTTTCTTTGGGCTCCGGGCATTCACCCCTTTAGTTCCCCTCTGCCCTTCGCCCAAAAGGAGGTCGAATTCGCCCCACACGACGATAAATGAGAAAAAGCTAGCAACTACGGGATGGCGGGTAACTGTACTTCGTCGGTCGCCTGTCGGCTAACACGGCATATACGGTTCGCTCCTGCCGTCGCTCTCTCATATTTTGCAGTGGTGCGCTAACGCGCTATTATACCACTGCAAAAAATCGTATATGCCGAAACGATAGACGAATACAAGAGCACAAAAATAAAATCGCCTGTGCTCATACTAAGAAGATTCCAATCAAGCTACTTCGATGGTCCGAACAACAACCAGATCGTATCTCAGCACGAAATAGAGAGAAGGAGATAAAGGGCTGGCGACGTAGTAAAAAAGAATCTCTATGGAGACAGGAGCTTTCAAGCTTATCCTGAGAATTTATACAGAGAAGAAGGAGCTTGTCCTGAGGAGTCGCGTAGACGACGAAGGATCCTCTTCCCGGCACCATTCAGTTATAACCTACTCAAAATCTTTGTTATTGGCAGCTTCTAGATCCTTAATGAATTGCTTAACTTCATTAAGTCCAGTATCGCGGAGTCCTGTCCAATAGCTTGCAGGATATCCAACCTGCCCACCCTTAATATTAGGGTCTCCATTCTGGAGATCTACAGGAATTTGATCTGTTGAATGCCATGACGAATCGTTTCCAAACTGCCACTGCCACTCACCTTCACCCTCGTTAAACTGGAAGTAATATTCTGTAGAACCCGTAGTATCCAATTCATATAAACCATTAGCCTGCGTGATATTTGTATTACGCATCACCTGTTCTCCAGCTGTTTTAATTTGCAACTTTCGATTCGCAAGTTGTGCCTCATCCATTTTCTCATAAGTGTGTTTTTCAGGATTAAACTTATGAGTTTTTAATGATGGCGTTCTTTCGAGTGCTCCAGTTTCACCATTGAGGTACTGAAGTTGAACTCGCATAAAGTCTTTGCTACTTGGTTCATATTTCCATGTGTCACCGTCAACAGTACTTTGTGCATATACCTCACCATCAGGCAATTGAATATATTGGTACGATATATCGCCAACGGCGATTGGCCCAAACCAATCTCCTTGCGACTCCATAGCTCCTTTCAACCCCTTCTTTTCATGAGGGGCAAGAGAAGATGCACTATCAATATTTTCAGAAGATGCACTTCGAATAACTCCAAGGACTTCTGCTGTATTTCCTGCAGTTGGATTTTCAATATAAATAGATCCATCAGCTGCAGCCTCATCAACAACTGCCCCCTCTATTGCCTTAAGTTTGTCTGCAATTTTTGGATCAAAACTACCACTCTTTGGCTTAATCAAAACACCCTTATCACCCTCATCAGACGCAACCGCAATATCATTCATTGGCATACTATTGACGCCATCAACAACACCTTGAGTGATCTCATTCTTCTCTTTCTCTTCTGCTTCTTGAAGGTCTTTCTCAGGATTAGACCCAAGTCGAGCAAGACGACTTTCAAGCTTTGTCTTACGCTCAACAAGCTCTGTTCTTTGCTCTTTAAGACCTTTTATCATATCTGTTATTTCCTGCATACGCTTACCATTTTTCTCGGGGTCTCCCGCTTTATGCAAACCTTCAAGTTCTGTTCGAAGTTCTCCAATCTTGCCCTTCGAATCATCCGTTCCAATCTCTTCAAGGCGCGCTCGTGTTGCCTTCCATTGGCTCAGTGCATTCTTCTTATGCTTCTCAAGATGACGTCCGTTATTGATGTCCTGATCAATACCATTGTCTGTCAAACGAGGAAGTTCTCCATTACTGAGCTGTGCCTTAAAATCGTTAATAAACAACATAATGTCGCTGATCATTTTTGCAAAATTTTCAAAACCATTCCCATTAAGCACCTCACCTACTTTATCTCCAATAGCTGATACATCATTCTCCGGAGCAGAGAGATTGATTCCACCTTCCATATTTTTAAAGAATTGCTCATAGGTAGAATCCTTAACAAGGTCCTGAATTTTTAAGCCTACTGCAGAGTCCTTAAATTGCTCTGTCATTGCTGACTGATCTGCTCCAACCTTAAAGTAATCAATCATCATCTGCACACCCTCTGGCCCAATATCACTCATCAATGCCTCAGCTTTTCCTGCCATTGCTGCAATATCAGCTGTATCCATAGATGCAATAGCCTTACGAATATCTGCCCGTGATGCAGGGCTAATATCAACAGTATCAAGTTGTGCGATAGTTTCTTGAGTAACCTCTTTACCACTACTATCAACCATCGCTTCTGCGGCAAGGCCTACCTCTTTAATTTTTATAGCACCCGTACTTATTGCCATCGCATCAACATCCATCCCCTTAAGCTCGTTCACAATTTCTGCTGCTCTTTCTTGTTTTGCTTTTGGATCTGGTATCTGATCAAGCATCCCATCAACAGTTTTTTGAATTCGTGCTTTTAGTGAATCCTTACTTTTTTCCTGTCCAGATGCTGCCTCGTCTCTCAAAGAATCGAGCTCGGAATCAACCTCATTCATATCCTTCAACGCCTTAACCTCAGGCGCTTGCTGTTGATCGTTTTGTTCTGGACCTTTGGGTGTATTTCGAGGAGGCATAATTAGAAATTAGCGATTTGGGATTCAAGCGAATCAAGTTCTGAGGATTCTTTTACGCTGTCTTGAGATTCAAAATCGTGAAGAAGATTATTTCCAAATGAACGGATATCTGAGCTCTGCACTATTTGCTTCTCTTCGTACTGCTTTTTATATTCCGTAATTGCATCTGCATATCGTGCAACGCGAGCTGTATGCTCTGCCTCACTTTCGCCTACATATTTCGCTTCACGCTCCTCTTATGAGAGGAGAAGATCTTGCTCTATACCACTCATAATCTCGCGATAGACCTCATCCCCAGATGGGATATGTGGAGCTTTTTGTATATCGCCTGTGTGTGGCGTGATGTGATCATTCATAAAATATATGATTATGCTGCTGAATTTTTGATGTCATCTAAGCCACCTCGGAGGCTTTTAGCCTGACTACGAAGGGCAGCAAATCCTTCGTAAACCGATGTAGAAGATGCAGCTTCATTTGCATTCAATAGGCGATTAAGCTCTGTTTCGATATTCGCGATTTCAGACTGAGAGATTGCACCCCGTGTTCCGTTTTCCGCTTTATTCAATTGGGTTCGAAGGGTTGTATATGAATGCTTTGAGCCATCAGCAAATGTAATTTCCAGGTTCTCCCTAAATGCGTTAGGTCTATCTAGAGGAAGTTTTGTTGCAGTTGAAGCCTGTGCACGTGTATCTGGAGCAATTCGCCCTTCAGACATCGCCCCACTCTGGATGCGTCTGTTTGTTTCTGCAATAACATTATCCCGTGCCATCTCTGCAACACCTCGTTCCTTGTCTCCCATATAACGCATTTCTAGCTCAAAATCAGGATTTGTTAACTTCTTATATTCTGTCTTAAGCTGCTTATTCGTCATACGTGCAATAGATTCTTCCGATGCCAAAAGCGTATCTGTTGCCTGCAAAGCCTCTGGAGTAATCTCTGCTGGAACCCTGTTGCCAGCCCTTGTACGCAACTGCTGAATACGCGAACGCACTGCCCCAGCCCCTCTATTTGGGACCATCTCATGCAGCACATCATCAAGCCTGTTGTAGATTACTACTGCAGAATCAGCATTAGCCCCTGCAATAACCTTGTCCATTTCATCAAGTCGAACATATCCAAGCTCTTCATTAATAAAGACTTCTGTCGCATTAACCTCTGCAGTAGTAGCCTCACGAGCTAAACGTTCTTTACGCGCACCACGAATACGATTTGCACGTTCTTTTACTGCCGATTTACGTGTGCGTGCCGCAACACGCTCTGTACGAACAGTCGCCCGATTACGTGCACCTACCCTAAGGCGAGTTCTCCATGAAGGAGGTCCATATTTAGACCACATTGAACGTGGCGCCTTACCAAGAGATGCTGCCTCAGTAGCAGTATCAATAACAGGCATTGTTGTTTCGACAGGGCTTGTTGGAAGTCCTTCAAGAGCTTCTGGGCTTACCCTTCTATCTGCGCGAGCCCCCCTACCTTTTTCTAGACGATCAGCATATCGCGCTTTCTTTGCAACAGTATCAGCCCTTCGTACATTTCGTGAATCCAATGCTCGTCGAATAGGCCGAGGACGATTGTTCCACATTTCCCGAGCGCGCAATCCGGTACGACGCACAGTTGCACCTGCTCTGTACGATAATGATGGACCTGCCACGGCTTCAGGCACTGATGCTACCGATGACTTTGGCGCACGATTCCAACGAGGCATTCGAGGACGATTGTTCCACATTTCCTGAGCACGTGAACGAACTCCACGAACTCTTGCACTCGCTCTTGAATAGAGAGATGGCCGAGAAGCTGTAACTGCTTCCGCCTCAACAACTGGCGCTATTTCTGAATTGGATGTAGCTCCTCGTCGAGATCTATTGAATGCACGGAAGTGAATTCTCCATGAAGGAGGACCGTAGCGCTCCCAACCTGTTCGTGGAGCACGTCCTGATGCAGCGACTGTTTCTGCTGTAGCCTCTGCAGCTGGTGCTGCTTCTGCTGCGACACCTGTTGAATTTGTATTTCTGAAATTTCGTAATCTCTCTGGGGATATATATTTCACCTCTTTTACACCCAATTGACCAGGTTTCCAGTTCTCCATACGTACCTTTCCTGTAGCAGGATCAATAGAGTACTTTCCGCGGAACACGGTTTCACCATTTTTATTCACAAGTCTCACCATTTTACCCTCTTGAAATGGGAGCGTATCTGTTAATTGTTTACGAACTGATTTGATAGATTTTGCTTGTGCACGAAGCTGCTTTAACCCATTCACCATTGTTTCATGTGCGCCAAGCTGACCCATTTTTTCTCCAGGAGGCAGATCATTCATATACTGATTACAACGAGCAATCTCTGCATCAATATCTTTTATTTTAATCTGTTTTGATTCCCCAGAAAGGAAATCCTTCATGGCTCTTGGCTGATCATTCAGAATTCCATTCTTCGATACATCGCTAAATTTATCTGGATGCAGACTATCGCGAACTTCACGTGCTTTTTTCATACTACCACGAGCACCCTCAGCTTGTTACGTCGGTGTTCGCACAGACTCATCAATAATATTCCCCGCATCATCGAGCACGTTTCCGGCATCGTCAAGAACCGACCCACGAACTGTTACAGATTCTGTTGCTGCTGCCGTAGACTCTACTGCTGCACCAGCTTCTACACCTTCTGCAGGAGCGCGTTTGCCACGTTTAAATCGAGATCTAAGACCCTTCACTCCATTTTTAATAGCACCAGGAGCCCCTCTTACTTTCTTTGCAGCACCTTTCACCATAGATCCATACGATTTTCCTGTTTCAACAACTGTTGTTTTTACCCCCTTTGTAGCTGCTCGCGCAGCAGAGCGCATAACCCCAACCCCTGCACCTCTAGCAGTCCCATATGCAGCTCTAGCCGCTCCTGCTCCTGCTCCTGCACCAGGAATAAAGAATGTCGCAATATTTGCCGCTGCTTTACCAGCAGCCTTTGCACCATCTTTTTCCCACATATCTGCAGCAACAATAGCCTTACCCATACCAACCCATGCCTCACGACTTCCCTCTGTTGTTCCAACAAGAGCAATGTTTCCAAGCCCCTTTGCCATTGCAATACCATCCTCGTTTCCAACAAGTGCAGAAGGAAGAAGGACTGCCATCTTCGCAAGTCCACCAGTAATATCGCCAGCAGCTTCAGATGCTCCACTTAAAAAGCTAAGCCCACCACCAAGTACTGGAATATCCTTTCCAAGCTCTAGTACATAGCTAATTCCACCAAATACCTTCTCAAATGGAGCTGCAACAGAGTTCGCAACACTTGTTAAGAATGCAGGTGCCTCCACTTTCATATCCTTTAGTGTGGCCCACTCCATCTCTACAGATGTTTGTGCCTTAATATTTTCGATTGAAATGTCTGCAACACCGGAGGTAACAGAGCCTTCGAGCTCATTAACCTGCTCAATTTTTGTTGCTGCCTCCGCCTCAACTAGGCCAAGCAACTCCTCTATACGAAGGATACGCTCACTTAATGCTGCCCCAGAAAGAGAAAGCATTTCCCCCGTACGAACAAGAGTCTCATCACTGTGTTGAAGCATGGCGAATTGCTCGTCCATTTGTGGGTCTAGCGCAGCGGTATCCTGAAGAAAATTCTTCAATTGATGTGTCCCAAGACCCATTTGTTCTACACCACGAGACATAATATCTCGTGCGGAAAGTAGCTCCTTGTATTTTGCTTTCACCGCATCAGTACCACTCTCGTGAGCGCCACTCTTTTCTATTTCTGCAATCGCTGCATTAACACTTTCAAGCTTATTCCCAAGTCCATGCTGATTTGCATCCACCATCTCCTTCTTCTCCTCTGCTGCACTGCGCGAATTCTGTAGCGCGAGTTGCTGATCCAGCACTAACTGCTTTTGTTCTGCAATACGATCACGAGCTGCAGTATTTTCCTCTAACTGTTGATGAAGAACCGCTTTTTCTTCACTCGTTTTTGATGCACCCTCAGACAATGTCTCCGTCGCAGCATCTCGACTTCCTTCAATTTTTCCACGAATGTCAGGTGCTGCTTCGTGTAACTTTTCACCATCCTTTCGCATGTCACGAACAACATGTGCAAATTCACCACGCTGCTCATCGTAACTCCCTTTAAATGTCTGCACTTTTGCATTCGCTTTTGCAGCCATTTCTTTTTCACGTGCATATTGCGCAGCCTTCATGGCAGCCGCAGCGGCAACTGCAATTGCTGCAGCTGACAACGAAAGAACATTGACACCAGGTATCCATGCTGTAGCTGCACCAACGGCAACAATAGCCCCAACACCCGCAACAACATTTCCCGTATTAAGCTCTGCTTCGTATGCCTTTTGAACATCCATCACCTCGCCCATCTTGCCAGACATCTCAACGCGCTTTTCCTGAAGAACAATTGCACGATTTTTATATTTTTCTAGCTCATCAGGAAGTGTATCAGGATTTTTCAGATTTACCTCAACCAGGTCAAACTCCTCATGTTCAATATCCTCTATTCCATCATTAAGGTCCGACATCTCTTCTTCTAAGCCTTTAAGCTCCTTCTTCTTTTCATCCTGGTCAGCCTGAGCTTGTTCAGCACCACCTGTGATCCCCGAAAGAACTTCTTCAACACGAGTATTAACAACTGAAAACCACTCAGAATGCTCTTTTCTGTTCATATTCTCATTACCATCTTTTTGAGCAATCTGGTCGTATGACACTTCACAAAACTGTGCGACGTTATCTTTTACCTGCTTTTTAAAGGAATCCGGAAGCTCCTCCACTTGCGCTGTTGCATTCTGTATTTTTACATCGAGGCTCACTTGTGCAGTCTTCAAATCCCCCTCCTTACTCCGAACCTCCTCTTGCTTATTTCCAGCTTCAGGCGTGCCAGAAGTGGTATCCCCACCACTATCTACTTCAAAAATAAAACGGTGTTCCTTGAGGGAAAACTTTTTTGAGAACCGTGAAAGGTGTGTGTGTATATTCATCATGTATATTAATCAAAATCTTCAAATTGTTGTGATGCTTTTTTCTGATCCTGCTTCTCGACCGAGACGGCAGCATCATTCAACTGAGACCTTATAAAGGTATCCAATTTCTTTGGAAACTCGGGGTCCGCTGCGATCATCTTTTGCACCATCTCTTCTTGTTTTTTTAGTGCATCTTTTAGCACAACAACAAGACTATCGATCGCTTCATTTGTTGCATTTTTTGCGCCATTAATAATTTTTTGCGATTCCTCCCATGGAAGAAAATAGAGTTGAGCCACCAAATCATGGATGTGTTTTTGTTTGTACATATCAAAGTATTATAACAGAAATCACCATCTACCTCAATCCAGAGTCTTGTCCGATACAGAATGAGCATGAACACAGGCACGCTTTCCGACACAGAATGAGCATGAAATGACTCATGGGAACATACTTCCC
>PFDQ01000038.1:0-33947 GCA_002772815.1 Candidatus Peregrinibacteria bacterium CG10_big_fil_rev_8_21_14_0_10_42_8
CGCATAGTTTTCTTTTGTAAGGAGATAAAGAGTACAAAAGAAAGTGTGAATGGTGCTCTGTTTGTGTCCACTTTTTGGGGTACAGATCATGGTGGGTCGGGTGGGATTTGAACCCACGGCCAATAGGTTAAAAGCCTACTGCTCTACCACTGAGCTACCGACCCAGATGATTATTAAGTGTATTGTACGCATTTTTAGGCAAAGTGAAACAGAAATCGCTATGCTTTACGCATGAAAATAGCCCTCGTTCATGAACTTCTTACCATGCGTGGCGGTGCCGAAAGAGTACTAAAAGTGCTTGCAGACCGCTATCCAAAGGCTCCTATCTATACATTGCTCTACGATGAAAAGAAACTCTCGGACTGGTTCCCACGTGATCGAGTTATCATTGCAAAACCCCCTTTTTTTCATTCGCTTTTACCATCAAGGTACAAATACAACCATCATCTCTATCTAAAACACTTTCCTAAAATGGTTGAGAGCTGGAATTTTTCATCATTCGACACAGTGCTCTCGACATCATCCGCTTTTACGCATGGAATTATTACCAATGGAAAGCCACGACATATTTGCTATGTTCACTCACCTGCTAGATACCTATGGGACAGAACGCACGATGTCATAGAGCACAGCTCACATGGAATACTTGGATCACTTAAAAAGCATTACCTCCACTCTACCTTCCACAAACTACGAATATGGGATGCAGAAATTGCAGCACGACCAGATGTACTCCTCGCTGCATCTGAGGAGGTACAAAGACGAATAGAGCTCTACTGGCGCAGAGAAAGCCAAGTAGTCTACCCACCAATTGATGACTTTTGGTTCTCTGAAACATTTGGAGGAACTGAGAAAGAAAGCCTTCACTACTTCCTTATCGTATCGTCACTCGTTCAATACAAAAGAATCGACCTCGCGATAGAAGCATGCAACAACCTAGGCCTACATCTAAAAATTGTTGGCGAAGGCCCAGATAGAAAGAGGCTTGAAAAAATCGCTGGGAACACTATCGAATTCTATGGATACAGAAATGGTGATGAACTTGGTGACCTCTATACAGATGCAACAGCAGTGCTGTTCCCCGGTGAAGAGGACTTTGGCCTTGTCCCTTTAGAAGCAATGGCATGTGGCACACCTGTTATTGCACACAGAAGCGGTGGAGCACTTGAGACGATTATCGAACATAAAACTGGTGAATTTTTTGATGATGCAAATGCAGATTCTCTGCAAACTGCTCTCAAAAACTATGATCAAAAAAAGTATTCAAAAGAAGAGTGTAAACAAAGAGCATCCGAGTTTTCTATGAAGAAGTTTACTGACGAAATAACAAAAATTATTGCGCCCTAGAAACCAGCACTCCACCTATAACCATAAATACCGAACCAAGAAGTAGTAATGGAACATTCACTGTTTTCCATTCTGCAAAAACAACAAGCGCGATAAGAACAGCAACCAAAACACTAACACCATGAAATGGAACAATTGCAGAAACAGAAGCCTTATGCGCCAATAGCACATACCCGAAAAGAGCAATTCCAACACCCCATACAAGTCCTACTACTGCTGCATACATACACGATGCAATATTGTATGAACGTTGTGTAACAAAGAAGCTTAAAATAATACCATCAATAAGAACCGTAGCTCCTACACATAATAAATATGTCGCTATATCAATCCCCGTATTTGTACTCGCTTTTGCAAAGACACCTGTAAGCCCGAAACAAATAGCAGGAATAATTCCACCAAGAAGGATCGCGAGGTATTGAGGATCCATAAGTATTTAAGAAAAAAGAGTACGCTGAGTAGTCTCAGGTATATCGAGTCCAAGAAGATCAAAAGCAAGTTTTGTTACCATTCTCCCCTTCGTGGTTCGTTGCAGATAACCACATTGCATGAGGTATGGTTCGTACACATCTTCTAGTGTATCGATCTCCTCTGCAGTCGCAGCTGCAAGCGTTGAGATACCAACAGGTCCACCACCAAATTTCTGAATAATTGTTTCGAGGATCATTCTATCTGTTGCATCGAGTCCCTTATCATCTATCCCAAGTTTCTCAAGTGTGGAATGCACACGATCTTTCGTAACAACCGTTTCATCTTCCACTTGTGCAAAATCACGAACGCTTCGTACAAGTCTATTTGCTATACGCGGTGTCGCCCGACACGACAAAGCAACATTACGCGATGCACCTTGCTCCATTATGACATTTAAAATCCCTGCTGTGCGCTCAACAATCTGTTCCATTTCGATATCGTTATAGAACTGCAACTTAAAATGATGACTAAAGCGATCACGTAATGGCGCACTCACAGAACCGATCTTTGTTGTAGCACCAACAAGGGTAAAAGGTTTGAGTTCTAGTCTCATGCTACGAGCAGTCGGTCCCTTTCCAATAACAAGATCGAGTGCGAAGTCCTCCATTGCACTATACAATACTTCCTCGATTGCTGGTCGCATGCGATGGATCTCATCAATAAACAGTACATCCCCTTCTTCAAGGTTGGTCAGGAGTGATGCCAAGTCCCCAGGTTTTTCGATTGCAGGTCCAGAGGTGGTGCGCATTTGTGATCCCATTTCCTTCGCTATGATATGTGCAAGCGTTGTCTTCCCTAGCCCCGGAGGTCCATGCAAGATAGTATGACCCAACGACTCTTCTCTTTTTTTTGCAGCACCGATATATACAATAAGATGCTCTTTAATTGAACTCTGTCCAACGTAGTCCACTAACTGTTTTGGTCGTAACGTTTGCTCAAACACCTCAGTGTCTGTCACAGTTTTTGCCGGTTGAACACTTGGTTCTTTTCGCTGTTGTCTTTTGATAGCCATAGAGGAAGTCATCATACCCTATAGTTTGGCTACCGAAAACTTTTAGAGAGCTGTATAGTGCAAACGATGGGATCAAAAATGAAAGCAACAGTCGGCCTTCTAACAACAATGATACTTCTTGGTGTTGCAGATGCGGCACTGCTCGAAGGAATGCCAACACAAAAAATGGCAGTGATATCCGAAAATGAACCAACAACTCCAATAGTAAAACTACCGACAAAGCCCAACACTTCAGGTGAGGTTAGTCGCTACCTAGGACCAGACATAAAAGATGTTCTGAAAAAAAGAGGATTTACCACAGCTAACACTCGAGAGAAAATTATTCTAGAGAAAATTATTCCAAAAGAAGAAGCCACTCTTCAGTCGTATGTTCTTTTAAAGGATGGTGACAGAGCAGGAATGATAGCGTGGACAAACACACCAAAGGTAAAGCAATTCTACCTTGTTTTAAAGGAAGCACTGCATAGTGCATTTACGTCCGATGTTCAAGATCTCCTCGATGAAACCCAGCGAAGAGAAGGTCGACCAACGCGAAACCTCCTGACATTCTTCGACCCAGGGCTTCTTTCAGAACGAGTCGTCTTTGTTCGTGTACGAGAGCAACTCTACGAATTTCACATCACAGAAGGCTCATCAGGTGTAATATTCGACCTTATCGAGGAATTAACCAAATAATGAGACAAATAACCCTATTTCTCCTGATTATTCATTTGACTGCCTCTTAACCATTACGTAGAGTATCGCAGCTATGGCTCTACTAAAAAAGACAATAAAGGCACAAGCTCGCGGAGGACAAGCAAATCCTGCGCCTCCACTCGGTCCAGTTCTTGGACAAGCTGGTGTTGATATCAACGCATTCTGTACACAGTTCAACGAGCGTACAAAGGATCAACAAGGACAACTTATTCCAATTGTCATCCGTGTATTTGACGATCGTAGCTTTGAATTCGACCTAAAGCAGCCACCAGCAGCAGCAATGATTATTGAAAAAGCACAGTTAAAAAAAGGAAGTGGCGAACCAAATAAGAATAAAGTTGGAAAACTCACACAAGCACAGATTCGTGAAATTGCTGAGGCAAAGATGCCAGACTTAAATGCTATCGACGTAGAAGGTGCCATGAAAATCATCGCTGGTACTGCTCGAAGCATGGGTGTGACTGTAGAATAAGCAGTATCGCAGCATTAAAATTTTTTTCTGCAATAGTATTAAGGCGCAGAGGTTTGTACTCTATGTACACCTTTCCTCAAAATAAACTATGGTTGAAAACCCTCTTACAACAATTTTTGGATTTATCGGCTCCTTCTATGGGCTAGTTATCCCCCTTTGTACACTCTTCTTTCTTGCGATCTTATTCCTCGCAAGCATGACTGTACCTGGCGCAAAACCAAAAGCTGTAGGTCAAGCGATCTACACATACATCATGCATGGAACAAGTGTTCTTCTTATGACTATTGGAGCATTTCCAACAGTCTTCTCTGTCTTTGCAGGTGTACCATACTTAGGACGTACATACATTGCATTGCTTCTAGTGTTTGCATGCGGAGGGCTTCTCTTCCTTATGCAGGACCAAGAAACACATAACCTTGATAGTGCATCTCGAGCTATCCCAGAAGCGTTATACATGACAACACTCAAAGTCATTGGAAACCTTCTCGCAATCCTTTCAACACTATCTATTCTCCTTAGTATTGTTCTGGCCTCTTTCCAGACAGGATGGTGGGTTACGCCATTTGTTACACTTGTGTACGGGCTACTTCTTAGCTGGTGTACTCGAGGGTCACATGACTGGGAACTCTTTAAAACAATGCAAATGACAGCTGCTCCTGCAAAAGTTGTTGCTTCACAGCAAAAAGCAAAAGTATCAACACCTGCACCAGTAAAGAAAAAGAAGAAAGCAGCAGTAAAGAAGAAAAAGCGATAATAGGCCTAAAACCGTTATTCAAAGCAATTGAATCACTTCAATTGCTTTTTTTTAGTGTATTTCTTGCGATTAAAGGCGCAATTTAGCATACTGGCGTTTTAGTGGGAACCCTTCGGCAAGCGTTGGGTGTTTGCACCACTTTCCCCCCTCTTATTATGACAAAGACTACGACGTCTACTTCCACTCGTAAGCGTGGAAAGAAATATCAAGAAAAAGCAGCTCTCGTGGACTCTGAAAAAAAGTACACACTCGAAGAAGCTGTAGAACTTTTACCAAAAGTTAGCACTGTCACATTTGATGCGACTGCTGAAGTGCACATCAAAATCAATGCAGATACCACACAGGCAGACCAGCTTGTTCGAACAACAGTTGCCCTTCCACATGGTACAGGAAAGACTGTACGCATCGCTGCCTTCGTTTCTGACGACCAAGCAGATGCAGCAAAGAAAGCAGGAGCAGACATCGCAGGTATCTCTACTCTTCTCCCTCTTGTAGAACAAGAAAAGCTAGACTTCGATATTGCAGTTGCTAGTCCAGATGTTATGAAAGATCTTGGTAAAATCGCAAAGATTCTTGGTCAGCGTGGCCTCATGCCTAACCCAAAGGCAGGAACGGTGACACAGGATATTGCAAAGACCATCGATGAACTCAAGAAAGGTCGTATTGAATGTAAAATGGACAAACAAGGAATCATCCACGCAGTATTTGGTAAAACATCTTTCGGAGCTGCAAAGCTTCAAGAAAACCTCGAAGCACTTCTTGCAGCTATTAATGAGGCAAAGCCTGCAGGAATCAAGGGTACATACATTCAAACAATTACAGTGACTCCAAGTATGGGACCTGGAATAAAGGTTGTCGTAAGCTAAGAAAGCAATATCTCCCGAACTTCGTGAACAGATTCAACGCGTACCAACTGTGCGCGTTTTTCTGATGCCGAGTCTATACCTTTTACATAACTTGCGAGGTGTCGGCGCATCTCAAACATTCCTCTCTTCTGACCTTTAACATCCACAGCCAACTGACAGTGATCAATAATAAAAGGTATCTTGTCTTCAAAGGACATCGTTTTCACGGTTGGCTGGTTTGGAGTCTTCCCATGAATAAGAGCATCACAGATATCTTTCATGAGCCATGGATTTCCAAATGTTCCTCGTCCAGCCATCACACCATCGAGGTTACCGAGTTTATCAACTGCATCCTGAGCAGTATAGATATCCCCATTTCCAATAACTGGAACAGAGATATTTCTCTTCAGTTCATAAATTGGCTCCCAGTCTGCCTGCCCACCAAACTTGCCTTCATATGTACGACCATGAATAGCAAGTGCATCTGCACCATTATCAACAAGCCCTTGGCAAAATGGAACAAGGTTGTCAATTGAGTCCCATCCAAGTCTCGTCTTCACACTTACAGGTATAGATACCTCTTTTTTTGTAGCCTCAACAAGTTTTTTTGCAAGGTCTGCATTTTTAATAAGCGCAGAACCATGGCATGACGACACAACCTTGGCAGCTGGACAGCCCATATTAATATCGATACCACTTGCACCCATTTGTTCAATAACCTTCGCAGCAGACAAGAAGTGCTCAGGATCTTTTCCAAAAATCTGCACAATAAATGGAAACTCGATGTCTTTATCAAAACTCAGCATGCCCATAGTTTTTCGAGCTCCATAATGAATAGCATCTGTTGAAAGAAACTCTGTATATACAATAGTTTCAGGGGCAATCTTCTTAATAAGCTGCCGATACGATGCATCAGTAACACCTGCCATAGGGGCAAGCGCAACAAATGGCCGAGGATATGTTTTCCAATCAAATATCATATGAAGCAGTATAAGAATACAACATTTTCCCATTGTAAAGCCAGAAAGAACAACAAAGAACAGTATTCATGGCAACATAGGGGGGCATGCTAAACTTCCTCTTATCACTATTGGTGCAAACCGTATATGCGCAGAGTCTTATAACAGATGGTATTCCTGGCTGTACTTTTTCAACAGGTGATATTGACCCTGGCCTCTGTATCCCAAGTTTTATTGCCCACGTTATACAGTTCATCTTTGCATTCGCTGGATCAATCTGTGTCATAATGATCATCTTTGGCGGCTATGAAATTGTGACAGGAAACCTTGCTGGAGGCGGAGGAGACGCAGGGAAGACCCGTATTCAGTGGGCTATTATCGGGTTCATTCTAGCAGCAACATCATTCTTTATTATGGACTTCATTATCGCAGCAATCGCTGGTTAACCCTTCCAAATTTTATTATGGCTAATAAGAAACAAGACGCATTTACATCTATCCGAGTCATTGGAGAAAAGGCTCAACGTATTATTCAAAAAGCAAAAGGTAATACAAAAAAAGAACCTGTAAAAAAGGTATATCGACCAACACCTACAAAGAAGACAGATGAAATTATCATGCATATTTCTTCTACAAGTGTAGGACGAGGAGCATTTACTATTTTAGGCATTGTTGCAGGAACATGGGTTGTCTACACACTTCGTGACAAAGTACTTCTCCTTCTCCTTGCAATGTTTGTTGCAGCTGTTTTAGACCCAAGTGTAGAAGCGATGGAACGAAGGGGTTTTCCACGGGCTATTGCTATATTACTTCATTACTTCCTCGCAATATTTGCTCTGCTATTCTTACTTATCTCGTTTATTCCGATCATAGCAGACCAAATACAAGGTATTGCAATTATCATTTCAGCAGAGGTTGATAGCTTCCTAGCAAACCCACAAATTGCACTTCCTCTTGTAAAAGATGACCTCAATTTACGACTAACAATTTTCGTGCAGACAACACTACAAAACTTATCTATTAACGAGTTTGCTGATGCACTTGCTCAATTTGGACAAAACCTATCATCAGCAGCACAAGGAGGTGTTCGTTTTGCAACACGCATCGCAGGTGGTGTCGTAAACTTTGTTGTCTCTACCTTGATCGTGCTCGTCCTTGCATTCTTTATGCAGATGGAGAAAGAAGGGATCTTCAAATGGCTACGAGGATTTTTCCCTAGCCATTTCAGAACCTATCTCGACAATAAGTCAGAAGCGGTACACAGTAAAATTGGACAATGGGCACGTGGAGAAATGCTCCTTATGCTTTCCATTTTCGCACTAACGCTTATTGCGCTCATTATCCTGCAAATGCCATACGCACTGACACTCGCAGTTCTTGCGGGCTTCTGTGAGTTTATTCCAGCCATTGGTCCGTTCATTGCGGCAGTACCTGCTGTCCTTATTGCATTCACACAGGAAGGCTTTGTTGTAGGGTGTATCGTCATTGGTGTGTACTACGTTATTCAATGGTGTGAAAACAATCTACTCGTACCTCTTATTATGAAAAGGGCTGTTGGGCTCTCCCCTATCGCAATTCTCTTTGCAATGCTTGTTGGAGTTTCTTTCCCAGAAACAGTACATCCTATCCTTGGAATCATGCTTGCTGTGCCAACTACAACCATTATTAGCATCTTCCTTGATGATTGGAGGAATACAAAGAATTGATAAGAATACTTACCAATCCACTATTTTGCTACATTAAATAGGCATCTGTCACTGCACAGATGCCTTGTTTTTTGGTAAAATATCTAGAACTAATTCGTTCATTAGCACTCGTCTATAGTAGACTGCCAATACTACCCCCTACTCGTATGCACCCCTTCGATCGTTTCACGCCAAATGCAAAACTCGCACTGCAAATCGCAGAGCAAGAAGCAAAAAACCTAAAGAGTGATTACATTGGCACTGAACACTTACTACTTGGGCTTCTTTCTATTCCAAAATCTCTTGGCTTCTCTATCTTCACGGGTGCAGGAGTAACACAAGAGAACGTTCGAATACTTATGAAGTCTATGACAACACCGAGTATCGAAGATAAACATGTCAAACATGGTCTATCAACATACCTTCACAATGTTATTGAACAAAGCGTTATCACTGCTCATAAATTCCGTCATGCAAATGTAGGAACAGAACACTTGCTTCATAGCCTTGTATCAACAGGTAAAAATGCAGCAACGATTCTCCTTGAACAAATGCAGGTAGACCCAGAAGATCTCAAGGCACACGTCGAAGAAATGTTTGGTCAGATCTCTCAGTTCAAACAGCAAGGGCGCAATATGGAGCAATCACTTGAGTCATTTTTCCAAGGCCTACAAGGGACAATTGTTGGAATGCAAGGAGGTGGTGGAATGATTGCAAACGAAACAGACAGTGTAAAAAATAAGAAAGGCGCAAAGAGTAAAACACCTGTTCTCGACTACTTCACAGACGACCTTATTGAACGAGCAAAGGAGAAAAAGATCGATCCAATTATTGGACGAGACAAAGAAATAGAACGCATGATTCATATCCTCAATCGTAAAACGAAAAACAATCCTGTACTCATTGGAGAGCCAGGAGTGGGAAAAACAGCTATTGTCGAAGGGCTTGCTCAACAAATTTGCCTTGGCACTGTCCCCTCTTCATTGCGCAACAAGCGTGTACTCATGCTTAACATGGGATCTCTCATTGCAGGTACAAAATATCGTGGAGAATTTGAACAGCGTTTCGACGATATTATAAAAGAAGCTCTACAAAGTGAAAATGAGATCATTCTTTTCATTGATGAAATCCACACAGTAGTTGGCGCTGGTTCTGCAGAAGGATCATTAGATGCCGCAAATATTTTAAAGCCAGCCATGAGCCGCGGAGCAATTCAGGTTATTGGAGCAACAACACTCGATGAGTATCGCACAATCGAAAAAGACCGTGCGCTCGAACGTCGGTTTCAATCTATTACGGTAGACGAACCAACAAGTGCTGATGCAATTGAAATCCTTAAAGGTATTAGAACAAGCTTTGAAGAATTTCATAACATTGAAATTACAGATGATGCACTAGAGTCAGCTGTAAACCTCAGCAAGCGTTACCTTGCAGATCGCTTCCTTCCGGATAAAGCAATCGATGTACTCGATGAGGCAGCTGCAGGACGAAGTATTCAGGAAATGGATGCAAACCCAGAACTAAAAAAGCTTGAAGATAAACTTGAAAAGCTTGTTGTAAAACAACAGATTTCTGTCAAAGAACAGAAATACCACACAGCACTTAAACTCAAGCAAGAACAGCAAAACCTTCAAGAAGAAATTAACCAAATACGTGCAGCAGCAGATGGCGATAAGCGTACTCCACTCAAGATTGATGGAGACGACATCGCGCATATCATCGGACGCATGACAGGTATTCCTGTGACAAAGCTATTGAAATCAGACAAAAAACGTCTACAAAATCTCGAAGTCATCATGCGCAAGCATGTTGTTGGGCAAGATGAAGCTATCAGAAAAGTCGCACGTGCCATCCGCCGTTCACGTATCGGTATTGGAGATACGAAGCGCCCTATCGGCTCTTTCCTCTTCCTAGGACCAACAGGTGTTGGAAAGACGGAACTCGTCCGTACGATCGCTAGTGAGGTTTTCAATCGTGAAGACGCACTTATTAAAATTGATATGTCTGAATTTATGGAACGACACAATGTTTCGCGACTTGTCGGAACAAGTGCTGGTTATGTTGGATACGAAGAGGGTGGACAGCTCACAGAAGCTGTACGCCGAAAGCCGTACTCTGTTGTTCTCTTCGATGAGATCGAAAAAGCTCATCCAGAATTCTTCAACATTCTTCTTCAAATTCTTGAAGATGGTGTCTTAACAGACGCACAAGGTAAAGCTGTCGACTTCCGAAACACAATCATTGTGATGACAAGTAACATCGGAGCAGAAAAGTTAACCAAACAAGCAGCAAAGATTGGCTTCAAGCTTGAGGAAGATGCAAAAGCAGAAGAACTTGCCTACGAAGAGAAGAAGGCAGAAGTTATGAAAGAACTTAAGTCTAACCTTCGCCCAGAATTCATCAACCGAATCGACCACATCATGGTGTTTGATGCACTCGACCAAAACACAATCCGTAAGATTGTGAAAATGCACATAGAGCTTCTTACGACTCGTCTCAAGGCAAAGGGGTACAACATTGATGTCGATCAAAAGGCAATCAATCTCCTTGCTGAGCACGGATTTGACCCTGAATACGGTGCACGACCTGTACGAAGAGTCATTCAAGAACGCATCGAAGATGAAATTGCAGAACACATCCTTAAGGGAATCTTTGAGCCTGGAGACACAATTCGTGTTGTTACAAAAGGCAAAGACAATCTCGATTTCCTTCATGGTGACCGCTTAGATGCCGAAAAAGCAGTCGCACAAAAGCAGGATTCATCTGTAAAAGCATCATAATTATTGATTAAAATATAATTATTGATTATTGCAAGGTAGTGAGAGTTAAAAGAAGCCATAAAATATGGTATAATGAACTGATTAACACAAAAATACATGACTATCGACCCTGTTAAAATTCCACAGAACGTTTACGTAGAAGACCGCATTATTGGTCCGGTTACACTACGTCAAATCATGATTATCCTTGGAGGATCTGGTATTAGTTATGCGATCTGGGCAGTAATGAAATCCGCAGGAAGTATGTCAATTGTACAAGCTGGTATCGCATGGTTTCCTGGTATTCTTGCTGTGCTGTTTGCATTCGTAAAAATCAATGGAATAAGCTTATTCCGTATCTGTCTTTTATTACTCGAACGCATTAACAAGCCAGCAAAGCGAACATGGCAACCTCGACAAGGTATTTACATTAACTTTGTTACCAAAGAACCAAAGAAAGAAAATGACGATATAAAAAATAAAGAAAATCAAAAGAAAAATACAGCGATTGAAGAATTAAGTCGAGTACTTGACCAAGGTCCACCAGAATCTGCTTTTGATACACAAGAGAATGTAGCATCTGCCGAAGAGTCTCCTACGAGACCAGTAAACAGAAATAAAATTAGTGCAAATACGTCAAACCGTGCATTAGTTGATGATGTTCAACATGCAAAAAAGAAAAATCCTTCAAAGGGAGGATTACTCAGAGATATTATTCCACCTCCTTCACATGCCTAAGAAGAACCCTGATACGGTCCGTAAGCGATCGAAAAACCCAAAGGCAGCTATTCAGAGGTTCATTCCAATCTCAGAGATTCGAAATGATACTGTCATTTTGAAAAAAGGAGGAATGCGAGCAGTACTTGAAGTAGGAGCGCTCAACTTCAACCTGAAAAGTGAAACCGAACAACAGGGTATTATTTCTGGATATGAGTCCTTTATTAATACCATTAACTTCCCTCTTCAGATCCTTGTCCGATCAACGAGAGTGAATATTGATCCATACATAGAACAGATAAAGGGACATGCAAATAAACAAGAAAACGAACTACTCCGAATGCAGACAGAGTCATATGCAACCTTCATTGAAAAGATTGTTGAAGTTGCAGACATTATGCAAAAGAGGTTTCTTGTCGTTGTTCCACTTGATGACACCGAAGAAAAAAAGTCCCCTATCTCACAGTTCTTCTCTTGGCTTGGGATTGATGATAGTGCAAGTAAAATCAACTTTCGAAGAAAGTATTTTGGTGAAAAATCAGTAAAACTAAAGGATCGAGTAAACCTTATCGATTCAGGCCTACGAAATATTGGCCTTACAACAAAACGATTGAGTACAACAGAGCTGATCGAGCTCTATTACGAAATATACAACCCAAAAACCAGCCAGGAGCAGAAACTACCAAAAGATCTCAATATTGCTCCACTGCAAATTTAAAAGGAAAAACAAGGTTTTCCTTGACCAAAAGTACTGAGAATAGGAGAATAGAGCAGTATTCCAGTTTGTTGCTCGTGCAAGGGCAGTTGGAATCCCCTATTGTACTCTTCCCACTTGCACCAATTCTTTATTATGGCTAAAGCAAAACAAGTAAAAGTATCAGCCGTCATGGACAAATTGCTCCAAGATGCACCACAACCACTCTCAGTAAAACCAGGAGAGGCAGTAAAAGGACTTGTTGTTTTCCGTGGAAAAAACAAGCTCCTCATTGATATCAACGGAATTGCAGTTGGAATCGTTTCTGGCCGCGAGCTCCGTGATTCATTTAATACATTCAAAGACCTCAAAGTAGGCTCTGAAGTAACAACAATGGTTCTTGAAGAAGAGAACAATGAAGGAATGATTGTCCTCAGCCTTCGTATGGCTAGTCAGCAAAAAGCATGGGATAAGTTCCATGAACTTGTTGATATGGAAGGAACAATGACATTTGTACCACAAGAAGCAAACAAAGGGGGTCTCCTTGCAAATATTGATGGAATTCGAACATTCCTCCCAGTGTCTCAACTTGCTCCTGTTCACTATCCACGTGTGAATAACTCAGACAGCAGTGAAATCATTAGTCGATTGCAGCAGTACATTGGCCACAAGTTCACTGTAAAGATTATTACAATGGATGAAGAGTCAGGAAAGATTGTTGTGTCAGAGCGTGAAGCAATGGCTGAAGAACGATCAAAGTCTTTGGAAGCACTAAAGATTGGTGACGAAAAAAATGCAATGGTAACAGGTATTGTAAAGTTCGGTCTTTTTGCAGCATTTGATGGACTCGAAGGCCTTGTGCATATTTCAGAAATTGCATGGGGACACGTAAAGAACCCTGCTGAGCACGCTAAGGTTGGCGACAAAGTTCGCGTAAAGATTATTGGTGTTGATAGTGATAAGCTCAGCCTATCTATCAAGCAGCTCACAAAAGACCCATGGGAAGAAATTGCAGAAAGGTACCCAGTTGGAAAGAAGGTACAAGGAACAATCGTTCGCTTTGCAGACTATGGCGCATTCGTTCGTCTTGAGAGAGATATCAATGGACTTGTTCACACAACTGAAATTTCTCACTCAAAGGTACAAGATCCATCAGAAGTACTGACGATCGGACAAAAAGTTGATGCGCAGGTTATCAATATCGATATTAACGAGCGTCGCATTGGACTTTCCCTTAAAGCGCTAAAGCCAATCGACAAAGAGACTCTTGCAAAAATGAAAGAGCAGGAGAAAGAAATGAATAAAGACAAAGAAGAAGAAAAAGAGGAAAAGTCAGATAAAGCCCCTAAGCAAATGGCCATTGACGTAGAAGGAGACGTTGCAGGAGACTTTGTCGCTTCAAAGACTGGTAAGAAATTTTACGCAGTAGATTCTGCAGCTGGAAAAAAGATTAAAGAAGACAACCGTGTTTACTTTAAAACAGAAAAAGAAGCTGAAGAAGCAGGGTTTAGTGCATAAGAGTATTAAGGGATAAGTATTATGTATTAAGGGTATACCCATACCCCTTAATACTTTTTCCTTGCCCCAAAAATTTAGGAATCTATTGCTTGAGAAGCTAAAAAGTGCAGATGTAAGTATGACACTTCCTGTCCTCCTTGCGCTCCACAGTTAAAACTAAGCTTATATCCCTCTATGCCTTTTTTTATCGCAAACTGCTGTGCCGCTCTTATAAGAAGGGTAGGGACATGGGCTGTATCGTCTGTAAGATTAACAATAGATGGAACAAAATCTTTCTCCTTCTTTGCGATAAATAACACATGTGTAGGAGCCTTTGGATGAATATCCTTAAACCCCAACACATTTTCTGTGTCATACACAACATCTGCAGGGATATCGCCGGTAACGATCTTATGAAATAGTGTTGGCTCTTGCATGTACTGAGGGTACCGAAAGTTTCTCAGGCCAGCAAATATGGGTCTATAGAGCTATATAACGACTACTCTACATTGCTATTTTAGCCAAAATATGAGAAAATAGATGGGTATGGTCAATCCATCAGGAAGCATCGAAAAAGGCTCAAACACACAAGAATCAGCGGAGACAAAACACCTTGTTGTGACACAGCCTGACAAATTCCAAGGTCTTCTTGAGACTATCTCTTTAATGGACAAAGTAAGTGAAAGACTTGGTGAAGATAACTCTGGTGACATGGGTAGCTCTGGAAGCACAGGAAATGGGCAAGGACAAGATGACACAGGGGCCTCTGCAAGGGCCATCGCCATTAAAAACATTCCAGACGTTCCAGAAATGCGAAAAAGTCTTGGGGTCTATATTCAAAAAGAAATTAAAACGCTGCGAAAAATTGCACGAAAGAAATCATTTCACTCATCAAAGCCTGGCTCTGCTCATCAGATTAATGATATCTACAGCAAAATTCGAAGGCTCAATACACTCTTTACTGAGCTAATGGAAACATCAGTAGATGCAATTAAACGACTATTCATTAAAGTTTTCATCGACAAGCAGTCTCTTTAGTACGGACGTTGTGCGCTTTGAATGCGCGAAGCAATATCTGAGACAAAGTCCCCTATGACTGGTATCCAATCAATACTAGAAAGGAGTGTGATTAAAAGAGGGACAACGAGGGAAATTGCTACGAGGATTCCAAGACCGTATACAATGCCTCTAAGGAAACCCATCCATAAGTACTTCCCAGGCTCGTAGTGATCAGAAAGAGTCTTCATATGCTTGTCTAGCTTAGCAATAGCCTTCGTAAGCTCTTTTTCTTCACTGATCTTCTTGGATGGTGGCATAAGAAATAAGAGTAATTAGGAATTCTTCTTCGCTTTCTTTTTCCCATTCTTTGGAGCAGCGCCTTGTGTCTCCATATACTTCACTATTCCTTCAAGGATATGATCAGCTACATTAATGGGCTTGAGGATTACTTCTTGGATTTCATTTGTAATACGTTCGACGCGACGGACAATTTTTCGTAGTCCAACAACAACGAATAAAAGATGGTACAGTACAAGAATAAGCAATACTGCAACTGTTACTTCCAGATACTGGAAGACGTCTGTGAAGGTTATGACTGTTTCCATAGTGTACTTAGAGTACACTTTGGCTATCCAATGCGCAATCTAGCACGCAACATCTGGCACCTTCCCCGCAAGACAATTTCTTGGATTGTAACAGGATACCAACACACGCTATCGCCAGACCATGGACCACTAAAAGATCTCTACTCGTATGGATACTGTCGACACCATCCAACATGCAGTGAGTACTGTAAAAAAACTGTCATTCAGAGCGGTGTTATGATCGGGGTTCCACTTACTATATGGAGGGTTCTAAGGTGCAATCCTTGGAGAAAGCCAGATGAAAAAGTACTCAAAAATGCTGTAAAAAAACATCTAAATATGCCCTAAATAGACTGTTTTATAATAATATTTCCTTGATATTGACATAGTACTATATTATTATATAAATATGCCTGATATCCTCTACAGCATACTATCTGTCATTTGCGCACTCTTCATTGTAGCAGCAATTTTCACAGACCCTGCAACAGATGAAGACGTTGGATATCAGTTCATTGGAGCACTGATATTCTTACCACTCATTGCACTCGCAGTAGCGGGATTTTCTTTCATTGCGCCGTTCATTCTAACTGCGCTTGGGATTTTCGCACTTGTCATTTTCGGACTTCTCGGATTATTTCTATTGTGGAAATTACTCGATACAAACTTTATGCGAGAGTTAGCAGGAAACGCGTTTAAGCTCTTATGGAATACGATAAAAAAAGTATGGGGTGAACTATGGTCACTACTCAAAGCTCTATTCTCAGAATTATTCAATGTTCTAAGAAACTTGCCATCAAAATTTGAAAAACTCTTTGAAGGACTCTGGAATACACTAAAGACTATTGGACGATGGTTACGCCTTCTTCTTAAAAGTCCTTTCAAGGCATTATCTCTTTTATGGAAAACGATCAAGAACCTCTTCTCTGGAATAGCCCAATTCTTAAAAGGGCTCACGAAGCTTCCTAGTATTATTGGAAAATTCTTTAGAGGAATTGGGAAACTGCTGAGCAGCTTTACAAACATATTTAAAGGACTATTCAATATTGTTGCAGATGTCATCAAAGGAATCCTAAAATTCCTCAAAGGTATTGCTGAGTTCCTGCGAAACATTATCACTGGATTTTTCACTATGCTCTGGAATGCAGCACCATGGATGAGACCGCTTCTTAGCCTCATTGCTAAAATAGTAAAATCAATAGCTGGCCTGTTTACATGGCTGTGGCTACTCCTCCTCTTACCACTCTTCCTTCTGTTTCACAGAAAGAACAAAAAGGGTGATGGGCAGAAGAAAAAGATATACGTTCAAATCCACGACAAGGCTGGCTGTGTGAAATACATTATACCGCCGAAGAAAGTCCCAACTATACTCCGTGATGTGTCTGATGACCTTATAGACATACTAAACGCAACACATAAGCACATCAGGCACATAAAAAACCACTAAAACTGACCTATAAGGGCTTCACAATAGCTGCTGATCTGCGTATCATCCCCTAGCTAGCAATCAATGCGGGTATAGTACAATGGCTAGTACGTCGGCCTTCCAAGCCGAATATACGGGTTCGATTCCCGTTACCCGCTCCAACAAGATTCAACACTTCTTAAAACGTCAGATTCTACTTCCCTTAGCGGTTTTGCGAAGGTTTTTCGCAGTTGTATATCACCTAAAATGGACTGAGTATCCTTCATGCACTTCTGAAACGTGTTATATGGCTCTCTGACTTGCAAATCCAGCTCTCCATCTTTCAGTTGTATAACCTGACCGATACGGTGCAGGATCTCTAGCTTCTTTTCTCTGCCACCGTTATCAAAACGCTCTTTGAGTTTTAATGTGAAGTTGAGTTCATCCACGATGTCCTGCGTCCACTGATCGGAAGAAGCATCAAAATCATTCACAAGTTTTTTTTGGTGATCTTTCTCTGCACGAAGCTGTTTAAGTTTCTCACTGAAGATGTCCTCAGGGAGCCGCGTAGCTTCGCTGAGCTGACGATCAACAAGAGTATCAATCTTCTCAACCGTTTCCTGATAATTGCCCTGATGGTTCTCCCAAGCAGTCTTGTGCTGTTTGATACGGTCTCCTTGCGAGAGTTTCAGCCTCTCCAAGCACCATTCAATAAACGCCTGAGGAATATCAGCAGTGGCTACATAAGCTGTCAGCTGTATCTCCAAAGGCTTTTCGGACACTGATTTTTTCTGTGAGCACTTCACTGCTTTTCGATTGTGACCGCAGCGGTAGTAACGATATGTCTTCTGTTCCCCCGTACTCTTTATTTCTTTCTCTATCAGATTCACAACGATCATTGCCCCGCACTCGCCGCAGTGGATGAGACCCGCATACGGGTTGAGATACTTTCTCTGTCGTGGCTTGCCCTTTTTTCCAAGAATGGACTGCGCTTTTTCAAACTCCTCTTCCGTAATCATAGGTTTATGCTCCCCTTGATAGGTCTCACCTCCCCACTCATACACTCCAAAGTAGAACGGATTAGTGAAGATCTGATAGAGAGTTGTCAGCCCCAGCGGTCGTGTCTCTCTACCTCCCCTCCCCGCACGGACAGTCATGCCCCAGTCTTTATTCGCCATCTTCAAGATCTGTGGAACTGTGTACGCCCGTGTCAGCAGGGTATCCCAGCATCGCCTCACAAGATCAAATCGCTCTTCATCCACAAGAATCTTTTTCTCACCTTTCAGTCCTGCGTAATCGTTGATGTAACCCACTGTTGCTTTGCCTGGTCTCCATCCCATCTTCGCCTTTTGTAGCATCCCACGTTTCACATCACGGGAGAGGTCGATGGAGTACTGCGTAGCCATGCCTAGCTCCATTGCCATTTGCAGCACGTTATCTGTTGGAAGATAGGTTTTATGCGGAGTGACGATTGCTTTCAATGTTCCTTCTTGAAGCAGCCACTGGATCTCGCCACCCTCTATGGGATTACGAGCAAGGCGGTTGAGCTTCCAGCAGTACAGCACTTCAATCTTCCCAGCGTGAATATCGGCAATCATTGCCTTATAGCTACTGCGCTTGTGTGGTGTCTTTGCAGTGCCTGAGTCTGAGTACGATTTCACAAACTCATCACCGTTGCGCTGCGCCATGAGTACGTTTTCATTGTGCTGACCATCATTGGAAAGAATCTGACGATCTTCAGCGTCACTACTTTTCCGACAATAATCAGCGGCTTTCATACTCATACTGGGAAGCATTATACCGTGGAAGTAGGCAAAATGAGACTGCTAAATTTGGGATCTGGCTCGTATATCCATGTTTTACCGTCAATATCCTTCTCACGGCGCAAAACTCCGAGGTGTGCCAACTGATCAAGATGTCGCTTGATGGTCTTATAATTTTTATTGAGGATGTCTGATCCTTCCTTGGCTGTAACCTTTGGTTCTACATGGAATACAGCAAGAGCCTCTGCACGTTGCACGGGCATAGAGGAGAGTGCCACCCGCTTCGCCGTAAGAAATTCACGCTGTGTAACACCTTCTTTACCTCGCAGAATGGCAAGGGATCGGCACAGTGCTTTGAGTTGATGCAGGGCGCGGAAGGGTTCTTCCTTCTGAATTTCCTCTACTTCCTCAAAGGTTTTTACTTCACCATCCTCTGTTTCAAATTTTTGCGAACGTGTCCGCACTTCTCCTCTGGCTCTTGCTACAAGTTCTGCGAGCAGGTTGAGCTGTGTGCGAATTTCGGCTGGCACAGGCTCCAATTGCACTCCATAGGTGCGAATACCCTCACAAAGAGCTGTAACGTACTGTGAAGCGGCTTCGGAAGCCGCTGTGATACGTTCTTTGAGATCCTCTGACCACGCAACGACAAAGCCTTTCTTCCTATCATCATCACTCAGCTCCGCAACACGTATTGTTAGAAAACGAGCACCAACTTGATTCATGTACGTCTGTCGCTGGTTCAATCCCATCGGGGTGACGCATCCGATATGTGAGAAAGAAGCGTTGTAGCGCACTGTGCCGCGTGCGCCGCTATGTTTGGAGAATGTACCGTCATAGATGCTTACCAAGTCGCTCAGGAGTTGTTTTACGGTTTCCTCTGAACGCCCAAAGAAGCTCGTATAGTCTTTGCAGATAAAACAGCTGCCATCCAGTTTTGGTAACAGATCTTGCGGCTTATCCTTACTGCCAAGACCACTGATAAAAGGATTCGTAGTCAGCACATCTATCATCACGGTATCCGCAGCCTTGGAGAGCAAGGAAACGAGCTGTGTCTTGTTACTGGAAGGATTGCCAACAAGCATGATCCAAATAGGATTACGCCTCTCAATCTCCTTGCTGATGTACGCCGCCAGAATAACCTCTACAAGGTCATCATCGAGCAATCCGATGGTGCGGGTGCGTTCCAGTACATCTTCCAGGAGGACGGGCGGCTTTTGGCCGCCCGTACTACTAGGAGTTTCTGTCCGTTGCTCAGGAGCTAATGGACTATGCATTTCTGGGTCTATCGAGTGCGATTCTGACATGATCGTAGTTGGGAAAGTGGTACAAGTTTCCAGCGTTTGAAGCGGGGTCTGATTGCACCCGTGTATGCCTCTGTCCATGTCAGCTCTTCGTCAAGAACAAGGACTTTCGGTTCGTTGGCATTGGAGATAAAATTGGTCATAGTAAATAAGGGAATAGATCTAAATGGCTGCCAGGCCTTGGGTCTTTTTCCCCTATTTAGGGAGGCTCTTCATGCTTGTGCAGTTGAGGCTCTACGACGATCTGTACCAATCCCAACAGGTTCTCTGCATACTCCCACGCCTGTTCGTTCGTAATGGGTTTGCCCATCTCTCGCTCCCATAGCTCAGCAAAGCCGACAATGTCTTTGTCTGTCAGCTTCATCGTTGAGACCAGAGAAGGGATTTAAGGTGCTTGTGCGCTGCCAGCAAACGTGAAGGCACAAGTAGGCATTCTCGACCACTGGCAAATACCATGAGCAATCCATCAACTGACTCATTTCTCTCAAAGCAAAATTCACACTTCTGCCCGTCTACCTTCTCAACACCGACCAGCGGAACACCAGACGCATAGAGGAAGGTAGCCTGTGGGAGGTCAGCGGTGTTGTAGGTTGAATAAATACTCATAATTTGGACAGGAAAAAACTGCCCAGAGCCTACAAACGATGCTGTGATTCACATGTGAGCAAAGCTCTCTCACTCCCACACCTTTGGATTTACGCTATAGCCGCTGTCAGTAGGAAGTAGGAAATCAAAATCAATTTTGACTTCTTCTCTCACAAGTGAATTGAGATTGCGAACTGCATCAGCCACAGTTCTTCCCGTGTAATCCTCTCCTCGTTTTTCTAACACATCTTCCACTGCTGACTTTGCAATCTCCTCTGTATTGAGGTGACTCAATAGATTGCAAACAATGATAGGTATGCCTTTACCTGTCCCTCGTACCCTTGCAGAGAGATCTATATTTGTACCTCGGACTTGCAAAACCACCTGCTTCCCATTGGCAATAAACCACCAACCCTTTACTTGAATTGTTTGTTTTTGTTGTTGTACGGGAAATCTGCCCTGCTCAAAACCGTGCTTTATCCACTCTTCCATGACACCAAAGAATTGACGGAGGTTTTCTCCAATTTTGAAATAGTACTCTACGGTGCCGTCATACATTATTGGTACACCTCCTCTATATCTCTTGTCGTCCTGAAAATTATTCCAAAGATTCGCAAGAATCGCATCAAATCTACCTGTAACCCCCTGTACGTCTTGTATGAAGTAATTGAGTTTCTGTAGATATTTGAGCCACGACTCGTCATTTGACTGTGGTTTCGGAATCCTACGCTTGTAACCGCGAATCTCCTTGATGATTGATTCTTTGTCCATACTCATATTGCCCTAATTCTACTTGTTTCTTGCGTGTGGAACAATAAACAAGCCCAATACAATTCCGACATTTAAACCACCCAAGGTCAGCACGATAGAGAGTCTCGTATAGTCTCTCGCAACGACTGCAAACAAAGAAATACCTGTACCCATTCCCCAAATTGGTGATCTTTCCCACCACACAAATAGTCTGTGCGCCGACTTCCAATGTAACTTCCACGGCATTCTGTGGAATTGCCGCTTTCACATCACGAATATGCAGCCTGTCGCAGTGTTCAACGAGGGGCTTTTTCATATTCGTATATCTTTGGTATCCTCTTGGCATGAATAATCTCTTTGGTTGGCTCCGTCGCAATATCGCAGCAGTAGCATTATGCCTTGGTGTATTGCTTGCTGTTTATGGGTTGCTTGGATTTGATAGTGATTACGGATGTCCAGTAGCGCGAGGCAATCTTGTAAGAAATGGCTGTGAAGGCACTGTCCGTTACTTCTATCCAAATGACGCAAGGAACACCGCAGGAATTGGAGCAGCACTGGTAGCTGTTGGCGTTCTGACCAGAAAAAGAAAAACCTAGGGCTGCTCATCTGATTTCTTTGGGGAAGCAGTACCCTGATTGATCTGCATGTTCTGGGCAACAATGGCATTCTTAGCCCTTATCTGAATTGGCGGTGAAACAAGATTTTGCAATGCTTGTGTGAGACGCACGATTTGATCATTTGCGCTCTCAATACCTCTTCGTAGCTCTGCAAGGTATTTGGTTCTCTCCGCAGCCCAATTGAATTTGTAACTACCGTCATCGTTTTGATTGTACTTAACACATTTGAACATACGTTCATACGACCATGCCTGATTCCAGGCATTGGTAAGTCTATGAATCAATATCCTCTTCGGTGCAGTATCCGTGCCAAATTGATCTTCTAGCTCTTCATAGATGCGCTCAACTCCCAATTTCAGATCTTCGTCAGCGAAGCCTACTGGAATCTGTGGTGTATTGATTGCAGCCCACCCCAAACATTTCTTCTCAATATCTTTAAACTCTTCTTCCTCCTTCTTTGTGCGCTTTTTCTCATAAAGCTTCCGATACGCCTCCTGACGTACACGGTCTAGATATTGAAGCTGGGTCTCTTTAGCTTCCTTCGGTTGCTCTTTTTCGATGATGGCGAGTGTGGATGCCACCTCTGAATTTTATCTAAATCCTTAGAGGGGGTTGTCATGGACAGAAAGTCCTAGGAAGAAGCAAAAACATGCTTTCATCTTAACAGCCGCGATCTTTGAGATATTGCTGACCCACTCCACTATCAAGCGACCCATTGGCAGCCATCTGCCGACGTAATTGCTGGCAATACTCTGTATGGTTTTGCTGGTTGATTCTATTCTGCTCATCAATCTGAATCTGCAATATTTGATCGTCCAATTCATGTTGCTGCCTTTCATATTCCTGATTTTGCCCATCTATCGCAGCTTGTTCTTGTAAAGACTGAAAGGTGTCTAGGGAACCGTCTATGATCTCTTGAGATTCTACGAATAACTCTACTTCTTTGAATAGCAGCGTCTGCGTTTTCGCTCTTACCGAAAGTATTTCCATAGCCTCCAACGCTACGGAATAGGTCTTCAATGTCAAAAGCATCAGTGTGGAATATGGGGGACGGTAGCTTTCTGTTAGCTTACTTATGTCATAGAACCATGCATCATACTGCTTCACTATCTTCGCCATTTTTTCCGCATTTGGATCGGGAACTGATGCTGTCGAAGAAATAGAGCTTGAGGATGATTCGCTAGATTTCTTTGAGGACGAAGTTTGCAATGTGGTGAATCGGTTTAGAGATTTTTCACGAATGTACATGGAACGGTATATGACCTCACTAATACCACCACGCTTCATGTCGGAAGTCGCGCCGAGGCTCCCGTTACTCTGTTCCAAGATGCCCTTATCCTTTGCCACCTTCACATATGGGGCATACCACGCATTGTTATCTACATCATCGTATAGGTAGGTCTGCTCAGCACCCGAGACTTGATAACCCTGCGAATTAACCACCATTTTTATGGATTCAACAGTATTCACCGTGTTTGCAGGTCTGAACGTGCCATCAGGGTATCCATCAACCCAACCCTGTTCTTTGGCGTAGCAAACAAACGGCGCAAACCATTCACTTGTTACATCGGGAAAGCAGTTATTATAGTCCTCTAATGTTGGGGATACGCCTTTACCACCCACAAGGATCTTTAGAAGCTCTGCTCTGTTTACAGTATTTAACGGACGGAAAGCACCATCGGGATACCCACCAATAACGCCTTTTTCATTCAAGTATTCAATCGCTGTCCTGTTCCTACTATTAGCAACGTCCAACAAGGAAGCCGCAAACGCTGGCACTGTAACCACCAAGAGTAATGCCGACGCGAAGACCTTTAGGAGTGTTTTCATATATAATCTTAGTAACAGGATAACAAATCGAGAATGAGGAGCAATGTATATTACCAACCTTGGTTTGTAAACCAAAATAGGAAAGTAGACCACAATTCAGTGGTTGAAAAATAGCGACATTCGTATACGGCTCGCTGAACGAATACGGCAATTGCGTGCCGATAGAAAGCTTACCCAGGAAAAATTGGCGCAGAAAGCTGGGCTGAGCTTGTACTATGTTCAAGTACTGGAATCCCGACAACCAAAGAAGAACGCCACCATCAACACACTGGAAAAACTGGCGAATGCTTTTGAATTGGAAGTTTGGGAGTTCATAAAGTTTGATTGATCAATAGACACAAACTCCTAGGAGACACTACAATTAAACAACTATGAAAAATCCAATTGAATATATCAGAAGCAAAAAAACTGAAATATTTTTGCAGAAAAAATGGTGGCACAGACTATTGAAGGTTGGATTTTATTTTGGCTTTGCATGGTTTGGTCTGAAGCTATTAGCAGAATTGGCAGATTACTGTTCAACAGAAACTATTGGGAATCAGGTATTTGAAACAAGCCCACTTGAATGTTCAGGGGTAGCTGGTTTTTACGTAGCTTGGTGGCTTTTCTGTTTTTTATTAGTACAAATCGGATATTACAAAATCTTTTTGTACATCGTTTACGGTAAAGATATTCCAAAATAGCACGAATAGATTTTTCCTATTACTATGAATAATTCCCACTCCCTAAAATGAAGAAAAGTGATTCAAGCCAAGCATTGATCGAAATAGAGTCGATTGAATTAGAGTGGCAACGACTGCTTTCAGTTCTAACCGATGAAGAAAAGGAAGAGAAACGACGTGAAAATGCAAAACGGGTAGGATTGATTCTATCACGAGAAATCCAGCGTCTCAGCGAGGAGATGGATAATTCAGCACCGACCAAAGGGCAGTAATTATGGACACAATCTCCTAGAAGCACTCATTCCAGTTGTAATAACATTCAGCCACCCGCTCTACATCGTACAATGAGAGTCAAAGAAGCTGCAAAGATTGAATATATATGAAGCAGAAAGAAGATGGTATGATGAGGGCATGACTGAACTACTAGAAATCACTGGAATCAGTATTTTTCTCTATATGACGTTTGTATATGGAGTCTCTATCTTTCTGAAGGATGCGAGCATAGTAGACGTCGCATGGGGGCTTGGTTTTATTATGATCAGTTGGCTCAATGTGTACATTATGGGAGTACACACTCCTCTAGTATTTGTAAGTATTATTGTAACTATCTGGGGGGCAAGACTTGCATGGCACATCTTAAAAAGAAAAATAAGTAGACCTGGAGAGGATTTTCGATATGCAGCATGGAGAGAAAGTTGGGGGAAAATGTTTTTACTACGGAGCTATTTTCAAGTCTTTCTGTTGCAAGGGCTCATCATGTTTTTTATCTCTCTTCCAATAATGGCAATTGCAAATAACCCAAGAGAATCGTGGAGCTTATGGATGGTTCTCGGCTCTATAGTATGGGCTGGTGGATTTGCCTGTGAGGGCATTGCCGATTCCCAACTATCGCACTTCAAGAGTAATCCTCAGAACAAAGGGAAAATAATGACAAATGGAATTTGGAAGTTCTCTCGTCATCCAAATTATTTTGGCGAAAGTGTACAGTGGTGGGGTGTATGGGTCATATCACTCTCTTTTCCTTATTGGTGGACTATTGTCAGTCCACTACTCCTGACGTACTTATTGCTCTATGTATCTGGAGTACCAATGCTTGAAAAAAAATATGAAGGCGACCCAGAGTTTGAAAGATATAAAGCAAATACAAGCGCATTCATTCCATGGTTTCCACGCTCATAATAACTGTATGAAACTTCTCCAAAAGAAATATATGACGCCAATTATAATACTCGCAGTATGTCTTGGGCTTTGGATGCTTTACGGATACCTCAGTATCCGAAATATTGAAAAACCAACATACTCAGTATCGCAAACCCTCGAAAGAAAAATTGAGATACGAGAATATGCACCAATGATTGTTGCAGCGACGACCGTCGATGGTCCATACGATGAAGCCGTCAACAATGGTTTTAGAATTATCGCTGATTATATTTTTGGAAACAATACATCAAAGGGGTCCATCGCTATGACTAGTCCAGTCATCCAAGAGTCGTCTTCTTCAATTGCAATGACAACACCTGTATTGCAAGAAAAAAACAACAACGAAACATTTACCATTCGTTTTGTGATGCCATCAAAATACACCATGGAAACCATTCCTAAGCCGAATAATGTAAAAGTCACTCTGGCAGAAGTGCCAAGCCGAACAATAGCTACTATTATGTTTTCTGGACTGTGGAGTAATGCAAAAGCAGAAAAATATACAGCGCTCCTCGGAAAAGTAATGGATACGAAAGGCTACAAGATTATATCGAACCCTCAATACGCTCGATATAATCCACCGTGGACGCCACCGTGGATGAGGCTGAATGAAATTTGGGTTGAAGTTTCTTTGTAAAAAGCAGTTTTTACATCAATGAATAGAAACGCTACCATAAAGGAAATGTTCTTTTTTAGTAATCAAAACTCTATAAACAATCTAGCACACAAACTCGGAACAGTATTCATCGAGCTATTCTACTGTCTACTTATTTTAATGTTCAATAGACATAATCCATTTCGCTTTTTACAGAATATCGGGCCAGTACAACCCTTGCATTCTCAACAAGTAGCTCTACAGCTGTGATGCCATACTCATTCTACAAAGAAATAATCTACAGTGCACCCAAATTCAACTCTTCGTTCATACTAATCTGTGAAACGAATTCATCATCATGGCTTACAAGAATCATTCCACCTTCATACTGGTTCAATGCCTCTGCAATAACTGGAAGATGACGGAAGTTAATATGATTCGTTGGCTCATCGAGAATAAGAAGTGTTGGTTTCTGGAGGACAAATCGTGCAAAACACAGTAATCCTTTTTGTCCTTCTGATAGATTTCCAACAATATTTTTTACCTTCTCCCCCTGCAATAAAAAATGTGCAGCCGTTGCGTAGATTTTTTGATTGTCAGGCATCTCCATAACTTCTGCGAGAGTATCGTAGACAGTTTTTTTCATATCAAGACCCGAGAAATCCTGACGATAATACCCGATAGTTACCTCTGAAGGTATGACTGCCCCATCTTCATTATGATTAGCCATTGCTTCAAGCAATGTACTTTTCCCTATCCCGTTTGGTCCTGTTATCTGCAATCGATGTCTCTTACTTACTGTAACCTGTACCTTCTGCGTCGTTGGTTCATGGTCTTTCATCACTGTTAATGATGTAATTTTAACAAGTGGCTTACTGCAATCAGTAATCCCAATAGTAAATGGGTTGATAGTCTTATCCTCTTGGCGAACATCGACTTTATTATCCTCTGCCTCTTCGACGGCATCACGCATTTTACTTGCAAGCTTTCGCATCTTTCCCCCTTTATGGGAAAAGAAGTTGATCTTATCTTTTTGGTCTGCGATGTCCTTTTTCATACGTGCATTTTGACGTTGGTCTCTTTCGATTTGCGCTTTGATTTGATCAACCACATCAAAGTAATCCCCTACGTATTGCTGGACAGTGTATGTATTGCTATCAAGATGCAAAACACCATGAGTAAAACTATTGAGGAATCCTGAATCATGAGAAATCACAATACAGGTCTTTTCATAATAAGTAAGAAACTGCGTTAAATGATAAATTCCTTCCGCATCAAGATTGTTTGTTGGTTCATCGAGCAGCAGAATATCTGGCTCCTGAATAAGGGCATACGCCAAGAGCAAACGTGCCTTTTGCCCACCTGAAAAAGCAAAAATACGCTTTTCAAGCGGAGCATGTAATTGAACAACATCGAGAACCTTTGCAATGTCTCTTTCGATATCATACTTTTTCTCAGAGAAAGCCCCTTCAAAAAATTCTCTTACCGTCTTTTCCATGTCTTTTGGATCTACTACCTGTTTCGCAATCCCAATAGAGGTCCCTTTTTTGATATGAATACTTCCATGAGACGGCTTCATCTCTCCTATAATCATTTTAAAAATCGTACTCTTCCCTGCACCATTTTGACCAACAATTGTCAGCTTAGCCTTTTTACGAACAACAAAATTTGCCTCTTCAAGAATAGGTTTTTTATGCTCATACTGAAAAGATACATTCTGAAACCGAAGTATAACATCACCGTGATCCATAGAAATAAGGGGTAGATAGAGCAGGCATTCTAGAGAAAAAACAAAAAACACACGAGCAAATGCATCGTGTGTTTTTCATAAATTTCAAAGAATTATACTCTTGAAACGTTATCAGCCTTAGGGCCTTTTGGGCCACTACCGACTTCAAACTGTACGTTGTCCCCCTCATTGAGGTCGTCAAACGCAACCTCTGAAAGGTCTGCTGAGTGGAAGAAGAGATCTTCTCCACCTTCACGAGAGATAAAACCGAAGCCATTTAAGAGCTTCTTAATAGAACCTGTATCCATAAAAATAGGATGAAATAAGTAGAAATGTAATCGGAATCCTGCGAGAAGCATCTCTACCTCCATCAAAACAAAGCTTACACAAGCTACTATAGCCAATTATTTGAATTTGTACACTAAATATTGCCTAAATATACGTTCCACTTTACAAATAGTATTATCCGAAATCATTTGTACTTTCTGCAAGATCAATTTTTCTTGACCTATTGTATTCGGCTAAAAAAGGCAGATAATTTGCGCATTCTTAACCCTTTCCCCGCTTTACTATGGCTGTTAAAAAAGCCGCTAAAAAAGCTCCAGCTAAAAAGAAAGTAGCTAAAAAGGCACCTGCTAAGAAGGCAGTTGCAAAAAAAGTAGCAAAGAAAGCTCCTGCAAAAAAGGCAGTTGCTAAAAAAGCTACAAAGAAAAAGTAATAGTAGAAAAGGACAAAAAAGGCGACCTAGGTCGCTTTTTTTATGCTGAATCGGCTATATTTTGAACCGTACAATGTTCTGGTATTGGTGTTTTCCACTGTGCGTATCCTGCATAAAGAGAACCGTAATAATTTCCCTGACTCCAGACAGTAAAGCCACAAAGGTCAGCTGCATATACAGCATCCATCTCATCAATTATATCATTCGGAGTTGTAAAATACCCTTGTATCCATGGCCGAAGCTTCCAAGCATGCTCCTCTCCAAGGATCTCTTTGTATCCCTCTAATGTTCTATAAACCAAATAATACATCCGACTTCGTGGATGCAATGAAGGATCAAAGTAAGCACCTTCAGCAAACGTAGCTGGATATGCCATTGGAGAAATAACATCTACAAATGGAGCAAATCGTTTGACGTCCTGTGCAGTATTAACCAAGCTAGATTCGTAATACCATCCGATGATTGCGTACGTACTAATACCAAGTTTTGTATCGTACCCCACGCTATCAATCGCACGTCTTGCCATGCGGACAAACTCCTCAAGGTGAACGACTTTTTCATTTAATGTCATATTCGATAATGCTGAGATATTATCTGTCGGGTATCGAATATAATCTAAATTAATTTCATCAACACCTGCTTTCGCTACCTCTATAATCAATTCTCGATTGTACTCTAGTACAGTCTCATCAGAAGGTTCTACCCATTCAGAATCAAGGCTTTCTCTGGTTATAGGATGTTTGATGCGTGTCTCTGGAAGAGCATCGCCAAGCGCCTTATCTTTTACAGCAACGTACCGAGCAATGGTATACATTCCATGCTTCTTTGCCTCTGCAACAAGTTGGGGCAAGTCATACAATGAGAGAACTACTCCAGCATCCTTTGCTATACCACCCTCCTGGCTATTGAAATATACAAAATGTTCCTTTACATCAAAAACAATCGTCGTAAGTCCCACTCTCTTTACATGCTCCATGGCAGCAACAAGTTTATCGGTATCCTTCACATTGGAAACATTTAAATATATTCCCTTCGCACGCTGTGCAAAAAGTGGGTCTGATATTTCTGCATTTGCAATCACCCCTGGTGAAAAAAGTGTGACGACTCCAATAATGAGTGCGAGTATATATTTCATTAATGTAATGAATCCTTCTTAACATATAGTGTCTGTGTAGGAAAAGCCATTTCAATACCCTCCTCTACGAATCGTTTATGTATTTCTATATTTATTGCCTGCTGTACATCCATATACACAGCATAGTCACTCGTCAGCATGTAAAAGACTATTTCATAGAGCAGTGCACTATTACCAAAGGTTTTAAAATGTGATCTATCAAACTCCACAGAATCCTGTGACGAAATAGCTTCTTTAATAATAGTATTTGCCAATGCAATTTTTTCAGGCGTTGTGTCATATGTGACACCAATAGTCATGGTAATACGACGCTTCTTCATCTTCTTGTAGTTCTGGACTCGAGCAGATGTAAGTTCAGCATTTGAAATAACAATCTCCTCTCCTTCAAGGGCGGTAAGACGAGTAGTCTTCATCCCTATATGTCTCACTGTTCCCTTGTGTTCACCGACAATAATGAAATCACCTATTTCGAAAGGCTTATCGACAGCCAAGGAAAACGATGCAAAAAGATCGGACAAGATACCCTGTAATGCAAGAGAAACAGCCAATCCTCCGATTCCAAGACCTGCAATGAGAGACGTGATATCTACTCCTGCGTTACTAAGAATAAGCAATCCTCCAACAGACCACAGCAACAAGCGGATGCCAATACGGAAGATGCCAGGGAGTTCTGATGCCGGATTTGTCTTTCTAAACTGTGCTCCAAGCATCATCACAAACACCTCTTCAAGAAGAGTTGTTACCTGAGAAACAACCACAACTAAAATGGCAATATGAACGATCAAATTCAGTGACTCTGGGACCTCAATACCCTGAAGTGCTACGAAGAACGCAATCAATAAGTATACTGGTGTCTTGATACCCTTTAAAAAACCAGTAACAACATCATCAATTTTAGTGTTTGTACGCCGTGAAAGCTTGAGTACACGTTCAATCACATGCTTTCGCATCATTTTCATCGCTATGAAGACTGACAAGAATACGCCAAGTGCAATACAAAGTTCTGCAACACTGTTGTTGCCAAGTTGAAATTCAAGAATTTGTTGTATTTGCTCCATTAGAACTATTATAACATAATATAAGAGATAATTGAACAGATAAAAAGACTACGAAGGCTACAAGGATTACGAAGATCCTTGCTTTCTTTGCTTTCATTGCAGTCCTCGCTTTTCTACAATACACATATGAAAACTGTTCTCCTGACCAACGAAGACGGTGAAACCCTTGGTACATCCGAGATTATTGCAGCTCATACCAATGGCGGTACACTGCATAAGGCATTCTCTGCTGTAGTCCTCAATACATTACGAGACCGTGTACTTATCCAAAAAAGAGCAGAAGCAAAGATGCTCTGGGGAGGGTATTGGTCCAATACATGCTGCAGCCATCCAAAAGAAGAACACGACATAGCATTGGAAGCAGCGATAAGACTCCACGAAGAGTGTGGTTTTACCTGCCCTCTTATTGAAGCGTATTCCTTTGTCTATAAAGCAAACGACCCAGAAGGAAAAGGAACAGAACACGAATACGATACTGTGCTTATTGGTGAAGTTGATGAATCAATAGAACTCAAGCCAGACCCCGAAGAAATTGCCGAAATGAAATGGATATACATCGAAGAATTAAAAGAAGATATGAAAGAAAGCCCAGAACTCTACACACCATGGTTCCATCACATAATAAATATTTTATGAGCAATTCCCCTCTTCATATTGCCATCATCCCTGATGGCAACAGGCGTTGGGCAAAAGCGTTATCGCTTATGCCATGGGATGGACACCAAAAAGCAGTCGATAACTTTCAGACACTGACAGAGTGGTGCGAGAATGATGTGCGTGTAGGGGTACTGACTGTCTGGTGCTTCTCAACAGAAAACTGGAAACGAGACCCAAAAGAAATTAGAAAGCTCATGCACATGCTCGAAGATTATCTTCAAAAGGAACGCTCAACATTTATGAAACACAACACAAGATTCTTACACTCTGGAAGAAAAGATCGCATTCCAGCATCACTCAAACAACTGATTGCCGATGTCGAAAAAGAGACAGCACACTGCGACAGCTTTACACTACATCTTGCTGTTGATTACGGAGGAAAAGATGAAATATTACGAGCTATAAATAAAACAAAGGATTCAAAAGAAGCACAAGATTCAAAGGAGATTTGTGAAACTACAATTCAAAATCACCTCGACCAACCAAGCCTTCCAGAAATCGACCTGATTATTCGTACATCAGGAGAACACAGAACGTCAAACTTCTTCCTGTGGCAATCAACATACGCCGAATGGGATTTCATTGATAAACGCTTCCCAGACTTTACCGTAAAAGATTTACAGAGCTCAGTCGACAGTTTCGCTGTCCGAACTCGAAGGTTCGGAGGGTAGATACCCATCAGCGATTCTCGCAACATCATGAAGATGATACCTCGCAAACATATTAGGCTCCTTTGCCATTATTTTGTTCAAAACTTTTGATATACTCATATAGAAAGTTTGCTATAATTTCTCTGAATGAGTGACAAGGAAAATACGATAATTTCGGCTACAGCATGCGGAAAAATAATCCTAACTGGTGAATATGCAGTCGTATTTGGTTATCCAGGCATAGCCATTCCTGCACCATTTTCGGTCACAGTTCACTTCCAAAAAGATGAATCAATCGGCGATGTAGCATTGCAGTGGGATGCCACACCAGAATGGAAAGCATACGTCGAAGACATTATTAATTTATGCATTTCTCTTGGAACGGTGCCTTCAGGGACAATAACTATCGATAATACCATTCCTCTCAATAAAGGAATGGGAAGCTCTACCGCGTTTGTCATCGCACTGGCGAAGTGTTTACTGGGTGAAGACTGTGAAGAACAAGCAGTAATGATAGAAGACACGGTCAACCCAAGCCACAGCGGAATAGATTTCGCCGTCATCTGGAATCGTGCCCCTATTATATTCAAAAAAGACGAAATACCTGAGCTCATTAACCTGCCAGACAATCTTCTCGATGGTGCATTCCTTATCGATACCGGAAACCCAGACCAGCAAACATCAGAACTCGTAATGTGGGTTCAAAAACGAAAAGATGCACTGAAAGATCCACTCAAAACGATTGGTGACTGTAGTAAAAAATTACAACAATCAGACGACATTCTGGAGATATTTCGAGAGCACAACAAGGCACAACAATCACTCGGCGTCGTCTCTGACAAGGTAAAAGATCTGATCACAAAAATTGAACAAGAAGGAGGTGCAGCAAAAGTAGTCGGCGCTGGCGGGCGTACTGGTGGTAGTGGGATGGTTTTGGCTATCAATATCGATGCCTCGAAAATCCCTTCTCAATACCCAATCATACAACTCTAACAGTAAAGACGCACCGGTGGTGCGTCTCTCAAGTATCACTACGCACTACAATCATGATCACTGCACGAAGCACACCAAACATCGCGCTTATAAAATACTGGGGTAACCGCCATGAAGAGTTTCGGTTGTGCGCAGGGGAATCCACTTCTATGACACTCGACGGTCCATACGTCGATGTCTCTGTCGACTATGCAGACCGATTTAATGTTAGTTCAAACACAAAAGAAATGAATGCTGAATCAAAAAAGCGTTTTCAAAAAACTATCGAACTGATTCAGGCGTATCTGGCTACCATAGACAATATCGACCTTTCACGTATTTCTATTGATATAGAATCTCATATACCACCAAGTATTGGTCTCGCCTCCTCTGCTGCAGTCTTCTCTGGTTTGTCGAAAGCAATTGCAGGACTCGTGGAAATCCCACTTTCTGATGAGCAGATAAGTGTAATGGCTCGGCTTGGTTCTGGCTCGGCTGCACGAAGTATATTTGGAGGATATAGTGCCATTGCTAATGAGGAAAATATGTTTATCGATGGGTCAAAGGGATGGCAAATCGCAGATGAACACCACTGGACATTACATGACATCATTATTGTTCCAAGTACCAAAGAGAAAAAAGTAGGCTCTACAGAAGGGCACGCGAATGCCGCAACAAGCCGTCATTTTCTGCAGCGCTTACAGGACATTAAAGAGTACAGACAACAAGACTGTATAAATGCCATTCTTCGTAAGGACTTCGAGAAACTCCAACGCGTAGCAGAAGAAGACTGCATGAATATGCACCTCTGCATGCAAACACAGACCCCA
>PFDQ01000038.1:33990-35423 GCA_002772815.1 Candidatus Peregrinibacteria bacterium CG10_big_fil_rev_8_21_14_0_10_42_8
AGATCAAAGATATACGACGATCCGAGCATTTGCCTGTTTTTTATACCATGGATGCAGGGCCAACAGTCCACCTCTTTTGTGAACCAGAAGCAAAAGACAGAATGCTGACATACGCACATGAGCAAGAAGGATGTCAGGTATTTGAGGCTCAGACAGGGAAAGGAACATATTTGGTATAGTATTAAGGAATTCTTGCATGCCTTTTTTTCCTAATAATGAATAATGAATACTTAATACATAATACTATTCCTATGAACCTCCGAAACCTACCAGAATCACTCTCCCCTCACGAACGTTGTGCTGTTCGTCGCATGACTATCCAAGACACACTTGAAGTAAACCTATCAAACCTTGGCACAGAGCCTCACCGCATCGGAGATGCAGAAGAGAAGAATTGCGAACAGATGTTTGGAAGTGTTCCAATTCCCATTGGATATGCAGGACCTCTTACAGTAGAGCTTAGCAATAATGAAATAGTCGACCTCCATCTGCCACTAGGCACAACAGAAGGAGCACTCGTTGCTAGTGTAAACAGAGGATGCCGCGCAATAAGTGGTCACACTAAAACACATGCTATTTATCATGGAATCAGTCGAACTATCGCCTTTAAGATAGATAAAAAACCTGAACAATTAATTAATTCAATAACTGAAAAAGAAGACATATGGAAAGCGGCAGGAGAAGCGACAAGTAGTCACCTCAAAATTATTAATACTCACATCGATAGATCAGACAGTCACCTCTTTCTCACTATCAATGCAGACACAGATGAAGCGATGGGGATGAACATGATTACCATTGCCGCCGACGCCATTGGACACTGGATAGCAAACAACCTATGTAAAGACGGCACGACGTGCCGTCTCATCACTATCGCAGGCAACGTTGATAGTGATAAAAAACCGAGTAAGCGTACACACGATCTTGGCAGAGGATACGAAGTACATGCAGAAGCTAACTTGAGTACAAAAGTTATTCAAGAAACACTGAAAACTACACCGGAGTCGATGATGCATGTCGCTGATGCAAAGCTCAAAGATGGATCTCACATTGCTAGTGCACTTGGTAGCAATTTACATGCTGCAAACATTATCGCAGCCTTGTACCTCGCAACAGGACAAGACGCTGCACACGTTGTTGAAGGATCACTTGCAGATACAACAGTGATGCAAACAAAAGATGGTCTCCAGATTTCTGTGCGTCTTCCTGCAATCCTTGTTGGCGTTCGTGGCGGTGGTACTTCCCTTCCTGCGCAAAAACAATGCTTGGATCTTTTGCTCAAACCACAAACATCCCTTCGTCCAACACAGCAATTGGCAGAAAGCATTGGTGCCGCTGTCCTGGCTGGAGAAGTATCACTTCTTGCAGCTCAGGCTGCACATACTTTGGCGAGTAGTCATAAAAAGATGGCTCGATAAATTTTGTTATCTCTT
>PFDQ01000038.1:35443-59403 GCA_002772815.1 Candidatus Peregrinibacteria bacterium CG10_big_fil_rev_8_21_14_0_10_42_8
GAAAAAATCAAGGCAGACTGAACTCGTTCGAAGCAATAACACTAGCACTACTCAGGCGCTCCTCACCCAGGTCACTGCGTTCGCTTACAGCGACTGGTTCTCGTCGCTGTACTTCTTTTACTCATAGATCGTTCTTCGACCTCAAACAACAAGTCTGCCAGACGATCCATCCAGCCACTGTAGTATGGACGAAGATCACACCGCTTCACGTCAACTTAGTGACGAAGAGCTAAGTTGCCGCAGCAAGCTTAGTCGAGGAGCGCACGATACGTTCTCTCTATATTTCTTCGTTCATATCAGTGGCTAAGATTTTTGGTTACTTTTGATCTTTCAAAAGTTACAAGCTCCTCTTGCCACATTGCCCAAAAAAGACTCTAGATAGCTATGAATTGCCAATTTTCTGGTAAACTCCCCTGCGATGTCTAGCTCCGCCATTATCGGCTTTGGTTTATGTGTGCCTTCACAGAAGATTACTGTGGAGGAAATTGCCAATCACTGGCATCAAGACCCAAAAGCTATTCAATCTGGCCTTGGAGTACAAGAAAAGACAGTTCCTGAAATTGGACAAGATACGTTTACCCTTGCATTTGAAGCAGGAAAACAAGCAATTGAAACAGCTCATATTCAGTCACACCAAGTCTCCGCAGTATTTATTGGATCTGAGAGCCACCCATACGCAGTGAAACCAACAAGTGGAATGGTTGCAAGTGCGCTTGAATGTGACCCTTTTTGCCATAGTGCAGACCTCGAATTTGCATGCAAGGCAGGAACTGCTGCAATGCAAATAGTCGATAGTATGATCCGAGCAAAGCAAGTTACCTATGGACTGGCTATCGGAGCAGACTGTGCACAAAGCCGCCCAGGTGATGCACTAGAGTACACAGCTGCCGCAGGCGCTGCTGCATTCATCATGGGACCTGCAACCGAAAAGAATGCTCTTTGTCGTATAGAAAAAACGCTCTCCTTTACCACTGATACACCAGACTTCTGGCGGGCGAACGGTGAACAGTACCCAAGCCATGCAGGACGATTTACAGGTGAACCTGCATACTTTCACCATGTGCGTGAAGCGACAAAAGGCATACTCCAAGTGTCTAAAAAAGAAATGTCAGAGATCAGCCACGTTGTATTCCATATGCCAAATGCAAAGTTCCCAAGTCGCATCGCAAAAGAGTTTGGCTGTACAAAAGAGCAAATGCAGCATGGCTTCATTGTTCCTCACATTGGAAATACCTACAGTGCATGTAGTCCACTTGGGCTCGCTCATGTACTGCAACATGCAAAGAAAGATGAAACTATTCTCCTTGTCTCTTACGGCTCAGGTGCAGGTAGCGATGCGTTCCTGATGACCATGCTCCGTGATGGTGCTGCACTCAAAGCGGAAAAGGAGACAACGTACATCAATTATGCAACATACCAATCAATGGCTATTGCTCACTAATATGCAAGAAAAGATATTCATCACTGGCTGTGGTCAAACAACTTTCGGAGAGAAGTGGAACCAAGGTTTACGAGACCTCATGGATGAAGCAATCACAGCTGCAATTGAAAATGCAGGATGTACCGCACTTGATATTGATATGGTTATTGTTGGAAACATGCTTGGAGAAGTGACAAACAATCAAGCACATCTCGGTGCTATGGCTGCGAGCTTACTACCTCATCATCCACCATCACTGCGTGCAGAAGCAGCGTGTGCATCTGGTGCTGTTGCACTCCATACTGCATGTGCACTCCTTGAAAGTAAAAAGGCAGAAACAGTACTCGTTATTGGAGTTGAAAAAATGACAGACACACCTGCAGGTAAAATTGCCAGTGCCCTAATGGGGGCAGCAGACGCAGAGAAAGATGCTCCATCTGGTCTTACCTTCCCAGGAATCTTTGGACTGATTGCCACTCGATACATGCATGAATATGGACTCACACGAGATCGTCTCAATGCAGTCAGTGCTAAGCACCATAAAAATGCAGTCAGTAATCCATTTGCACAATTTAGGTCAGCAATTCCTGCAGAAAAAATATCGCAATCACCAAAAGTAGCAGAACCTCTCTGCATGCTCGACTGCTCTCCTATTTCTGATGGTGCTGCAGCAGTTATTCTTTCTACCAAATTTGAGAGTCCACTCTGCATAGAGGCATCCCAAATTGCAAGTGACACAGTTTCTATCACCGATAGAGCAACACTAACATCATTTGCCTCAACAAAAGATGCTATGGAAGCAGCGTTAACAGAAGCACATCTGACACGAGAAGATATAGACCACATCGAACTTCATGACTGCTTTTCTATTGCAGCAATCATCTCCCTTGAAGATATGGGATTTGCAGAACCTGGCAAAGGAGTAACTCTCTATGAAAAAGATGGACCTCTAACTATCAATGCAAGTGGTGGACTCAAAGCATGCGGACACCCAGTCGCTGCGACAGGTATTAAGCAGATTATCGATATTAGTAAACAGCTCATCGCTTCTGGAAAGAGCTTCGGCCTCACACAAAATTTTGGAGGAGCAGCTGCCACATGTGGTATCCATATCCTCAAACACACTCCTGTTTCATGAGCTTTACCCCTGCATCAACTCACCGCGCTGACAAATCCCTAAAGCAGAAAATGCAAGAAGGGACACTCGTATCATTCACCACAATTCATCATCCACCTGAAGGTTTTGAGTCAGGACCACGTCACATTGGGCTCATCAAACTTGCAGATGGCACAACCGTTACTGGCCAACTCCTTACTACAAACGTATTAAACCTTGAAATTGGACAAGTAGTTCTTCCAAAAATGCGACTTAGTAGAATAAACAACGAAGGCCTAAGGCTTTACGATATAGCCTATGACGTCTCAACCCTTAAAACAGTAAAGGAAGAATTTCCAGGATACATGGTTGCTCTTACTGGCCCATCTGGTGTTGGCAAAACAACTATTTCCGTCGTACTCGCAACGACAATTGGAAAGGAAATAGAACGTGTACCAATCGTTACAACACGAGAAATAAAAGATGGAGATGAAGATGAGTACGTCCATATCAGCACAGAAGAATTTGCAAAAATGAAAAAAGGAAACCTTCTTGCGACTTCAACCTCCATTCCATCAACAACAGAAAAAAGATGGTATGGGTACCGTACATCTGATATCGAAGCGATTTGGGCAAAAGGAAAAGTGCCAATGGTTATTACAGAAATGAACCTTCTTCAAGGGCTCTCTGCACATTTTGGTCGTAGGTCTATTCTAAGCTTTGGTGTTCTTCCTCCAGGAAAAAGTAAGAGGCAGATGCTTTCCTCTCTCCTTCATAGACTAAGAGACCGTGGAAGAGATACAGAAAAACAAATTAAGGATCGACTTAAAAATGCAGAAGCAGACCTACAATTCTTCAGTGACCGCAAAGAGCTCTTCGATCATCTTATTGTTAATGATCAATTAGAAACGGTCATTGAAAACCTAACAAGTCATGTACGCGATCGTATAAAAGTGTAAGATGCACACCTCATGTGCTTCACTCCTCTTGTATCCATTGCAACAGCGGCAACCGAATTTTCAGTTGCAGGATATTTATGGAAAACACTATCCTCACGAAGGTTGTTACCTTTTGTCGTCTTTATCTTATTATTAGGAACATACCAATTTACAGAATTCATGCTCTGTACAACAGACTACGCTGGTCTATGGGGAAAGGTGGGCATCGCAACATATTCATTATTGCCAGCAGTGATGTACCACCAAATGTACAACCTCATGAATAAGCCATACCGCAAAGAGGTATATATCATCGCAAGCTTCTTTATTGGTCTTATCGTTCTTACGCCATCATCTGCAATAAACAGCACATGTAATGTGCTCCATGTAAGCACACAAAGTATCATTTTTAAGAATATATTTCTGGAAATCGGATACTGGGCGTACTACATCATCTTCCCAACAATTGCATTTATCTCTTTCACAAAGATGATCATAAAAACACAAAGAAGCAATACTTTACGATATGGATACAAAATAGCAATCATGCTTATTCCAATGGCAATACTCCTCAGTGAAATCTACTTCATATTCTCACTTCTCTATAAAGTAGATTGGGAAATGTCTTGGGTAATAAGTAGCGCACTCGTAGTAATCACTATGCTAATAATAGGTGCAGTAGCCTCTGTACCCTCTCTACAAAGCACGCCATCATTTGTATGGGCAATGCAATTTGTGATTATCAGTAGCCTCATCACAGGAATTCTTCTGTACATGGTCTTCCCTGAATTTCGGTACAACTATCCATCTATCTACTGTCAATTTGCCTTGCTCTACACACTATCCATTCTGCTGCTCCTAAAAAATATCGACCAAATACCAGTATCGGAATAATTCGTGTACACTAACTCTCCGTGAGCAACCTTCCACGGAATTTCATCGCTTCTCTCTTTGTATCAGCACTGTTGATGCCCTCTTTTGCTGAAGCAAAAGTGGGATACCAAGGAGAGCAAGACCCCTCAGCTATCGAAGAATCACCAGAGCCAGATCTCACAATAGAAAACACCCAAGAGCTCTCATCTGGGGCACTGCTAGAACAACAGCTAAGAGAGCAGGAAATACGCATGACGTGGCAAGAGAGAATGAACGCCACTGAAGGTTTTTGGGCAAGTTACATGAATAACCGCAAGAACACATCTGCCTTTGTAGAGCAGCATCAGATTCGACGAGAAAAACGAGCTGAAAAACGTCTAGCATGTAGAAACGATGTACGAAGGGCAAATAAGGACAATATCCTCTCCGAAACCATGCACTGCTTTCGGGCGACGCTAACACTAGACCTCGAAATGTTACGAAAAGAGCAGCAATACATAGAGGCAATTCCAGGTGTATCAGCAGAGCACAGAGCGGCGGCGGCGTTTCATATACAAAACCTTATGGATGCTACTTCAACGATTGTCTCTGCTATAGATGTGGGAGTCTATGGCAACAAAGAAGACCTTGAAGAAGCCAAGCTAAACCTAGAGAGCCACTACCGCCTTTCGAAGAGAGTCTCGATGATAAAACTACGGATAGACCACTCAATTATGTGGTCTAAGCAGCTTATTGTACGTCTTCACTCTGTATTAATGATGGGCAACCCACATGATGAAGTCGTTCCAAAAATCGAGGAGTCAATTGCCTGTCTGGAGCAGAAAGAATCCCTATTATTCTCACTCTTTTCCTTGGAAGAATATAGCGCTCTGGATAGCCAATTTCGTCAAGTCCAATCCGAGATAAAATTCTGCACTGAAATGGCAAGAAAAGCATTCATGTTGAACAAAGAACTTGAGCAAGAAAACGATGCTTTGTAAAATATTCAAAAATTTGTGGCTTGTGGAAGCCGAAAAACAGATAACACGCTACCGCATGTCACGAGCACTTTACTGGTGGACCGACCCCCGCCTCCCACTTGACGAGCGTGTATACTCACTAGCCCACATGACAAAAAAAGCTATCAGACATCGGGTCGAACACACAACAAATAAGCACTCACGCGCAGTCTTTCGTGATGAAACAATTGTCATCAGGCTCGCCAAAGGGCTCTCTCGGGAGGAGGAGAAAGAACATGTAAAAGACCTCCTAGACCGTATGATCAAACAAGTAGAGGAAGAAGAGGAAAAGATCCTCATTAACCCATTTGGCAAACTTCTTGATAGTGGTGAAAGTGCAACGATTACCCTCGCAAATGGGACAAAACACTGCTTTGCACTCCGGCCAGGAAAGAAGACATCTATCCGCCGAACAACCCGCGGCTGGAACGTAACTATTGGCCCAAATATGAGGCGTAAAGGGTTTCACAGGCTTCTGTGGAAGACACTAGCTGCACAAGAGCATAGTCGAATGGAAGAGCTCGTACACAAGATTAACAATGATACATTTGGCGTAAACATCACAAAGGTGCGTCTGCAATTTGCTACATCTCAGTGGGGTAGCTGTAGCTACCAAGGGGTGATCATGCTCAATACCTCGCTTCTCTTCGTAGCACCTGAAGTACTCCACTACGTCATCGTTCATGAGCTCGCACATCGAAAGCGTGCTGATCATAGTGCTCAGTATTGGTCATGGGTAGAGTGGGCACTGCCAAACTACCAAAAAGCTCGAGAGTCTCTCTATGACTATCGACTACCAACCATATAAACTCTACATCATGAACGACCCTTCAATAGATCATCTCATCGATGTTGCAAAAGTCGCAGCTGCAACTGGATCACGTATTCTTGAAAAAGAATATGACTCAGTGCACCGAGGGTCAAAAAAACTCGACATCACTATGAAAACGTCTGCCATAGATTTGGTAACAGAAATCGACAGTAATACACAAATTGCAATTGTAGATACTATCCAGAAATACTTCCCCGAACATAGATTTATTGGTGAAGAAAAAGGAGCAGAAGATATTGGAAGCCCTGATTGCCCGTACGAATGGATCATCGATCCTCTCGATGGTACAACAAATTTTATCCATGGCAAACACAGCTTTGGAACCATTATCGGTGTCCAGAAAGACGGCATCCTCCTCGCGGGAGCGATGCATCTACCATTACTTGACCAATGGTTCTTTGGAGGAAAAGGAGCAGGAGCATACTTTAATGGCAACACAGTAAAACTACGCAAAACTGGTCGTCTAGAAGACGCTATACTGAATTGTAATCTTATTCACAGGGCAAAAAATATTGATGGGACACTTCATGTAAGCCTCCCCTCATGTCGATCTATTGAAAACTACGGATGTGCTGCAGAGGAGCTCGGCGAGATACTTATGGGGCATACCGATGGTGTGTTCTTTGATGGTATTCGGTTATGGGATATCTGTGCAGGCTTCCTGCTCATCGAAGAAGCAGGTGGAAAAATGGCATATGAAGCACAAGAACCAGGAAACCCAAAAGGAGGCTACACCTGTGCTGCAAGCACAGAAGAAATATTTGATGACCTATGGAAATGGACGAAAACGAAAATGTAACTACACCATCCAGTCGTATCCTACCTTCAAAAAAAGCTCCCCAAGCAGATATACAGGAAGCCCAACAACAGAGCTCCAGTCACCTTCTATGGCACTGATCATTAACTGTCCTGGTCCATCAATTTGAAACGATCCTGACCGATCTCTCCATAACTCTGTACCAATCCACCAATCAATCTCTTCACGAGAGAACTTCTTGAATGTCACTCTTGATGAGCTCACACCGTCATAATGTTTTTGTAATTGATCCACAATAGACAGAGCAGAATGCACCTCTGCAGTTTTCCCAGAAAGCGCTTGTATCGCCAATCGTGCAGTTGCCGCATCTGGTGCTTTTTCAAGAAGTAAGCCACTCTCTGACACCACTAATGTATCACAACCAATCACAAAGCTATCAGGGAAATGAGCATTTACCGTTTCTGCTTTATGGTACGCCAAGTACTTAGCACGTTGTATTGGGTCTTGAATGTCACATGCCTCTTCATCAAAGTCACTAGGATATACATCAAATGTTAAACCCAGTCCCTCAAGTAACCACTTTCGTTGTGGACTAGCCGATGCTAAAACAAGATGCTGGGACATAATACGAATATACCCTACCCCCAATCTTACCCCTAATTACCATATCGTGGCTCTAAACAATCTGGGTTATTTGCACATGTTGTAGGACGACTAGGTAAAACACCCCCATCCCTTCGCCGTGTACTATCATTTGCCTGCTGTAACATCTGCATACGAAGCTTAAAACCTTTTGCTGCATCTGGTGCAGATCCACGAAGCTTTCCGTACATATACGCATTATGATTTAGGAGTCCTTTTATAAGATCTGGCGAAACTCCAACTCCAACAATAGAGTTACAAAGTTCATAAAACCCTGGAATGCGAAAATCTTTCAATCCTTCAGGACAAGAGCGCGCGCGGGTATAGCGCCTGAGGAGTGCTCTATCTTGTGATAAGAGGTCTTCTGTTTCAAGTGATGTTACTGCTGGAGCTGCACTATATACTTCCTGTTCCTCAACATCTTGATTGAGTGCTTTATCTATCGAATCTAGATTATTTCGATCTGGTTTTATAGCATCAAAGCCTGCATCTTCTGCTCTCTGATACTGCTCCATTGCCCTCCAATAAGATCTACCTTCTGCACGAACACGACGACGGTCTTCAACAGCTTTTGTACGCAAGTCTGTTGTATGCACATCATCAAGCCCATCAACTGCTTTTTGATTAATAAACAATGCAGTCGATGTCATTGGGACAGTAATAATTCCTACAGCAAGAGCCATAACAATTCGTTGAGTGGCATGAGGAAGGCGTTTCATAAATAATAGTGGTATTAATATTCAATTCGTGGACGACGCTGTCCTGGAATTCCTTGTGGACGGATAGACGCACCTTTAATATGTAAAGATTCTTCCATCATTATTAAACGATTTTTCAATGTACGAACCGGAGACGTTCCAACAGCATTGAACCCCCGAAGATATGCACTACGTTCAAGGATAGTAGGCATTGTCTCTGCGATATGCTCATCAAGTAAATCGACACAGATCTCGTAAAAATTCGCTAAATGATACTGACGAAGTGTCCCAGGACAACGCCCTGTTAAAATATATCCATCAAGTAAATCTCTATAGCGCTCAGGAAGAGCATTATAATCATCGCTAGCACTTGATGGTGCAGCACCATGCAACTCTTCATCCGTTTCATCATCATTGACACTAAAATTCGTTGCATCAAGGAAGTACGCAATACTTTCTGCGTCATTAATATCTGGAGGAACAACCTCAATACCCATACGATCCAATTCGTTATAAATACCAATAGCTCTCCAGTAATCACGGCGAAGCTGCCTTACTCGTGCCGCATCTTTTATTGCAGCTTGATACACACTATTTCCAAGAATCTCATCTGATGACGTTATCATATCCATTGACTGGAAAAGACCTGTCATTGCAGTTGGCACTGCAATCACTCCAACAAGAAGAGCTGCAAACACTTGTGAAATAGTAGCCTTTGATTGTGTGTTTTTATTCATAAAATATGTGTGTATGTTTCTCTTTATTATAGCAGATTTTACTCTTTACATCAATCCCACTGCTGTGCGAACAGCATTCATAGTGCCTGATGCGACCTCCGAAGCCTTTTTAGAACCATCTGTAAGGATATCCTGTGCTTCTTTGTCTGAAATACTCTCCTTTTTGGCCTTTAATGGCAAAATAAAGTCCATATAATCACTCAGAAGCCTCTTTTTTGCATCTCCATATGGTAAGCCATTCTTGTATTCTTCAGATAATACTGCAGCAGCATCTGACGATAAGATCAACTTATGAATCTGGAAAATAACACAACTATCAGGGTCCTTTGCTTCGTCTTTATCTCGTGAATCTGTCACGATTCCCATAATTGCCTTTTTGATCTCTGAATCCTCTCCAAGAAGGGGAATAGTATTTCTGTAGCTCTTACTCATTTTTTGACCATCAATACCAGGAACGACTGCTGAGTCCTCTTTTATAATCGGCTCTGGAATAATAAAAATGTCACCATATGTATTGTTAAACTTCCCTGCGATGTCTCGTGCCATTTCAATGTGTTGTTTTTGATCTTTCCCAACAGGAACCTTCTCTGCTTGATACAAGATAATATCTGCAGCCTGCAAAATTGGATACGTAAAAAGCCCAACATTCGCATCAATACCTCTTTCAATCTTATCCTTATAGCTCACTGCCCTCTCCATAAGCCCCATCGGGGTAAGTGTACTCAGTATCCATGCAAGTTCTGTATGTTCTGCTACAGCAGATTGACGAAATAACACTGAATGATTCGGATCAAAACCACATACAAGGAAATCTTTTACATTATCAAGTGCATATGTCCGAAGTTCATCTGGGTCGCGCAGTGTCGTTAACGAATGTAAATCTGCAACCATAAAGAAGCTTTGATCCGAAGACTTCTGAAATTCTATATTAGGCAAAATAGATCCAAAGTAATTGCCTAAGTGGAACCTACCCGATGGCTGAAAACCAGAAAGAACTCTCATGCCTTGATTGTAGCGGAAACTTTGAAGACTACAACGATCGTAGCTTTTTTATAAGAGCAGAGAATGCTTTTGGTAATGGTGCTTCTATAGTCATATCCTCTCCTGTCATAGGATGTGGAAATTCAAGTGTGGTCGCATGCAAAAAGAATGTGTTGTACCCAAGTTCCTGCTTAAAAAGTTGATTAAACTTTGAGTGTCCATATTCCTTATCAAGGACCAAAGGATGATTGATCCCCGCAAAGTGTTTACGGATCTGATGAAAACGACCAGTTGTAATAATAGTCTCAACATAAGTTGAATTCGCAAAAACATCGAGAACAGTATAGAGCGTCTCGGCATCTACTACTCCTCTGCCACGAGCAGGTAACTTCTTACGGATGGCGCCACTTGGCCTATTAATACGCCCCATCACAAGACACTGGTACGTCTTCTTCCATTGTTCAAATTTTGTGTTCAATACTTTTGCCTCTGCCTCTTTAGTCTTTGCAAAAAGCACAACACCAGATGTTTCAAAATCCAACCGATGAAGCACACGAAGACCGGGGTAATCCTTTTGTAAAAAGTCGAATAGTGGCAATTTCTGCACTGCCCCTGCCCCTTTGACAACAAGTTCTCCGCTCAACTTGTTTACAGCGAGTAGGTATGCATCTTCATACAGTATACGGTCTGGGGCTATAGGCATAGGACTATAGTACCACAAAAACTGAAAACCACTAGCTGCTGCGGAAAAGTAGATAATACGGAGACGGCTGCATAAAATCTTCTCCCGCACACGATGGTGCTACTTCCGAAAAATTTGCCCTGATAAATTCTTTGGCAAAATCCGTAAAATTAGAAGTTTCTATATCAAGAACAAATGCCAATGGTACTTCCTTCACAGCAGCAATATACTTTTCCTGATACATAGGTGAGGCACCAATAAACCGAGAGTAGTGAATAAATATAGGCCCACTAGGACTATGCTTTGTATACGCAAAGGGTCCTCCGCCACGTGGAATCATTTGGATATATTCAGTGTACCCACACCTATCCATTACCGTATCTATTACTGAAGCAACTTCTTTAAATTCTTTCTCTTCAAGCCTCCATGAGGTCACATCATATACAAGCTGAGTATGAAGTGATGCGAGAATAAGCAAGCCGAGAAAACCAAAAATAATCTTCTCAAGAAAAATGTCTCTCCGAAGTGCATTCCAAAAAAATACAACAAAGCACGGTACTGCAAAAATAAAATGATGGCCGTAGAAATCCCCTCCTATAGCGATCGCAAGAAAGAAGAGATATGAGCTGCATACCATTCGAATAATATACCCTTTTGAAAATGAATATACCCAAAGAAGAGAAACTGCACATGCCAACCACCATGAGTACGCACCCATATTTATAAACGTTCGCCATATCTGAAGTGCACGAAGAACAAACGGTGCATTCTGCTGATACACATGAAAACCAAGCATGTGCTTAAGATACACAGAGAAAAATGGTTCAAGATACCCCAGAAGAAAAAGAGCAGCCAAACCAAGCATGGCTGCGATACAGAATGGATACACAAACGATCGCAACAAATTTTTTTGAAGCAAAAGTACACATGAAAGGAGAATCAATAAAAACGGCTCCTTTAAACCAATAGTCAGCAACATAAGCACTCCTAACGTGAATACTTTCCATGGTCCAAGACCCTGATCCCAGCACTGAAGAAGTACAAGATATAGCAGTGCTAGTGCAACACCATAACTTTCAACAAGTCCCATTCCTGCTTGATTCGCAACATACAATGACAACACCAAGCCAAAGAGTATTGTAACAAGCGTCACAAGTTGTCGCTGCTGTGCCGGCCTCATAGATACGTTCTCTATAGAAGGTATCAAGACAAGAACAGGAATACTCACGAGAGCAAGCACTTGTAGAATTTTTACAAGAAGCTGACTGTCAAACAACCATAGCGACGCAGTATGCATTAAAAATATCCCAGGTGGCTTTGTCTCAAAAAGGCCACTATACGGGAGAATACCATTAAGTATACCTCGTCCTACTGTCTGAAAAATCATAGTATCTCCGTACATCACTCCAGACATTTCGTAGTAGCATCGTGCAATGAGCCCTGCAAAAGACAACACAATTGCAGTGCTAAGCGCAATAAGAATATATCGATGCATTTTTTCTTCAGTCATACTAGCAGTGTAGAATATTTTGACATTATAAAAAACCGCTACCCTTTCCTAAGGGGTAACGGGTGAGTCTTTAACCGAATCTTCTTACGCAAGCTGAGTTTCAAGGTGCTCAGCTTCTTCAGCTTCTGCAGTCGTGGTAGTAACAGTAGAAACAACTGGCCTAATGCCAACAGCGCGGGCATACACCAATGCAAGTGGCGCAGCCAGAAAACTGAACAACGCACCCAGCTTTGCTTCAGGGAGCTGCATTGCATACTCGGGAGAGCCGAATGCTTTCACAGCGACAAACAATGCCACCGTGAATCCTATACCGGCGATCATGCCGATACAGGTAACCATTCGGTAGTTCATACCATCTGGAAGGCGAAGCCCAAAGACTTTTACCGCCAACCATGTACAAACCAGTACCCCAAGTGGTTTACCTACAATCAGTGCTGCAGAAACGAGCAGCGTCCCCACACCAATGCCAGCGAGTGGCACTCCAACGTTCACCAGAGCGAAGAAGAAAAGAATTCCCTCAACCCATGGTTTCCAGAAGTGCTCGAACTGGTTAAGCGTGTCGTGCCGTTCCGATTCTCCATGCGCAAACAAACCAAGGTCTGTTTTTGCATGAGGCATGAACCACACGACGGGAACAAATGCGAGAGCAGGCTCTACACCTGTACGGTAAAAACCGTACAGGCTGATCGCCATATATGAAAAGTACAACCAATGGCTGTGGTTCCTGTGCCCTTGCATAAGTTTCGCCGTGACAATTGTCAGGGCAACAGCAGCGACAGGGAGCAACATCCACATTAAGTGGATCTGCGCAAAGTCGGTGAAACCAAGTGCAATAATCACTAGTCCTACTGCATCATCCGCAATTGCTAGCAACAACAGAAACTTCACAGGGGCAGAACCCTTGCCAAAAATCTTATTGCCGAAGTAATACGAAAACGCAATATCGGTTGCAGTCGGGATGGCCCAACCATTGGCATAGAGCGCAATTTTTCCTGTTACAACTGCCAGAAGAAGATAGATCCCGATAGGACCCAATATCCCCCCAGCGGTCGCAAACAAAGGAACTGCTGCCTTTGATGGAGGGTTTAAATCCCCGCCAACAAGCGTAGACTCCTTCACTTCCTTCCCAGCAATGCCGAAAAAGAAAGCCATAGCCATGCCAATCAACAAGTGAATGGTCATGCCATGTTCAGCATGTCCTGCGTCAGCAGCATGAGCCGCAGGTTCTGCAAACAACTGTGCCACTTCAAAGTGAGTGAAGTGTTCGAGGGTGTGTGTACCCCCAAAATAATCCACATGCGCCCAGATGAGCGCCAATACGGACCCCGCAATCAGCAACCGGCTATCAGCCAGCAGCCACTGCGACATCTTTTGTAAACCGTTTCGCTGTGTCGATTGATGCTCGTGCATCCCATCCTCCTTTTCCCAGGTGAGTTTTGCCTCCAAGAACATCTTAGAAGCGTAAAGATTCGATCATGTCAAAGACCAATCTTCGCTTAGACAAGCCAAGCGAAGGGCCTTAAATACCATAATTATACAGACATTTCAAGGGTCTAAGACCCTACTTTGCCAGCACTAACCGACGACTACTTCTTCGTTAATAGGCAATTCCTTAGCGTTTTTCGTGAATTCAGGGTCGATGGACAACCGGCTCTCCTCTGGGAGGACCTGCCCTTGATACTTACTAAATGGCTTGCTATGGTACGGAGTATCGGCAGCGGAACTCATCATTTCAAATGCCAACTGACATACACGCATTCCAGGATAGAGTGCCACTGGCAGGCGGTTGAGGTTTGAGATTTCAAGTGTAATAGTTCCAGAGAAACCAGGGTCAACGAATCCTGCTGTGGAATGAACGATAATACCAAGTCTACCAAGACTACTCCGTCCTTCTACTCTCGCAACAAGATCATCTGGTAGTGTGATTGTTTCCTGTGTCACCCCAAGGACGAACTCTCCTGGCTGAACGATAAACGACTCACCATCTGGAACCGTAATCGTACGCATATTCCCTGCAAATGATTCTGGAGTCATAGGATCGAGCACTGCAAATTTACTGTGTTCATAGAGTTTGAACGTGTTTCCAAGCCGGAAATCCATCGATGAAGCGTGGATGTACCGAAAGAGCTCTGTCTGGTTCGACTCCACAACAATGCGGCCATCTGTAATATTTTGCTTAATGTCTCGGTCTGAAAGAATCATGATGCGTCTTGGAAGCGGGTAGTAAGGATACAGATCCTACCATAAAACTCTGAGAATCAAATTGCTATAGTAAAAGACCTCACTACAATAACAACACATGGTGAACGCCCCATCGTCATTGAACACACCAAAGCGGCAAGTTGATGCGGAAAAAGACTATCAATTCTATGCAAATGCATCAGACATTCGCAGAGGCTTTGAAGATTTCATGAACGTGAATTTCCAACAAACTGGGCTGATGTCTTCAACACAAGTCAGAGAGCAGCGAGCATATATGGAAAAAATACTGTCAAGTAATGACAATGACTGGGATCCGCTCATTGGTGCATACCTTGGTGATAGTGCCGAACGAGCAAAGGCAGCAAACCTAGCTCTGTATCGTAACGAAGTAGAAGGTCCACTAAAAAATGCACTGAACGACAAAATAATTTCTGCAAAATCGTATGCAGAGTGGATGTCGTGGATTCGAGATGGCAATCGCCACTCAGAGGAAAAGAAAGCTGCAATCAATACAACACTTCCAACGTATTTATCAGAAAGAAGAAAACAGGCAAATCAGAGAGAGTCAATCACGAAAGATCCTCGCTTTAAAGAATTGAGTGAATCGAAAGATCCGAGCGTCAAATCTCTCTGTGCAAAAATAAGCGATAGTGATCATTTTTTAAACAGCCAATCGTTTGAACAACGAAAGGCGTCTATTGCAGATATACTTGCAACACTTCCAATAATTGATGAAGACAAAGCTCTCTTTGTAGGTTTTAGCAAAGAACTTGATAGTGCTGTTGGTAAATACATCTCTGCAGAATCCAAAAAGAAATGGATTGCACGGTTTAACGACCCCTCTGTAAACCCAAAAGCCAGAGAGTACTTTGTGTTGCGTCAGTTCCCTGACTACGTCGCAGCATGGAAGAAAGTGCATGCTGACTACGACAAATTAAAAGGAGACCCAGCAATTGCCACACTCGATAAAAAAGATGTGAAGGATATCGATCTCTTCAAAAGCCCAAGCAAATTCCTAGCACTTCATTACGATGAAAAAGTAAACATCATGCATGAGGTGCAAAATGCAGTCACAGCAAAAGCAGAAAACAAGGAAGCACTTCATGCAGAGATAAAAGCAGTGATCGATACTGCAGCATCTGCAAAATATGTAAGCTCTAGTAATACTGGCTATCTCGTCTCTCATATGATTAAAAGAGGCAGATCGGTACAAGAGGTAAAGAATTTTGTAAAAGAATGGGCAAAGATCCGGTTTCGATTCGACAAAGTGGAATCAGCAATGACAAACGGAAGAGTACCACAAGGATTTGTACGTCTCAGTGAGGCATCATTCTTATCGCTAACATTTGCACAACGAGAAAGCTACGTCGAAGAAGCAGAGAGCAGAACAGGCGTTGAAGAAACGGTAGCAAGCCCTGCCTTTAAAGATATAAAAGGAAAAATACGTCACGAACTCGACAGTGAAAACTGGGACGAGGCAGCGCAGTTTCTTGCACAAGCATGGCCAATTGCACTTGGTGATGCAGAACGAAACGAGCTTCACTCTATGGAAAGATACCTAAAAGCATTCAGTACAAATAGTGACACGAATAATGAAACAAACGATCTATCATCAGCACTAGAAGCAAAAAAGGAAATTGATGTATGTCTCAGTCAGTTACCTGCTGCAGTTCGCCCTTTCTATGAAAAAGCTCTACAGCAAAATGCAGGGTCCGTTCGTACTATCGGCGTGATGCTCTACAATGTGCACTGGTCACTCGAGCGAGGATACCTACCACGAAATCTCGCTTCTGTCCGTGAAACCGCACGAGAAGAAACAGTGCAAACACTAAGGCCAGGAATTGGGCATGGTAATAGAATTGAAAATAATCTTGTGGATGGTTTTCAGAAACCAGCTATCAATGAAGAGCCGAGTAAGGCACAAAACATCTGTACCAGCTCTTCTGAAGCTTCACTGATTGCTCAAACCGCAAATAACAACAAAGACAACTACAACTTCAAGTATTGGAGCAACCTCATCGTTAGCGGTGTGACTGCAAGTGAATATAGCAATATAGCCAACAATCTACGTGGAAGACTCACAAAAGCTGCCTACGCACTAGAATCAAAAGGTTTAACATATGCCTCAGTAGGGCCAATGACATCACTCAACTAGGCCCTATTTAGCTTGTAGAAGGTCAAAATATCATTACAATACGCTTTCACAGTTACTTCTCCTTTATTCTTATGAAGAAAACACTTATTGCCTCAGTGGCACTCCTTACACTCACTGCGTGTCAGGGAAAATCAGGGAACGAGCAAGAGCTCAGCTATCTCCTTGAAAATCCCCTCTTTGCAGAACGGTACTCAGAAGCAATGGTTGATACTATGGTAGAACTTGAAATCTACGAAGATCCTATTACAAATGATGAAGCAAAAATGAAAATCATCGACAAAACAAAAGAAAAATGGCTCGAAGTTGCACAGAAGTCACGTGCTGATCAGCGCAATGGATCGAAAGGTTCTTTCACTGCTATTAAAGAATTTACAACAGGGGAAGTTCTCTTCTCTGACGGAAAAATTTACATATCCCCAGACTTCGTATCAGCACCTGGGCCTTCATTGCACTTCTTTCTTTCGACAGTCGTAGACCCACGTGATGCAGCATTCCCAGACGAAACTGCAATAGATATTGGACTCATGCGTAGCAACCTCGGCACAAGCCGTTACGATGTTACAACTGATGTTGAGCCTATCAAATATAGAACTCTCGTTCTTTTCGATACAGAGCTTGAAAGAATCTACGGATTCGCACAAATAAGCCCACTCTATAAATAGAGTATTAAGGGAAAAGTATTAAGTATTAAGGGTAAATGCTAGAGAATCGCTAGCGCCCATAATACTTAATACATAATACCTAATACTTTTTTAGAGAGGCATTTTGCCATCCTGAATTGCAGCTTCAATTGCTGCACCAAGTGTATCGACACCGGTTTGTACCCGCTCTCCATTCACGAAGAATGTAGGAGTCCCTGCAACATCACGGTCTCGTCCTTCCTTGTAATCGTTCAAAACGATATCTCTCTTGCTGTGAGACTTCCAGCAACGCTCAGCAACATCAACATCAAGACCAACAACTTCTGCCCAATCAACCAATGCTTCAAAGCCTAGCTCCGACTGATTTTTGTAAGCAACGTCGATAAATTCCCAGAATTTCCCTTGGTCAGCTGCACACTCGGACATTTCGGCAGCATCAAGAGCAAAGCGATGAATACTTCGCAGTGGAAAATGATGAAATTCAAAACGAATTTTGTCACTGTATATTTCAAGAAGAGGCGTTGTAACCTGCGCATGAGCTGCAGCACATGCAGGACATTGCAGATCTGCATATTCTTCAACAAGGACTGTCGCATTTGGGCTACCCTTTGGGGTACGCATGGAAACCTCGCTACCCCCTCCGCATGCAGCAAGAAGACTTGTAGAGAGAATAGAAAGTGTAAGAAATTTTTTCATAGAAGTTCAGAGGAATAAAGTATGTATAGAGTAGTTACTGATAAGAATTCATTCAAGAACAATTACTATATATCTGTTAACGAAACAGAGTTATACTGCTACAATCGCTCTCCAATGTCTCTCTACAATAAATACCGGCCAAAAGTGTTTACTGACGTTCAAGGGCAAGAGCACGTTGTCGCAACACTCGAAAAATCTGCAGCTTCTGGAAAACTTGCACATGCATACTTGTTCGCTGGTAGCAGAGGGATTGGAAAGACAACCATTGCAAGACTTCTTGCAAAAGAACTCATGACACGAGGAATAGAAGACACCAATCTTAAAAAAGCTATTCAAAAAGGAGTCGATGACGGAAACATAGTAGATCTTCTCGAAATCGATGCAGCAAGTAACCGAGGAATTGATGATATACGAGAACTCATTGAAAAAGTGCAATACTCACCTGTCATCGCAAGTGCAAAAGTATACATCGTCGATGAGGTACATATGCTTACAAAAGAAGCCTTTAACGCGCTACTCAAAACACTCGAAGAACCACCAGAATTTGTGTTCTTTATACTCGCAACAACAGAGCTCAATAAAATCCCAACGACAATCCAATCTCGATGTCAGTGTTTTCCATTTAGGCATATCCGAGAAGAAGATATTATCCGTCGTCTGCAATACATTGCAGACCAAGAGCATATCACCATAGACAGAGAAGCTCTTCGTGCAATTGCAACTGCAAGTGAAGGTGGAATGCGAGATGCCATTTCCCTGCTCGACCAAATGCAATCACTCGACAGTATTGGTATCGAAGACGTCAAAAAGAGAACAGGTGGAACAGGGGCTGAGTACAGTGCACATGCCCTCGAAGCTATCACTGCAAATGATAAGAATGCAATCCTACAGAGCATTGCCAAAATAGAAGATGCAGGTGTTCCACTGGATGTATTTCTTCGACATCTTCTCAAAAGCACACGCAATGCACTACACGAATCAATTGCAAAAAATGAAGCAACAACCAGAAACCTTCGCATGCTCGATGTCCTTTTAAAAGCCATTAGGGATATGCGCACAAGTCCCGTTCCAGGCCTTGTTGTAGAGGCAGCATTGCTAACACTATGTACAGATGACGGCACCTCCATCCCAGCACCTGTTGCAAAAGAACCAGAGCCAGTGAAAGAAGTAGTCACTGAAACAAAAGAAAAACCAGTTACCAAGGAAGTTGAAACGCATCCCTCTATTATCAATGCTCCTGAGGTATCAATAGAATCGATAAGACAGTCATGGACATCTGTCATAAACGACGCAACACCCTCATCTGTGAAGATGTCCCTCAAAAATGGTCGGGTTACTGAGTTTGAAAATAACACTATCACCATCTGCTTCTCCTCTGCCTTTCATAGAGACAAAGTAAGAGGTGTCGATGCAAGTAGAACTGTTGAAGGTCTGTTCGAAAAAATTTTTAAACAGAAAATCGTAATACACTGCACGCTAGAAGAAGATGCAAGAACAGCAGCAGCTATGCCAGTATCAGAGCCAAAACAAGAAATGGTAAATATGGCTGATGCAGCAGCAGAGATTTTCTAAAAAGTCTATAATGAATGCATGCACATCTCTGAAGAAAAAAAGATAATGCGGCAGGAAATAAAAAAACGTATAGATGATATGGACACCAATGCAAGGCGAGCAGAAGGACGATCGCTCAGCCGTATTTTGCTTAAAAAAATTCCAGAAGGTTCAACCATCTGTGCATACTTTCCCCTAAAATCAGAGGTAGATATTCAATTACTCCTCAAAGAGCTTCTCGAACGTGGAGATACAGTCTACTTACCTGTATTTGCAGGCCCCGATAAAAAGATGATCTATCGAAAAGCAGAAAACCTCCACAACCTTCCACCTGGAGATTTTCGTATTCCAGAACCACCAAAAACTGCAGAAGAGCTTGGAGATAAACAAGTTGATATAGTCCTTGTCCCAGGAAGAGCATTCGATAAAAAAGGGAACCGACTCGGAAGAGGATCTGGTGGGTACGATACATGGCTTGAGTGGTACAAAAAACATCACCCTCAGACGCCACTCTGGGGAACATGTCTTCAGTGTCAGTTAATGATAGATGTACCAATGGAAGCACATGACATACCAATGGATATTGTTATCACAGCAAACGACTGGATAGAAGTAACGTCATAAATAAATGACAAAGAAACTTTCTCTGCACTATACTCTGCACATCTAGCACTCCCCTCTCTACACTATGCCTAGCTACAATGCTCTTCAACAATCAGATCCTCTTGTCTACGACGCTGTTATAGGAGAAATGCAACGTCAAGTTGAAGGAGTGGAGCTTATTCCGTCAGAGAATTACATCTCTGCTCCGGTAATGGAAGCAATGGCTACTGTATTTAACAATAAATACTCAGAGGGATACCCAGGGAAAAGATACTACGGTGGACAGAAGTACGCAGATATTATTGAACAACTAGCAATTGACCGTGCAAAAATACTTTTCAATGCTGGTAATGCAAACGTACAACCTCATGCAGGAGCACCTGCAAACGTCGCGACATACTTTGCACTCCTAGAACCAGGAGACACTGTTATGGGAATGGATTTAAGTCACGGAGGACACCTCACGCATGGCCATCCTGTAACGTACATCACAAAAATATTTAACTTTGTACGTTACAAAATGAAAGATGTTGAAACAGGAGAAATTGATTACGATGAAATGCGAGAAGTTGCATTACGAGAAAGACCAAAGCTCATTCTTGCAGGATTCTCTGCTTACCCACGAGAACTTGATTACGCAAAAATGAAGGCAATTGCCGATGAAGTTGGTGCATACACAATGGCAGATATGGCTCATATTGCAGGTCTTATTGCAGGTAAGGCAGCCAGAAACCCTTTTGATGATGGCTTTGATATTATTACAACCACAACTCATAAGACACTACGTGGCCCTCGTGGAGGAATGATCCTTACCCGAGAAGAAGACCTTGGAAAGAAAATTAATAAGTCTGTTTTCCCAGGGTTTCAAGGAGGCCCAATCATGCAGATGATTGCTGCAAAAGCTGTAGCTTTTGCAGAAGCTGCGAAGCCAGAATTTCAAGACTACGCCAAGCAAATTGTCGTTAATGCAAAACACATGGCGAACCTCTTCATGGAGAATGGTGCCAAGCTAGTCACCAATGGAACAGATAATCACTTAATGATGATCGACTGTGTCACATCATGGGGAATGACAGGGCAAGAAGTCGAAACCCTTTTTGACGACATTGGTATTACTCTCAATAAAAACATGATTGCTGATGATCCTCGAAAGCCAATGGACCCTTCTGGCATCCGTCTTGGAACACCAGCAGTTACTACACGAGGGATGAAAGAGGTTGAAATGGAACAACTCACAACATTCATGCTTTCTGCAATTAAGAAGAAAGATAACCCATCTGCTATCAAAGACCTTCACGAAGAAGTAAAGACATTTTGTAACAAGTTCCCTGTCCCAGGGATTGACCTTAAACAACTCTCATAGAGTGGAAATTCCTGCATGAAATAGAGTCTAAAACCCCTGTTGCCAACCGTAAAATACGGTATACTGTTTCGGACGTATTTATGCGCAACATTTCACTGTTATCGATCCTACTTTTAAGCACACTTGCCACCCCGCAAAAGATGTATGCATGCTCGTGTATGGGGTATCAAGATCAAGAGCAACAAAATATTGCCTCCTATACGAGTGCAGATGTCGTTATTCAAGGCTCTGTTATTTCTGAAGAAGAAAAGGGGCATTCCATTATCTATACCGTGAGCGTTGAGAAAACATGGAAAGGGCAAGCAGATGCCTACATCGAAGTAGAAACTTCAAATAACAGCGCAGCATGTGGAATTCTTATCCCAACAAATGAGAGCATGGTGATTTTTCTTAACAGATATGACAATTCATATCACACAGGACTATGCAGTGGCACGGTCCCTGCTACATCAGAAAAATTGATTACGTGGCTAAGCAACTACAATGACTCAACAGAGGTAGAAGTGCAGCCTAAAGTTGATTGTAGTCCATACATCTGCAATAACGGCGATCAGCATCCTTCCTGTACTAAAGAAGGTCATCAAATTCAATATATCGTTAATCCATGCAAATTTAGCGATAATGAAAAAGAGGAAGTACAAGTTGAAGACAATACCTTTGAAGATGTTTCATCCTCTCATCCAAACGCAAAAGCAATTAACTTTGTGCGTAATGAAGGAATTGTAAAAGGATACGACGATGGAACATATAGACCAAATCAAACAATCAACAGAGCAGAATTCATCAAAATTATTATCGCATCAAACTTTACACAAGAAGCAATTGATAACTGTGAATCAGAAGACCTCTTTAGTGATGTTCATCAAAGCGATTGGTTCGCAGACTATGTGTGTATCGGGAAAAACGATAACGTAATTAGTGGCTACGATGATGGAAGTTTTGGCCCTGAAAAGCCTGTCAATTTTGCAGAAGCAGCAAAGATTGTTGTAAATGCATTTACCATTCATACAAATCCAGAAGACCAAAAACTGAGCGTTTGGTGGAAGCCATATGTGTTTGCACTCTCTCGTATTGGCGGTCTACCACCAAGTTTTACAGACCCAAACCAACTACTCACTCGTGGCGAAATGGCAGAAATAATCTTTAGAGTGATGACAGGAATGTAAAAATATAAAGAATACATAATACGTACAGAAAAAACTGTTTTTGCTTTTACATAAAACAAAAAGTCAAATGTTAAGTTTTGTATAAATAATGTATCCATAAAACATATTACACCCTAAGGGAACTGAGAAAAGTTGCACAAATTTTCAGACGCGGTACGATATGATGATTTGTCCAGTACAGATCGCCACCTCGAGAGAGGCTATAAGTCCATCAGCCCTAGTTCGCCTCGGCGAACTGTGCACTCACAGTCGGAGCTCCGACCAAAAACAAAAACAAAAGGAGCAATACAAAAAATAAAAACAAACAGACATCGGAGTTCCGACAACTTCTTCCAAAGATCCTTCACATCACAGATAAGTAAAGAGAATAGTAATCATATAATTATGGTTACTGTTCCGAGGGTCTCGCCAGGTCACGAGCATAAACAAGGAACCCTTATGCGGCAGAAAGCATGAAACAAACACAAACTGACTTTGTACCGAATGTTATACTAGGTGCTAATAGTCAGTTTTTTTTATATTGCAAAAAAAAAGATCTAGACGTACGCTAATCCCCTTTCCAAAAATCTTATGAAGAAAAAATTCTTACCATTCATTGCAACAACGGTAATCACCGCAGCAGCTTTACTACCTCTCGGCATGCAAAAAGTCGAGGCGATCAGTTACGAACCAACATACACATGTTACTACCGTGATATTGCAGGAAGCTGCCTTAATTACCAGACAAGCAATCCGTATCATCAAACACAGGCATCATATGGAAACAGACAAACATATCCGTTTAATACGATGTTTAATGCAAGGACAACAACCCAAAGTCCTTGGGATAATAGGTATTCAAATAATGACCGATATAATAATTTTAGGTACGAAGGAGGCCATGATTCACGTGATGGACAATGGTTAAACTACTACGATGAAGACGATAATGTAGTACGTCCTTACAAATTCCAATCAAATGATTACTACCAAGATAATAATAACTTCTGGTTTAACAAGAATGACGGAGCATACATTGAACTTGAATACACAAAGAGCTACTGCACAGGAAAAGACTGCAGATTCTATAATAGATATTGATTAGACTAGAGGAAGGTTTGAAAAAAGACTGGTGAAGGTTCCAGTCTTTTTTTATTGTCAAACACCTAGGGTAGTTCTGTATAATGCTATCATGTTTCATATTACAGCTCACTATAAATTCGTGCCTAAAGAGGCAGAACATCTTCCTGCTCTACAGGAGGAAATAAAGGCATTTGGAGAAAGTATTGGCATGAGTGGACTCGTACTGATTGGGACAGAAGGTCTTAATGGAACAGTCGCAGCCCCTTCTGAGGAAATTTTACAGCAGTGGAAAGATAAAATGCAGACGGTATTTGGCGATATAACTTTTAAGGACTCCTTTGCTGACGAGCAGCCATT
>PFDQ01000026.1 GCA_002772815.1 Candidatus Peregrinibacteria bacterium CG10_big_fil_rev_8_21_14_0_10_42_8
CTCGTAGCTCCTCAAAACATCTGGCCTGTGCTTGCAATGCCAATCTGCAGTTTTATGATTCCGTATTTTTTGTACTTCAGGGCTCTTGCAAACCTGAATGCGGGAGATGCAGGACTTATGGAAGCAGTTGGACGCATCTTTGGAATAATTGCAGCAGCAGCTGTACTCCATGAAACACTTGGATTACAACATCTTTTAAGCGTTGCCATAGCAACAGTTGGCATACTGATCATTAATGTTCCGCTTACAAAGTGGAAAATTGCTCCATCACGCCTTCCAGGTATTGGACCGTTGAGAAAATAATTGTTGTTACTTTTTGAGGTTAACACCGTAGTACATGGTGAAGATCAATGCTGTATACTTTTACCACAATTAACAACTATGACTTCCGACGAAGCGCTTATCGCCTCTTATATGGGCGGCAATGCAGATGCTTTCACAGAGCTCTACGAGCGATACGTTAAACGTATCTACGATTTTGTGTACTTCAAAACACATCATAAACAGACGGCGGAAGACATTACATCACAGGCATTTTTACAGATGATCGAAAAGATTGATACATTTAACTCAGACAAGGGTGTGCTTTCAGCATGGTTACACAGAATCGCACGCAATTTAGTTATCGATCATTTCAGGGCAGTAAAGCCAACACAGAGCATTGATGATGTGTGGGGACTGTCTGATGATACAGATATTATGCAAGATGCAGACACCGCTCTGAAGTCAGCAGCGGTGAAAGAATTCCTTGTAAAGCTCAATGCAAAGCAGCGTGAAGTGATTCTCCTTCGGCTCTGGCATGGATATGGGTTCGCAGAAATAGCTACCATGATGGATATGACTGAAGCGGCATGCAAAATGCAGTATAAGCGTGGTGTAGACAAGGTACGTAAGGATCTTCTTCTTATCCTTATAGAGATCGTAGACGAGCTTATTGAACTCGAACCATCGTTTGCAAAGCATAAAGATGTCTTAGAGGAAAATATCGCTGCGATCATATCGGCAAAACCAGATACGAAATTTACACAATCATTTAAGAAAAAACTTTTAAGCGAGCTAAAGCAGCATTTGCATTCTTCACCTTCCAAATCCCTTTCCCTTTATACAGTCATGAATAAGTTTATTTACGCACTTGGCGGTGCAGCAGTTGCATCATTTGCACTATTTGTCATCGTTATTCACCCAATGGTACCGACTCCTTCTCCAGAGCCATCTATGATGGATAGTATTGATGAAGAGAACAAAGTTCGTCCTCAAAGTGGGGGCGGTGGAGGTGGAGGAATCCCTCCAATGGCAGATTCTCGCATGATCGCTCCAGGAGAACCTTACGGTTACAATGTGACAGAATACATCTACGATGGAGATATTACTCTTCCAGAAACTATTACTTCATATAAGCGTACTCCATTGAAGAGTTCCCAAAAGGCAGACCTCCTCACTGGTACATTTGTTGATGACATGTTGGATGTATCTAAGTTGAAGTCTCTCAGTGTTATGAATGTTAGTCTTAGCGAAGAAGGTAATGAGCCACTCATGGTAAATGTAGACTTTAATGATGGAAATATTAGCATCAACAGACAGATTGATTACTCACAGAGGCCAGAAAGCCAGTGTCGAGATGACGCGTGCTTCCAAAGGTATCGTGTACAGAAGTCTGACATGTTAAGTGAGGAAAGGACGATGACTATCGCAAATGATTTCCTCAAAAAACTTGGTGTTGATACAGCGCAGTATGGAGACCCAGTTCTTCAGGATGACTGGAACATGCGCTACGAAACAATGCAAAATAAAGCAGATTTCTACTTCCCAGAACAGGTGAGTATTACATTCCCATATCTTATTGATGGACTACCAGTCTTTGATGAATGGGGTAATGCTAACGGAATGAGTGTGAGTGTGGATATGCGTCTAAAAACAGTAATGGGTATATGGGGTATGCGAACTATGAACTTTGCTTCTCAAAAATATTCTGCAGTGCAGGATGTAGAGCTCGTACGAGACATTGTCCGCATGGGAAGTATTAATGGGTATATGCCGCCAGAAGCAACGAAGCTACAGGCGACACTTGCAGAGCCACGCATTGTGTACCTCTCACAATATGAATGGAATGAGAAAACACAAGAAGGCTACGAAGTGTACGTTCCTGCTCTTGTATTTCCAGTAATCAAAATGCCAGAGGGCAGCTACGAATATCGTAAAGCTGTAGTAGTACCACTTGCAAAAGAGCTTCTTGAAAAGAAGCGTGACGAGATGCCACCAATCCCGATGCCATACCCAATGCCAGTGGAACAAATGTCAGAACCAGTGGATGTACAAATGGAAATGATGGAACGATAAATCTGTATAAGAAAAACCAGCACCTCACGTAAGTGGAGTGCTGGTTTAGTGGGTCTTTCAGAAGGGCTAGACTGCCGATTGGAGGATGCACTTCCAACCGTGCCGTGCTTCTTCAATGGCTGTTCGAATGAGCTGAGCGTCCGCAAGTGAACATTGCAGGCGGAAGACTCGACGTTGATCGAGTTGGCTCAGGAGACCTTCTTCATTGCAGAATTCAATGCCATACTGTGTGCAGTATTGTTGCACAAGATAAAACGAGATTATCCTTGCAAGGTTTCCCTCTTTTGTACTGTCAGTTGGATCAACAATTAGCTTGATACTCACGTGTTCAATCTTTCTCTGATGAGCTTTCTTTAACAATGTAGTCTCTCCTCTTTCAGTAGCCAATATGTGAAAAACCGTATCCGCTGACCATACAGTGGACCGAGACATTATACTCAGTAATAAGCATATGTCAATACTGGGCCTATGTACAAAAAAAGCACCCCTCGGACTGAGAGATGCCAAATTTGTTAGATTACATCATTCCACCCATGCCTCCCATTCCACCCATACCAGCCATGGCTGCTGCAGCTTCTGCTGGGTCTGGATCTTTAGGGATCTCTGCAATTGCAGCCTCTAGTGTGAGGAACATCGATGCAACAGATGCAGCATTCTCAAGAGCGCTACGTGTTACTTTCTTTGGGTCGATAACCATTGCCTTCACAAGGTCTTCATATTCACCAGTGAGTGCGTTGTACCCTTCGTTACCCTTAGACTTTAATACTTTATCAACAACAACCTGACCATCAACACCTGCATTTGCTGCAATGTGACGAAGAGGGGATGACAGAGCACCCTTTACAATAGCAATACCAATTGCTTCATCGTCGTTGTCTGCTTTCAGTGCATCAAGTGTTGGGATGCAACGAACAAGTGCTGTTCCTCCACCTGGGAGGATTCCTTCCTCTGCTGCAGCGCGTGTAGCAGACAGTGCATCTTCCACACGGTGTTGTTTTTCTTTCTGTTCAACTTCAGTTGCTGCTCCTACTTTGATAACAGCGACACCTCCGGTAAGTTTTGCGAGTCGCTCCATGAGCTTATCGCGGTCGAAGTCAGACTTTGTACTCTCGATCTCCTGTTTGATCTGTGCAATACGCATTTCAATGTCAGCAGTTTTTCCAGAGCCACCAACAATTGTTGTGTTGTCCTTAGAAGAAATAACACGGTCACATGTACCAAGGTCTTCAAGATCTGCATTTTCAAGCTTCAGCCCTACTTCCTCAGAGATCACACGGCCACCAGTAAGTGCTGCGATGTCTGAAAGGATTGCCTTACGACGGTCTCCAAATGCAGGAGCCTTGATAGCAAGAGCACTGAATGTCCCACGAAGCTTGTTTACGACAAGTGTTGCAAGTGCTTCACCTTCGATATTCTCACAGATGATAACAATCTCTTTCTTTCCGCTTTGAGCAAGCTTTTCAAGGAGAGGAAGAATCTCTTGGATTGAACCAATTTTCTTATCTGTAATAAGGACAGCAGGGGATTCAAACACTGCTTCCATGCGAGCAGTATCTGTAATGAAGTACGGAGAAATGTATCCGTTATCAAACTGCATTCCTTCGACGAATTCCATTTCAATACCAAAGGTCTGCCCTTTGTCGACAGTCACAACTCCTTCTTTTCCAACTTTCTCGATAACACCAGCAATAGTATCACCAATACTTTCGTCCTGAGCAGAGATAGTTGCAACAGCTTTGTATTCGTCACGGCTATCAACATCTTTCTTCATTGTTTCAAGCTCTGCAGTGACAGCAGCAACAGCTTTGTCGATACCACGCTTTATAGCGATGGCATTTGCTCCGCTTTTCAAGTGCTTGAGCCCTTCTGTCATAATTCCATGAGCAAGAACAGTTGCTGTTGTTGTTCCATCTCCTGCTGCGTCGTTTGTCTTTGTTGCAGCTTCTTTTACCAGTTGTGCACCCATGTTTTCAAAGTTATCTTCAAGGTCGATTTCTTTTGCAACAGTAACACCATCCTTAGTGACCATTGGTCCGCCGTATCCTTTTTCAATAAGAACGTTGCGACCCTTCGGTCCCATAGTTGCTGCAACTGCGCGAGTAAGGAGCTCTACTCCTTTAAGAATCTGGTCTCGTGCATCTTTTCCAAAAATTATCTGTTTAGCCATTATAGAAAGGGGTAAGTATTAAGTATGAAGTATTAAGGGTTATTTAACAGTACCCAAGACTGAATCGAGGTGAAGGATTTTCACTTCTACTTCTTTTCCTTCAGTTGTTTTTAGTTTGATGTCATCTCCTGCATAACGTCCGAAGAGAACTTTGTCCCCGATCTTAAGGAAGTCATGTGGGTTCTGTGTGTCTTTACCAATACCACCATTTCCAAGGGCAATAATCACCCCTTCACTTGGTTTATCACCAGATGCTGTATCTGGAATAACAATACCTGAAGCGGTTACTTGCTCCTTTTCAAGAGGCATAATAACGACACGATCACCGAGTGGTGCAATATTTGTTGCGAGTTTTGGTATATCAGCCATAGCAATATGTGGTTAATGAATTAGCAGTCGAAATTATAGAGTGCTAATTCATGGAGTCAACAGGATAAAGACTTCTTTTAATCAGTAATATCTTCGTCACTATGCAATTGACCAAGGCCAAGTTTTTCGAGAGTTTTATTTATTTGATTAATCGCCCTGCTGTCTGAATTTTCCCAAGAGCAGACATCTTCTCTGCTCAGTTTTACAAGATCTCCAATTGTAGTAACAGAATGCTTACGGAGAAGGTTTGATGTGCGGACTTCAAAGACCTGACATATGTCTATATCATGCCTTCTATCTTCAGATTCTTTTTCTGGCTTTTTTGGTTTGTGTGTGGCCATGTAGTTTTCTAACTCTGCTATATCGAGACTATATTGTTCTATTTCAGGTATTTCATCTCGTAGTTTTTTTAGTGCAATAACTTCAAGCTGTCGAATACGTTCTCTGGAAAGACTGAATATTGCTCCAACTTCTTCAAGGGAGTGATCCACACCATATTGCTCTTCTTCAACTTCTAAATGAACAATAGGCAGACCATCCTTATCAGGCACTTCTTGACATGAGAGACCGTATCGTAATGAGAGTATTTTACGGTCACGCTCAGGTAGTCTTTCGAGGGCTTTGAGTAGTCCATCTCGTAATCCAGCAGACATACCACTTTGCTCAGGGGTTTGATTGCGGTTGTCTTCTAGGATTGAGCTTAAGGAAAATGCTTGGATGTCACCTATTGGCGCATCTAAGCTCCTTGCTCCTGATCGCAATAGCATACTTTCAACATTAGATATCGAGATTTTTAATCCATCTGCGATTTCTTGGTGTGTGGGCTTTCTACTATTCCTATTTCCAAATTTCTTACTAAAATCAACTATTGCCTTTTGAAGTTGAACTTTGTGCTGAGGAATACGAACAGTTCGTGTCTGAGAAGATAGTGCCCGCAAGATGCCTTGTCGAATCCACCATGTGGCAAATGTACTAAACTTATTTCCACGTCCAACATCAAATTGATCAATACATTTCAAGAGGCTCGCATTACCCTCTTCAATGAGGTCAAGAAATAATCCTGCATATCTATATTTTCTTGCGATAGAGATAACCAGTCTAAGGTTAGCTGAGGCTAGATATTGTTTGTTCTTTTGCCACGCTGAGTAGAGTGGAGATACTCTTTCCATACGTTCGGTAAGGCACTCCAATGTTTCTCCTGCAAATTCAATTGCATCTCCTTGTGCTGTAGAAGATGAAGCATTTTCCATAGTTTCTTTAACATACTGCAGTTCAGTATCCACGGAATCTATTCCATTGAAACTATCAGCATAAAACCAATCATCTTTGACGGGCTCTTTTTCAAGGAGTATTTGAATGCGACGTGTGATGTCTCGTAATGCACTCGTCATTTCCACTTCTCTGCCGCTGCGCTTTTCATTTGCTAATTCTCTTATTAAAATAGATTGCTCATCAAGCAATGGGGCTATAGCCGCAAGGTTTTCTTTCATCCTGCTCATAACTAATGATCCTTCATTTTGTAAATCTAATTTTGATTGATGTTTATTTCGTGCGTTCTTTGAAACATGAAATATTTTCTCATCTTTGTAACATACCTGATACAAAGCATCGTACAGTTTTCTCTGAATGAGGGGGCTTTGTAGTATTTCTGCACGCCAAGTTCTTTGCTGTTGTGCTATTTCTGTTGTTAGCTTTTTTTCATCAGAAGTCGAAAGAAGTGGTATTTTAGTAGCTTCATTAATATAAAGTTTCATTGAGTTGATTCCTACTTTATTTTGATATTCCTTAGCAATGTTAGAGAAATCATCGAGTAGTTGAGACACATCATCTTGATTGTTCTCCTCAAGTTGCTCTTCAATGAATTCACCTTCGTCTTCCTCTCTATCTGGAACTTTAGTGTTTTCCTCAAGAACAGCTTCAACACTTTCGGCAGTGGTGTTCCTTTCTTCACTGAGAGTATCAGAGACTACTTCATTAGACTCGGGATTTTGTTGATGCTCAGGTGCTAATACGATATCTGAGTCGCCTTTTACTATAGTATGAGAGTTATTCTATGAGAGTTATTCTCTGAAAGATGCATAATATTTATTAAAAATAAAAAGGAATTCAGTGTAACCCTTTGGCTTGATGAATCAAGTAAATATCAATTTTAAGAATTATTGAAGCCTAAAATGGTGTATCATGCTTGCATGAAATTTCTTATCCGAAAGACATTTGAGAATATTAATTGGTGCAGTGTATCCAAATGGGCTGTGCTTCTCTTGCTTGTGTTATCAATTCTCTGGAGAGGGGGAAAGAGTCTCGATATGACATGGCTTCTTACTGGTGTTGCAGGACTCGTCACTATTATTTCACATACGTTTGATAGAAAGACAGGTGACAGGGAGGTGCCACTATTGTTGTGGGTTACGATAATAAGCTTTACGCTTCTTACGGTGTTTAGCTTCCTTACAAGCACGACTCAAAACTACGGTCTTGATGAGGTGCTCCGTACGGGGTCACTTGGCTTATTGTTAATGTGGATCATTCGTATCGGAGAAGATCAAATTGAAGGGCGGCAGTATTTAAATAGATTACTCCAAGTGTTTTGTGTTGCAGTTATTACTGCATCGGTGATTGGTGTTTTAGTGTATGTATTCCAGCCCGTAAATAGGTTAACAGGGTCATTCTTTGATTATCGCTTCCATACAGATTACTGGCCAAATGCATGGGCAGAGTTTCTTCTACTAGCGTGGCCAATTTTACTTTTTTGGATGCTACGAGACTTTCAATTTAATTCAAAAGATGCGAAAAGCCGCGTAGAACTTCTTGTTCGTTCGGCTATTTTAGGCCTCGTATTTGGCTGTCTTCTTCTTGCGTATTCTCGTGGGGCAATGCTTGTGTTCTTTGCACAACTCTTACTGTGGGCTGTTATCGTCTACAAAAAAGTACAGAAAGAGTTCCCTATACAGCGAATAGTGCCTATCGCAGTTATTCTCACCGCTGTTTCAACTATTACATTCCTTTCAGTGAATTCTTTACGATCTCAGTACTATGAGGTTCAGAACGTACAGGAGAAAGTGACGTTTACTGCATCGGAAGGAACATCCTCAGTGTCTGAACGTGCCCAGTTCTGGGGGCAGTCACTAAACCTAGCATTGAAAAGGCCACTGCTTGGCTGGGGGCCGTATAGCTTCAGGTTTATCCAGCCACAACTTCAGAAGACTGTTCTGGCAACATCAGATCATCCACACAATGTATTTCTTAAACTTCTTGTTGAAAGAGGTATTTTTGCTGCCTTGCTATTTTTTGTTCTGATTGGAATTGTTGTATATAGGTCTGCAGTTGTTCTTCTTTCAATCGATACTGAAATAGATACGCTTACATTTTCTATTCGTATACTGCTCTTCATTGCACTCTTCGGAGTAATTTTGCACAACATGATCGACTTCAACATGCAGTTTGTCGGTATCGCTCTACCATTTTGGCTATTCTTCGGAATGCTGATGTCATATATGGATATATCATCTCTTCAAAGAATTCCAATAAGAATTGCACGAATCGTAGAGCTGCTTATTGCAGTTGGACTACTCGTTCTTGCATTGTATGAAGGCAGCTTTCTTGTTGTAAGTTCTATTGGACGATTAGCAGAGGCTCAGGGTAATGAGGATAAGGCATTGCTTTGGTACGATAGGTCTTCAGGAGAGATATTCAAGAGAGATTTATTGCTGAGTGTTGCACAAATTGAAACACAGCAAAGTCATTTTAATGAGGCAGGCCAAGCCATAGACACGTATGCAGAAAGCAATAATCAGGATTTTAGAGCAATGAAAAGATTAGGAGATATCGCACTGTTTCGTGGTGAAAAAGAAAAAGCACTCGATGCATATATGCGTGCTTTTGAGCGAGGCAAGTGGAACGATCTAAGCGTTCTTCATGGGATAATTGAAGTGAATTTATCTATGGGAAGAGTCGAAGAAATTGAAAAAATGAGGCAAGAGATCGACGTTATCCTTGCTCGGTACCATGATGCCATACTCTCAAATGCTCACTTCATAGCACTGTCACCAAATGTTGAAGAGTTTATAGCTGTTGCAAATGTTATGGCACGTCTCTTTCCAGATGATGCCCCACGATACCAAGTTCTC
>PFDQ01000024.1 GCA_002772815.1 Candidatus Peregrinibacteria bacterium CG10_big_fil_rev_8_21_14_0_10_42_8
CTCCCCAAGCCAGCTTGGCGCCTTCGGTGCACCACCAATCTGCGTAAAATTTGGCCGTGCTTCGTAATAACTATAAAATGGTTCGATAGACTCCTCAGAATCAGGTGTTCTGACAATACGAAACCATGCTGCCTGCATACCAGATACAGCGCTGCCTACTTTCTTTTTCACACCCTGTGGAAGGTCTGTTGTGTACTCGATACGATCGGCAGGTGGAGACCTCTTGTCCCACACATAGGGACCAATAACCTCTGCATCTCTGTTGTCTTTTGTTCCATAGTAAATAAAATACGCTTTATCAACATTAATATGTGTCTGAATAAGCAGATCGCCAGGACTATCATTTAAAAACTTAATATCAGTATACGGAGGGTAGATAGTGGCATCAGTTCCTTGTGGAGCATAATACTGTACAGCAAAGCTGTGGTTACGGCGCTGGACAATCGGAAAACCGTATTCCCACACACCTCTATATGCTGTTGTACTGACCTGACAAAGCCCGCCACCATAATCAGGCAATGTCTTGTCACCCAGGATGACAAGCTCTTTTACATACCCTGTCTCGCCATTGACAGGACCGAGTACCTCATTGAATGAAAATACTTCACCTTGAGGAATAATGTGACCATTAAACTTGCTGACACCTGTAGCAATATTATGACGACGACTTGTTGCTGAATGCGAAAAGTCAGACTCTCCAATAGCAATAACCTCTGCAATACCTCTGTCTTGAAGGTCTGGATGTAACACATGAATAACAGGCTGCTCTTCACGCACAGGAAGATGAATATCTGTCACATTAGTATCGAGTGCTGTAATAGTAAGCATTGCTGCTTTTGCAGTATCAACAGTACGACCCCGAAATCCGACACCCTCAAATACAATCTCCCCTTCTTCATTTTTATCAATAGACACTGTGCCACGAGGCCTATCGATAATCGTTGTTATACGAGTCGCAATAGTTGCTGCAATTGCCTCTTTGTTCCATGAAGTTCGGAGTGATCTTGTAACACCTTCTGGCAATGGAGGAATATTATCACCATCCGATCGAAGAATCGCAGCAGGTTTAATTTCTGTACCACCGTATTGCCATACCTCTTCTGTCTTTCTCCATAGTGGATACTCATTTGGATTTAATGTCATTAAATGATGTTCATAGCGATACGTGAGTTCTGGATAGTAGGGTGCTGCAAAAATTTTTACAGGAATGATTACGGTGAATACAAGTGCCACGAGGATTCCTTGTACTCTTTGTACTCTTGGTACTCTTGGTTTTCGTAATTTACGGGCGCTCATAATGAGGAGAGGGATGCTCATCAAGTGCCTTATTCACCAATGCATCTGCTTTATGATTATCTGCACGTGGAATATGTATAAAAGAAATAGACGGGAAGTCCTGAGACAAATCCTGAATTTCATCAAAAAAGACACGGAGCGTTGGCATCTTTACTTTATACTCACCACTTAACTGCTTCACAATAAGCTCGCTATCCAGATGACACACAAGCTTATTTGGATGAAAACGATGTGCAATCTTGAGCCCTTCTATAAGAGCTCTATACTCTGCAACATTATTGGTCTCGATCCCTATGCGTTCGTAATGCTCACGAACAACCTCACCTTTTGCAGGATCCTCAATAACAACACCAATAGCCGCTTGCCCTGGGTTTCCGCGTGACCCTCCATCTGTAAAGAGGTGCAACGTACCGCCGACACTTGAAAGTTCATTTCTCTCCATTTGTAAATCATTTTGTTGTAATGCAACTGTGAGCACTTCTGCAATAAACCGATTGCGATCAGTCACTCTTGGAAATAACTGTTCTAACTTACGCTCAAGTGATGCAGGAAGACGAATCATCATCTGAAGTATACCACGATTATGAGCAGCCACATCCATCCTTATCCCCACCACAACATCCATCCTCATCTGGAAGGTCGAGCTTAAACCGACCATCACGCATATCGATAGTTGCTCCGCCTATACGGCCAAGTGTCAGAACCGATGCAAAAATGCGAACTTCTGGCCCTTCTGTGCAACTGAAATCTATATCACCTTGCAAGGGAGTCTCTTGAAACTCCAAACAAAAACCTCCTTGCTCATCAACAGTCACTATGAGGATTTCGCCCACCCTGTTTTCTTTTTGGGCAATATCTCCAATAGCACGTGCAGCATCTGAAGTAATAGTAATTGTTTGTGGTCGCTTTGGTGCAGTGCCAATAGCATCATTAATATCTTCAACAAGGGCATCAATCGTATCCTCATCCATGCCATGCATATGGCATCCTTCTTCTAAGGTCTCGACACCCCCAACGGAGCACGAGAAACAATGCAATCCATACTCAAGCATAATGTCTGCTGCTGCAGGCACTAATGTAACAATTTCTCGCACGACCATCTGTTTCGATATTGCTGCTGTAGACATGAAACAATAATAACGTATCATGGATCTACTATGAAAACTTTCCTCAAAAACATCACACTTATTATCCTTCCAGTAGGAACGCTCTTCCTTGGTATGCAAGTAGGAATGAGCTACGAACGACAACAACTCGCTCATGAATATACTGCAATGGAGGAAATTTTCGATGGCAATCTGGGGACAGGAACAGTAATAACAGACCCTGAAAAAGAAGTGGATATCACGCTACTATGGAGCGTATGGAGACTACTCTCAAAACACTACATCTCTCCTGAGAACATGGATGTAACAACGATGGTACAAGGTGCAACAGAAGGAATTGTCAAAACACTCAACGACCCATACACCGTATTTATGCCACCACAGGAAAATAAAGAATTTAAGCAATCTCTCAATGGCAACCTCCAAGGAATTGGTGCAGAACTTACATTACGAGAAAAACAAATTGTTATTGTTGCACCATTAAAAGGATCACCGGCAGAAGCAGCAGGGCTGCTTCCAGAAGATGTCATCACCCATATTGATGGGAATCCTATTGAAGGGTTCACACTCGGAGATGCTGTTGAATTAATCCGTGGACCAAAAGGAACAGATGTGACATTAACAGTACAAAGAAAGGGGTCTCCACTTGATATCACTATCACACGAGACGACATCAAAGTGCCAAGTACAGAAAGTGAAATTATTGAATACGATGGAAAGCGTATCGGAAAGGTCTCTCTTAATAGATTTGGAGATACAACTTCAAAAGAAGTACGAGAAGAAGTCGAGGAATTAATGGAGGCAAATGTTGATGGAATGATCATTGACGTTCGCTTTAACGGAGGAGGATACCTCGATGCTGCAGTAGACCTAGCATCGATGTTCCTATCACAAGGAAAAGTCGTATCTGTTACTCGTCGAACAGGAGAACCAACAAATCACTACGTCTCTGGCTCTCCAATTGCTCCAGACGTACCACTTGCCGTTCTTATTAACGAAGGATCTGCATCTGCATCAGAGATCCTTGCAGGAGCATTACAAGATGCAAGCCGCGCAACTGTTATTGGAAAACAGAGTTTCGGAAAAGGAACAGTACAGGAAGTATTCGATCTGCCAGGTGGAACAAGTATTCGCATTACAACAGCACACTGGCTTACCCCAAATGGAATAGATATTGGTAAAGAAGGTATCACTCCAGATATTGAAGTTGAAAGAACACAAGAGCAAATGCAAGCGGATGAAGATCCACAACTCAACACCGCACTCGAACTCCTGAGTAAAGGGGAATAAGTAACAAAAAAAAGCCTAAGCGAATGCCTAGGCTTTTTTTGATTTCGAATTAGCGATTGAAGATCTCATCTTCAGAGAAGAAACGAGCAATTTCTACCTTTGCTGCTTCATCAGAATCTGATGCATGTGCAATGTTACACATTTTGTTCTTTCCTTCTTCCTTACTGCCAAGTTCAGCTCTAATTGTACCAGGTGCTGCTTCTAGACAATCTGTCACTCCAAGCATTACACGCATAGCATCAATGATGCCATCAGCCTCAAGAACTAATGCAACAACTGGAGACTCTTTCATAAAGCTCTCAACATCTGCATAAAATGGAAACTGAGCAATATGTGCATAGTGTTCACGAAGTAATTCATCAGTAAGTTGAATCATCTTCGCTGCACGAATAGTGAAGCCTGCTTCTTCAAAGCGAGCAATAACCTTACCAACAAGCTTTTTCTGAACACAGTCAGGCTTTAAGAGAATGAGCGTTTTTTCCATAAATTCAGGGTATAAAATAATGAATAAAATAATTTACGAAAGTAGTCCTTCGAGTGCTACTTTGTTATCAGTATTACCAATAACAGCGAGGCGAAGGTTTTCATGTCCGAGAAGGTCTTTTGCCAATTGATCAATATCTTCTTTGGATACCGCTTCAATCATACCAATGTATTCATCAACACTACGAACTTGTGGGTACAGTAACTGCTGCTTCCCAAAGAAGTGCGCGAGCTCTTCTGTGTCTTCAAGGGACAAAATAATAGACCCCTTCATATAAGACTTTGCACGTTCAACTTCTTCATCAAGAACTCCGTGTAGCGCAACTTGATCATACTCATTGATAATCAATTTCACCGCCTCATCAAGACGAGACTGGTCGATACCAGCCCTTGTAGAAAGTGAACCTGCATCAAGGTAGCTATCAATATCACTATCAATGTAGTAACACATGCCTTTTGCCTCACGAATATTGAGGAACATACGTGAGCTCATGTTTCCTCCTAGGATGATTGCCAAAAGCTTCTGTGCAAAATGACGATCATCTTGTGAGCCAAGTGATGGAACACCAATCACCAAATGTGATTGCTCTGTCTTCTTTGTACGAAGGAATACTTTATCTTTTCCATATTCGAGAAGTGGTTCGAATTCCCTCGCCTTTGCTCCGCTCATACCACTAAAGTATTTCGATGATAGCTCCATTGCCTGTGCATCACTTGTCTTTCCTGCAAATGCAATCACCAAGTTGTCTGGTGTATAGAGACGATCTTTATGCGCTTGAAAATCTGCCTGAGACACACTGTTAATAACATCGTGCGTACCAATAGTATCCCAACCAAGTGGACAACTACCGAAGATCAATTCTTCGAAGTCCCAACCCGCTCTATACATTGGCGTATCTTGGTACATTCGATCCTCTTCAATAATAACACCACGCTCCTTTTCTATTTCCTCCTGAGGAAATGATGCATTACAGAGCATGTCTCCGAGAACATCGCATCCAAGATCAATATGCTCTGCAGCAACCTTCACGTAATACCCTGCATATTCTTTCCCTGTAAATGCGTTAAACTCGCCACCAACTGCATCGATAGCGACACTTACTTCTTTCGTATTTTTGTATCGGTCTCCACCTTTGAAAAACATATGCTCAAGGAAGTGACTAATACCACGTTCAGATTCTAATTCGTAACGAGATCCAGCACCTGCAAAAACCATAGCAGTAACAGATGCAGTGCCATCTGAGGCAGAAGTAAGAACCGGAAGACCAGAGTCGAGTGTTTGAGTAGTGTGTGAAATCATAGTGAACGGAGTGTAGAGGAGGGCTGAGGTTTGATCAAAAAATACGTCATATTATCTTGACCAGCGGCCTCTCCGTACGTAATCTGCCTCCACTATGCTTGGAAAGCTCAAATGGCGCAGGCGTCTCAGAAAACACGGTTTCCTTCAAAGAATGGGGACGAAAAACGGTCGTGCGCTACTTTCACGTCGTCGTAGAAGGGGTCGAGTACGTCTCACAGTGCAAAAGAAAACAAAGTAAGGTACTATTCCCTCGTGCTTCCATACATCCATAAGCTTTCGGGGTTCTTGTTCTATCTTCTTGGAGGAAGCTTCTTTGTGAGCTTTATGCTGCATTATAACCAGATTGGCAGCTTTGGAGGATGGTGGCTCAAAGTAGCAGATCTCCCTCTTGCTCTCGTTGGAATACTGTACGGCGGGTCGAGCCTCTATTTGAGTGTGAAGCCAAAAGATACCAACTCAAAAACCCTTATGGCTATTATTAGCCTTCCTCTTGTCGTGCTTTTTTTGAGCTTTATCGTGATGAATTTCTGGCCAGTATTTACACAGTAGGAAGCCACTCAGTCTCTCTCAGACATTCTCATAACCGCATCACCCTTCTGTGATAGAGGAGTGGCAAGATCTGCATTCATTTCATCCACAGTCCCATAAGCATGAAGCCTCCGCATACTCCTTCTTCACCTCCTCGTCTGTAAGAGTTTTATCTGCACTACGGTATGTACAACGAATAGTAAGTTTATATTCCCCACTATCTTTGCCGTATAAATCTGTAATCTCTACGGATTCTAGAAGCGTAGAACTTTCAGCAATTTTCTGAAGCAGACTTCCCGCACTTTTGTCGTGCGTCATTACAATTGTCGTATCGTACGTAATACTTGGGAACTCTGGTACAACCTTTGCAACAATTGTTGCTGCAGGAATGTCTTTTAATGCAGAGATATTAAGGGTTAGAGCTGCTGCTCTCGCTGGAAGGTCAAACTTCTGCTTCACCTCCGGGTGGACCTCAAACAATGTCCCAATCACCTTTCCTTCAACCACAATACTCGCGGCCCTGCTACCACTTGCGTACGATGGTACGTCTTTGCAGACATCAAGGGTCATCGTATACCCTGCATCTTTAAGCGCTTCTCCGAGTTCCTGCTTAAGAAGAAGGAACGGATCTGTCTTAAGCTCTGTTTTTCTTTTTATCACAATAGACATACCAAGCTCGATATTGCTATCGATACCACCCTTAAAGACTGTCGATACATGGAATGTGCGAAGCACATCATCAAACGCGAGTAGGTTCTTCTCTGCGTGTTCTAGTAATGCAGGAAGTGTGCTTGGCGCCATAAGACTTGTTTCTTTTCCGATAGCGTTGTCGATCGTTGTACATGACTCGGTATCGATACCAACCTTCGATAAAAGATCTGGCCCAATTAAAGAAAGTGGTAGTAGTTCGATATACCCCTGTTCCTGTAACGCATCACGCATTGTATTGATACGTGTATCACGCTCAGGCGGAACAATAGATGCCATTGGCATTGTGTCTTCAATATTATTGAAACCATAGATTCGTCCGATCTCCTCAATAAGATCGTGCTCCCCAGAAATATCACCAATACGATGAAGAGGAGGAGTCACCAACATCTCATCACCAGAACCAGAAACGCTAAACCCAAGGTCACCAAAAATCTTTTTCATCGTATCTTCAGGGATTTCGGCACCAAGCAAAGAATGGGCACGACTCTGAGAAAACTTAATTGGCTTTGCGATCCCATTGTCACCACCACTTTGAAGGGCAGAAACAATCCTCGCCCCAGGAACATGTTCGAGGAACAGGTCTAATGCTCGGTAAAAACCAATTTCTGTAGACTTATGTGGGACCTTTTTTTCGTAAATCGTCGCGGCATCTGTTCTGTGCCCTGTAGCAATAACTGTTCGACGAATGCGAACAGGGTCAAGGCTCAGAGCATGAAGATAAATCCTCTTTGTACTCTCTTTTGTAGCACTACGAAGACCTCCCATAATACCAACGAGATCAAAGTTTCCTTCTTCGTCAGAGAAGACAAGTGCCCCCTCTGGAAGCTTCCATTCTTTATCATCAAGTGTCTGGAGTGGCTCTCCTTCAACGGCAACACGCGCTACGATATCTCCTTTGATGTCATCAAGGTCAAAGCTATGCATAGGAACACCAACTTCAAGCATCACGTAGTTTGTAATATCAACCGGAAGATTAAGACTACGGATACCAACAGCAGCAAGTCTCTTTCGCATAAAGTCTGGTGTTTCTCCTAGGCTATCGATCTCAAGAACACATGAACAGTACCGTGGTACGAGTCCCTCTGCCGTGACACGAAATGTAAATGGCAGTGGAGTGCTTGGGAATTCTGGTGTCTTTATTTCTGGCATCTCTTTCCACTTCGCAATGCCAATGGCGACACATTCTGTGGCAAAGCCAATGTGCGAGAACAGGTCTGCCCTATGTGTAATTGCATGATTATCAATATGCAAAATTGTATCGCTGAGTCCGAGCACTTCTTTGAGAGGTTTTCCGACATCATTGTCTCCATCGCCCATATCTACAATGTCATGACCTGTACACTCTGGAAACAACTCTACGATATCGAGCTCCTCTGCAGCACAAATCATCCCTTCACTTTGCTCTCCGCGGATCTTAATCGGCTCAAGCGTCATGAGCTCTGCTTCTCCGTGCCACTTCACTCGTGCCCCTGTATGTGCAAACGCCACGCGCATTCCAACGCGCAGGTTAGCCCCTCCACAGACAACAGGCTTTTCACCTTTATCAGTAAGAACACTGCAGAGCTGCAACTTATCTGCATTCGGGTGCTTATCAAGTGTCAAAATTTTTCCAACACAACAATGGTTAAGTAGTGCTCCCTGCACCTCCACTTCATCTACTTCTGCTGTATGTGCAGTAATAGCATCTGAAATCTTCTGAGGATCTTCCTCTAGGAAATCGATGTATTCAGCCAACCATTCGAGAGAGATTTTCATAAGTACAAGCAGGATACATTGCCGTATTGCCAAATAAAACAAAAAACATACAATGGTTACGTATATTCCACCTTATTCCTATGAAATCATGTTGTACATCTACTCCTTGCGCCGTGATGGGCAAAATTACATTTATCCTTCTTACTCTTACAGAGATTGCAGCACTCATTGCAGTGTATAACTCTTTGTTTGGCACAGGAGGTGCTTCATTTGGTTCAACAACTGGATCTCTTTCTATTATGGCTTTTGCAATAAACACTGTTGTTTGGACAAAATACGGCCAAATGCATTGTGAAGGTGCTTGTAGTAAGACAAAATAATCCGGCTGGAGAGATCGCATAGTGGCCTAGTGCGCACGCTTGGAAAGCGTGTAAACCTGCAAGGGTTTCGGGGGTTCGAATCCCCCTCTCTCCGCCAATTTTCACTTTCGCCCGAAACGGCGGGAGCCAGCGTGTCGCGAAGCGACACGGAATGCCATTTTTGCGCTACGCGCCAAGG
>PFDQ01000042.1 GCA_002772815.1 Candidatus Peregrinibacteria bacterium CG10_big_fil_rev_8_21_14_0_10_42_8
CCACCTGTTGCAGGAGTTGTTGCTGCAGCGCTTGGAGCGGATGTTGGTGGTGCTTCATTTGAATCAAACATTGCCATCAATTTCGCCCAAGGAGATGCAGTACCTGCATTTTGTGAATCGATTCGAGACATGGCTTCTGGATTTCCTTCCATAAATAACACATGATCAAATGGATATTTTGCAGTTGGAACTCCAATTTTTTCTGTCCTATTAAGCTCCATTAGGTATAGCAATTGATCAATATTCTTTTTTCGTTGTGATGCCTCCATGCTTCTAAACTTTTTGATTACCGTATATGTACTTGGGAATTGTGCCTTTAGCTCTTCATCTGTCATCGGCGTTCCATTTTTCAATAGATCAATTTGCATATCCGTAAACTCTACACTGTGATCAATACCCATTTCAGCGAAAATTCTTTGATACATACGATGATCTAAATACTTCTCTCTAATGTATGCATACCCAATTCCTTCATCATCAGACATACCACCAGCGATATCAAACGGGAGCTGTTGACGTTTCACATCTCGACCACGGTGGATGAAAAATTTCTGCAGTGACATAAAGAAGTATTCTCCGACTTGTTCGTCTGTTACATTACCCCCTAGGGTATTTAAGTGATCGTAGTAGTCTACTGGAATCTGAGGAGGTGTACCGTTTGGGTTATTTCTCCACACTCTCCATTGGTCATACCAATCGAGTGTTTCACCAACGCCTACCTTGCCCATAAGAGCAAAAGACAGCCTTTCTTTCTCTGGCGTAAGATCATCAAACTGACCTGGGTTTCCTTCGACATCTGAAAGCTCTCGTAACCAATAGTTTGGCAATGTTCGCTCCTCTGGGTTCTTTAGGTTTTCCGAAGCCATAACTTCATCATATTTATCTGTAAATGCATTCCACCATGCTCTTCCTTTTGTGTGTTGCTGATACATCCCAAGCGCTGCCCCAGCAATTGGTAAAAGCTTCCACATAGGCATTTTTCCTTTAAAAACTCCCTTAAAGAGATTTCTCGCAACAACAATTGCAGAGATCCACATAAGGCCAGATCCAAGTGGATGAGACCGAATATCCTTCATGTACTCCCATGCATTTGAAACAAATCCTTCTGCATTTTGCTCAAATGTTACCTCTTCTTTTAGAGATACTCTTTGACGACTTGATTCAGTCATCAAATTTTCATATTCCAGAAAGCTCTGTGATGTTAGAAACAGCACTGCACGAACATCTTCCTCACTCATTACTGGATCTGGAACAATGCCTCCTGCTCTATCTGCATCATTAAAAACAAAATGCCACTTCAATGAATCTAGAAATACTTTATTTGAATCCCCGCGAGCACTTGGCATATTTTCACTCAAGAATTGATATGCAATTTCTGGACTTCTACGCCATTCAGCAGCTGAAGGGATAATCTCTGGTCTTGCAGGATGTCCTTCTGGTGCCTCTCTACCATCTGTCCCTCGGACAACCCCCATACGAGCATCAACATACCGTCGACGAGTTGCCTCACCAATTTCAACGCCAAATCTTTTAAGCGTTTCCGTTGGGCCAAATTTATCAACGGATAAATCTGTAAATACCTTCTGCGTACGAGCATTTAAAGGATTAGAAGGTGTTCTTGCTGCACTCAAAAGATCTTCCCTATCTGTAAAACTTGCATTCGATTCATCATCAACACCATTTTTTACAAGGGTCAAATACTCTTGCGATGTCAGACTAAGCTTCATTTTAGGGTTCCTATTGCGATCCCCAATGAACTCCATTTCTTTTCCTGGCGGACGAACACCATGTTGCGTCATTGCAGTATCTATCTTTTTCTGCACATGACGATACCATTCGAGGTTAACTTGGACGAACACCTTATTGTCAAGCTCATTATCACGCGATGAAAGCAGTCTTTGCTGTCCAATAATTGCAAGGTACTCTCCTCCAAGTGCTGAATCTGAAGCACTACGTCCACTACCATGTATTTCACTTAATATGTCATCATTCAAAAATGATTTTAAGAACACACCCATCTTTTCAGGACTTGAATATTTTTCTACAAAATTAAATGGGTCGAATGCATCGATATTACTCTTATCTAGATTTTCATAATCTGCGGGAACCCCATCTTCTATCATTCCTTCCATAAGAAGTGTTACAAGATATGGTCGTTCCGGAGAATGACTTGTTAATTCTGGATATTCTGAACGTACAATATCATTATCATACAAATCCATCGCACTCTTTAGGTGTGGATTATTCGACATTTTCTCATGTGCATCAACAGAATCACGAGCACCTCCAAGGCTTTCTGGACCTGTTCCTATATGCTTTTGACAAAGTCTATTTTCTTTCTGTGAGAGCCGATTGTACTGTGAGAAATTTTTCATATGTATAAAATTACACTTCCATTTTAAGGAAATTAATAAGTCCACTAGTGGTGCCTTTTACGACGCGAGCTGGGTAGGTTACTGGGTTATATGGTGAACCATTTCCAGTTACGAGTGCTTTAGCCTGCCCACCGATAAACTTTGTCCCATTTACTGGCCATCCAGCAGGATTGTACCAAGGGCCTTTTCCTGCCCATGCTGCTTTCCATTTATCATGTTTTTCTTGCCGTATACGTATTGGCCTATATGCTCTATCGATAATTTTTTCCATAGTTGCACTATTTTGTGCAAAATATGAATCCTTCTCATTTAAGAGGTACGACTGTGCTGCTTGCAGCCTTTCTAGTTTTGTCATATCTTTCTTAATACCCATTTTCTCCATTTCTGCCTCCGTTGCTGCTGTAGAGTTATGAAAGCTTAGCTGAGAGCGCTCTAAGATTGCCGTATGCATACGACGAAGCATTTCTACCATTTCTTGTGAATCATCTGGCAATCGACGAGGATCGCTATCTGGCAATTCTGTTAGATACTTTGTTCTGAAGTATGCATCTATAAGGCGTGGTAGTGGCACACTTCTACTCATTGAAGTATTTATCTGCTCTCTTGTAAGACCTATGCCTCGTGCTGAAAATAGACGATTCTGATACTGAACGAGGCTTGGCTTGTGTTTCCAAAGACCAAGAGTCTTTAATGTTCGATAAGATTTATCCTGTTGCCATTCAGCCGTTGGTGTTGGTTCTCCGTCTGCACCTTTACCAAGCAACCCACGAAGCCCTTGCCCTCTCTCTCTTTCTCCAACGTAGTCGTAGACACTATTCGTTAGCTCCCCAATATCACGAGCGGACTCTGGCGTGTGGTCTAGCTGGTTCTTCATGTACTGAATTGTTTTTTCAAGTTGCTCTGCACGGACACCTTGGTTTTCAAGGCCTCTACGGACAATAGCCCAGACTGCTTCCGATCCTCCTGCCTGAGACTTCCCCTTCTCCTCTTCGATCTTATCCTCAGTTTTTTTCAACTCAGCATCATAAAATGTCGCATCTCGAAGTCGTGGATTTTTATCTCCAGTAGAATCAGGATGATTAAAAGATTCAATAACTTCTCTTGCAAATCTACTAGCATCAAATTGATTTCCTGCGGCCAACACTGCGACCTGAACATCAGCTACAGATGGATCTGAAAATACATCGATATATGTAGTAGTACCACCTAGTGTTATTCCTTTTGCTCTATATGATTGAACTTGGCCTACTGCAGAAATTACCTTTTCTAAGTTATCACGCTCAGCCTGAAGGGCATCAGCATCCTGCTTCATTTTTTTTGCCCATCCAGATAGATCTCTTGTTCCTACTGGTGGAGTAGCGGTTCTAATACCATCTATTTGGCCGCTTAGCCATACCAAAGTTCGTGTTGGCTCTGGAGATGGAGATTTTGTTGTAGGATCTTGTAATGTCGTAAGCGCTGCTTTTAAATCTCTTTCACTCTCTAGCTTTCGTGCTTTATTTAATAAAGTTTGCACTGCGCCACCCTTCAAGGCCTCTCTTGTTGTAGGATCTTGCTGAAATACAGAAAGTGCCAAAAGTAGCTCCCTGTTATCCGCAGTACTTTCCAGTAAGCTATCAATAGGCTGACGGGAATCTATTGCAGCTGTGAGAGTGGATTCAGAAGAAGCTAATGATTGAGTAATACTTCTACCTAAGGTTGCAAAAATTCTACCAGTTATTGCGGCTGGTGTAATTTGTGTAGCAATATCTATTCCTGTACTGCTCAATATATTATTGATATCAGCAGGATATAAACCTGCAATGTGCGCTTGGAGTGCTGCCCTATCCATCCCTGGAGTATCAGGGTAATCCCTAAAGAGCCTTGGCAAATCTACTGACACTGTTGCATTGCCTCCTCCAACCAAAGGAACAGCAGTTAAGTTTGTATTAGCAAGAGGTAATAGTGGATCTACTACATTTGTTTTTGATTTAAATATTTCATCTATGTCTGCCGCATTTAATGTATGTGATATATCTACCACTGGCCTAGTAACAATTCCTGCCTGTGCAAGAGTTTTACCATCTAACCGTGCTCGTATTTCTTGATTTGACCCAGATCTCCAAATTGGATTTTGAAGGTCAACAGTAATTCTAGTTACAACTGGTGGAGTAGTACTAATTGTCACCCCATAAGAGACCCACTCATTGTTTCCAGCGGGGGAATCGATTGGCCGAATTGATGCGGGCATATCAGCAATCAATTGTGTGATATCTTTTCTTTCAACATTACGATAAATCACCTGCAACCAAGACTCAGCAATTGCCAACTGCTGCTGCTCCATTGTTCTTGCACTTGTACCTTCAGGAGTAGCAGGTGCACGTGCGTTTCTCTCTTCTGTAAATTGTGTATTTAGCTGACCTGTTAACTGCGCAGTATTGATTGCACCACCACGGGTTCTATTAACAAGGTCTACAATTCTATTGGTAACCTGAAGTTGTTCTGCATTATCGGCAAGTCTATCAAGTGCTGATAAATGCAAAACATGACTGATAGCATCCCACTGACGACGAGTAGCATCGCCAATCGCTTCGTTATCCTCCCTATCAAAGTTGATGTTTTTATCAGGCATAAATCTACTTATTATAGCAGAAATACGCTTTTTTTGGAAGATCTATAATTAGATAGTAACCCTCGTTATCATTTAGCACTGCCTGAAGCCATTTACGTTGCTTTCTCCTTTGCCTCTTCTTTTTTTACAGTATTCTCCTTTTTTGGATCAGTCTTTTTTTCCTCAGCCTTTTTCTCAGAAGCAGGTGTAGATTTTATAGTCTCATTTGTCGTTTGATTCTCTTCTTTTTTAGGTCCATCTCCAATGATTTGCTTTTGCATATGCCCCCACAAACTTCCTGCATTATGAGTAGTTTGCATTCTACGAATTGTTTCTTCTGGTTTTCTGCGAACTGGGCTACTTGCTTTTTTCCATGCTGGTGCAGATGATTTTTGTGCAAGATTTTTTGGCTCCTCATTATCCTCCTCATTATTGGTAGTATCTTCTTCCGTATTGCTAACTTGTGCAGTTGGAACCCGAGGAGATGACGCTTCCTGATCTGTCATTTTATCCTTACCCAACTCTTCCTTTTTATTCCGACTCTCTTTACTGTCTACTGAAGGGGTATAAACTTTTTTTTCTTTCTTTTTTTTATCAGACTTTCGTGCACTTTCTAGTATTTCTTCTCCTACTAACTCATTACCTGGCTTAGTTTTAGCTTCATCCTTTTTTGAATTTGGAGAATTTTCAGTTTCTGAAACATCATGTTCATCATCACCATTTTGCCCTAAATAGGATTTGACCCATTTTATTGTTGCAGGCTTGTGGTACACCAACATGTCATCAATAGCAGACCCTGTTACCATTGCCTTTAGCAATAGTAGTGTCTTATCTAACGCAATATCACTTGCGGTCTTTGCTGTTTTTTTTACTATCTCAAAATGCTTTGCAGCTGCAAGTAAATACGACTCACCATCAATAGTTTCACCGGCAGTTAGTAAAACAGGCAAATTTAGCATATTTGTTTGTCTTCTAGCTTGTGATCCTCCAACCGATAATTCATGAGCTCCACACTCTGATCCCTGTCCAGCCTGAGATCCAAACTGCTGCAAATCTATTAATATTCTATCTCTATCAGAAAAATAACTTGGATCCTCGATACCCATTCTTGAAAAGTCATCAAGAGTGAGCTTCTTATTAATTTTATCTCTTGCTACACCAGAAAGATCATTCACTACTGAATTATTTTTATTAGGGGTATTTATACCTGACTCATCATCAATCTCTGATAGTTTCTTCTCAACCATATACATATTATACTATAATTTATGATTTAAGCAATCATCTTCCATCCAGCAAACCCAATAAAAACCGCCGACTGTGTAAACAGCAACACCCACGGAAAACCATCAGATGAGGCAGGCTCTTTTTGCTTCAATTGCTGATGAGAAAGTGTATTGAGGGCTAAATACTGTTCTGGAATGATGAAAAGAGAACTGCTCTGCGTGTCTAACGACACATTGTTATATCGAGTTGGAAGTGAATATGTCGATAGATTCGATGATATAGATGACTGACTTATTGTATACATTTTTTGTTCAATAATCTTTGTTATCAAAGAGGAGGTAGATGATGAGAGAACTGATGAAACTACACTCGCAGAAGAGGAACTACTCAAACTCGAAGGTGAACTAGATGACGAAGAGAAGACCTGAGACGTCAATGATGCACTGGACAGTTTCTTTTTCTGCAGAACAACGACTTCTTTTGTTTTTATAATCTCATCACCACACAGTGTTCTTACGGTCAGCTCTACAGGATACACGCCAATATTATCCCAACTATGTGATGGTGGGTTACAACTTTCAGAACTTGTCCCATCTTTGAAATCCCAATAACATTCTGCACTTTGAAGCGACCCTTCTTTGGCATCTGCTTTTAAGTTGAGTGTTACTTTTGTGTAGTCCGTACTCCGTCCAGACTGTTCTGATATGAATGGTTCAAGTGTGCGTTTTGTATTTTTTTCACGTGGTGACGGTAAGCAATACAGTGCCCTAGACCCATCCCCTTCCCTCCCAAAACTTACCTGCTCCCCTGTTGTTGAATAGGGTAAATCATCTATTAAAATCTCGTCTTTATACAAAAAAATATGCCCATCATCAGATGGAATGTTTAGCCCTGTCTGATAACGAAAAAAGACTGTGTGTTCATCTGGTTTTAATGTGTATCCATCCTCATTTCTTGGCTCTATTTCATACGAACGAGAGCCAACTTTTATTTCCCATTTCTGTATATCGATATCAGTATTTCCTAGGTTTGCAATTTCTATCCATTCGTAGTCATCAGCATCCTTTGGTCGAGTGAGGATTTCTGAGATGATGACGGGGTGTGAAGACTGCGAGGACTGCGAGGACTGAGAGGACTGAGAGGACTGAGAGGACTGAGAGGATGGAATGGGAAAGAGTTCGACGCTTTTCCAGTTTCCTTTTTCTTCTCCAGAAGCATGAAGGTCTATTCGTTGCATCATAGAAAATGGATCTTTCCCACCAGCAAATGGTTCGCCAATACCATCATCAACAGTGTCGATAACTTCCCCGTCTGCATCGAGTATTTGTAACAATAATTTTGTATTTGTCAGACTAACAGCAGATGTCACGAGGTCTGGCTGTCTCGTCAGTGCTGATGCCTCTTCGGGGTAATTGCTTATCAGATAATGCTGATTAGGCACCAGCTCGACATCTTCCTCGAAGAGGATCATCGGAACCTGGCTACCATCCGACCCTCTCTTTGTAATGCTCCAGCCAGCAAGGCCGATAGTACTCTCAGAAATATTAACTATCTCTATCCACTCATCTGCAGTGGAAACATCTGTTCCTGCCCACATAAGCTCTGAAATAACTACCTGAGCATGTACCGCAGAGGGAAAAGCCATAAATAGAGAAAAGAATAATGTGCGCATAGGATGTATAGTTGACCACATATTCAGACGGTCACCGCAGGAGTTTTCTGGCTCTAGAAAGGGCTATTTGAGATTTTTGGCTACAAGCAGAGCTAAACAACGTTCTGAGTATCTCTAGAACTCATTCGCAATTCCTTCTTTATTACGGTAATATAGAGATAAGACATATGTTGTCACGAACTGGAGAAGAAGTCGGAAAAGCCTTTGTTTGATTCCAACGCCCGAATGGGCACACATGAACACGATCGGATCAAATCATCGATACGCGGCACTCGACCTCTTGGTATCCAGAAGGTGGCAATAGTCGGTTTACTATTTGCTAACTCATAACATGAATACACTCCAATACCTCATCGTATTTGTCGGAATTCTCTCCGGCTCTGGCCTTGGGCTACTTGTTGGTTTCTTCTGGTTCTCTAAAGGCAGAAAAGTCAGCGACAAAGTACAAGCTCAGATCAATCAAAAAGAGCAAGAGCTCAACAAGATTGAACATAAAATTGCTCACGCAGAAGAGCAGATTAAAACTGCAGAAGCAGAAGCACGCGCAACATCTAAAGAGATTTTAAGCGAGGCGAAAATCCAAGCTCGAGAAATGGAAAGCAAGCTTGAGCAAAACCAAGCTCGTCTCGAAGAAAAAGAAAAAGGTCTCGACGAAAAAGTGCAAGAGATCAACCGTCAACGACAAGCAGTCGATAATAAAGCTGCAGAAGTCGAAGAGCTTAAAGGAGAGCTAACCGATGCTGCTGAAAAGCACAGAGCTGCTCTTGAAAATGTTGCAAAGCTATCTCAAGAAGAGGCAAAAGAGCAACTGACAAAAGAAGTCGAAACAGAGTTTTCGTCATTTTTTGCAGGTCAAATCAAACTCAAGAAAAAAGAAATGGAAGATAAGTACGAAGAAGATGCAAAAAACATTATGGCAGAAGCTATGCAGCGTTATGCTTCTGAAGTTGCAACAGAATCAACATCGACAATTGTGCAGCTACCAAGCGATGACATTAAAGGAAAGATCATTGGTAAAGAAGGGCGAAACATTACAGCCTTCGAACAAGCAACAGGTGTCGATATTATTATCGACGATACGCCAGGTGCCATTATTATTTCTGGATACGACCTTGCGCGTCGTTACGTTGCAAAACTCGCAATGGAAAAACTTATAAAAGATGGACGTATTCAGCCTGCACGTATTGAAGAAGTTGTCGAAAAGATGCGACAAGAAGTAGGAAAAATGATGGTAGAATTTGGTAAGCGTGCAACAGAAGAACTCGGCATTACTGGCTACAGCCCAGAGCTACTCAAGATCATCGGACGTCTTCGTTTCCGCACCAGTTACGGACAAAACATCCTCAAGCACTCTGTTGAGATGGCACATATTGGACGAAGTATGGCAGAAGAAATTGGTGCAGATCCACAGATTGTTGTTGAAGGATGTCTCCTTCATGACATGGGTAAGGCACTCGACCACGAAGTGTCTGGTACACACGTAGAAATCGGTGTAGAGATCTGTAAAAAGTTTAAGATCCGTGACGAGGTGACTCACTGTGTTGCTGCCCACCATGAAGATATTCCAATAGAAACTGCTGAAGCATTCGTCGTTGCAGCTGCTGACGCCATCTCTGGTGCGCGTCCAGGTGCGAGGCGGGAATCTATGGAGGCATATGTGAAGAGGCTAAAAGAGCTCGAAGAAACTGCAAAGAGCTTCGAAGGAGTGAGGCGTGCATTTGCCATCTCTGCAGGACGAGAGATCCGCGTGTATGTCGATACTGCAAAGATAGACGACCTCGCACAAGAGAAACTTTCAAAAGATATTGCAAAGAAAATTGAAGATGAGCTCACCTACCCAGGTGTCATCAAGGTAAACGTTATTCGTGAGCGTCGTATAGAGGCACAAGCGACGTAGTGCATACTGATCATTAATTGGAATATGCCATTTGGTTGTACTAAATGGCATATTTTGCTATAATAATTAGATTTTCCCTAAAAATACACGTGCACAATTGGTTCGAAACTATTGGCGCTCTCGCCTTTGCACTCATTGCAGTCACCGTTAGTGGTACTGCTGTGCATAATGCACAAACAATACAACAAAAGTTTAACTGGAATGAATTTCCAAAAACAATTATAAAATCTACCTCTTACGAATCGTCATGCTTTGCCTTTTTCTATGAGTAAATACTACCTATTTGCCGGACTCTCTCTTGTGACAATAACAGGAGCACATACTGCATACATGTCTTCTCAGGAAGTATTTACCGATCTTGAAATCCCAGAGACGGAAGAATCAGTAAAACCACAGACTACAAATAATGCAGAAAATACCTCTCCTACTATTAGCGATCCGCTGCCTGTAAATGATTCTACAGAAAAGGATTCTCTACCCGCATTTTTTCGTTCTGGAAAAACACTGGATCAAAATACTATTGAAAAAGCTGCAGAAGAACCCCTTGATGTCTTTGAACAAGAGCCAGTGCCAGCTCCTGAAGAAGATGTAGTACAAGAACCTGAAGTCATTGAAGAAGAAATTGTTGAACCTGAAATCTCTGAGCCAACAGAAGAAGTGACTCATGAGCCATTGCAAGAAGCTGCTCCTCAGCAGTTAATGCATATAAAGATGCTCAGTACATCACGATACTACATTGCTGGAATTGCAGTTATATTTGCCATTGGTATGTTCGTTCTACTCAGAAAAAAGAAGCCTTCTGCTGCTAGTTCTAGCAATGACACTATCCCTTCTCAAACCATTCTAAAACCAGAAGAAAGCTCTCCACGATTAGAGCAAGCGCTGAAGGCAATGGAAAAAGAAGGTATTACTGCAGCAGGCGAGAGGCTCAAAGAAGTATCAAACGATACAATAGCATTTGGGGAACCACCACGTGCTAATACCGACCAATAGTCAGAAATTGAAGAGGGCGCTATACTGTCGTTGCCCTTTTTTCTATGTTTCAGTTTCTACTTATAGCTATCGCACTAGAACTTGCAGCTTCTCCGATGCCTGCAAGAGCTTTTACCCCTGAAGATATAGCGTTAGACATCAGCCTCGCAGATTGCGAAGCACTCAATGCCCTCACACCAGAAAAGAAGCAAACCTTCTTTTCTATGACACATTTTATGCAAATATCAGGTGCTCTTTCTTTTGTTATTGGACCTCAATGCTCGTATCTCGGAGAAGTGCAAGCAATAGCAATTATCGATGATCCTGCTCTCACTATTGAACCAACAAAAGAAATACTCTACTTCATCCCATCTATTCACACTCTTTTTGTTCCACACAACAAGAACAATGCTATTGCCTATGCTATGAAAATTAGTGGTGATGTAGAACCACTTGAATACTTTATGCAGAACAAGAAGAACATTGCGTCACTTGCCGAGGTTGCAAAAGACTTTGCAGCTTATGCGAAAGATATTCGCAATCCCGTCGCTGTGTCTTCCTCACAATCATCTGCATCTACAACTGCTATTGTGCAAAACCCCGTACGAAGACCTATTACCTCAAAAGCAGCCAGCTCTTCCCTAATGATACCTGCAGCTCCAGTATTCGCTTCGTCATCTTCCCTCAATAGCTTGATAACAAACCCTGTAAACGAAAAGACAACCGAGACACCTCTCACAGAACTACCAGAAATTACTCAAGTATCAGAGCAATCAATGTTTTCTCACAGTGGATCGGTTTCTGTTTGGCAGGTTGTCATTGGCATTGGTGTCGTTGCGCTACTTATTTATATTTACTTACGAAAACGGACACGAGATCTTATTTCGCAAGGATAACTTTTCCTTCAGCAATTCGAATCATATTGTCTTTTTGTAATTTCTCTGCCAGAGACTGAAGCCACTTGAGATGCTCTTTTTGGTCCCAATCTATACAAATACGATTGCCTACCTCTTCGAGTGTTAAACCATGTGGTTCATCTCGCAACTCCTCAACAAACTTTCCTCGAAAGATACGATTTGGGATATACAACGATCCAACCATGCGGCCAGGCTCTTTTCGTATTTTTGCAGTACGAGGTAAAGGGTCTGGTGTTCTATAGGCAGACTTCATTACTCCTGCCTGTGTCAGAGGGCAGATATCCCACTTTGGACTACGCATAGTACACACCAAAGAACCATAATCCATAAGTGCCGCATGCCACGTCGCACATGTGCGACGTGGCATGCCAGTCTGATCCTTCATTGCAACCTGCAAAACTTCATCTGCTATTTTCAATAGATATTTATCGTCTTTCTTCCATGTTCCATCTGCATGCTCAGGCCCAATGAACGCTCGATGATAGATTCGACGAATATTTGTGTCTAAACACGCTGTAGGGATATTAAAGGCAAAATTTCTAATAGCTGCTGCGGTGTAGTGGCCGATACCCGGAAGCTTCTGTAAATCTTCCATTCTCCGTGGAAAGAATTCATTATCCATTTTCCACTTTTCACTTTCCACTTCACGAGCAGCGTCTCGTAGCCGTAGTGCCCTACTATTATACCCCATTCCTCTCCATGCATGTATTACCTCTCCGTTTGATGCTTCTGCAAGACTTTTTACTGTAGGAAATCGTTCTAGAAAGCTTTTATAACTTGTTTTCACTCTTTCAACCTGTGTCTGTTGCAACATCACTTCTGATACCAATATCTGATACGCACGCTGTGTATCATTTGTGATTTCAAGGTCTCTCCATGGAAGAGTTCTTTTATGATTTCTGTACCATTCATGGATAACTTTCACAAAAATATGTATTTTCTCTGATCGGTTCATAGAGACAGTATACCCAACTAATAGTCAATTTGATGTATTATTTTGATTATTAAGCCAAAACCAAGACTGAAGCCTAACAAATCTTCAAGAGAATGTTGACTGTACATTGCTTTCTCACTAGACTTTCGCGGCTGATAGGGTAATCTCTATCCTACATTTTGATAACTTTTCCCAAAATTAAACATGGCTGACCAGAAGTTTGACCGCAGTAAACCTCACGTTAACGTAGGTACCATTGGACACGTTGACCACGGTAAGACAACACTTACTGCTGCACTATCTATGAACTTCTCCCCAGAGGGAGGAAAAAAGGATTTCGCAGGAATCGATAACGCTCCAGAGGAACGCGAGCGAGGAATCACTATCTCAACGTCACACGTTGAGTACGAATCTGATCTTCGTCACTACGCACACGTTGACTGTCCTGGTCACGCCGACTACGTCAAGAACATGATTACTGGTGCTGCTCAGATGGACGGTGCTATCCTCGTTGTATCTGCTGCAGACGGACCGATGCCACAAACACGTGAGCACATCATCTTGGCTCGCCAAGTGAACGTTCCATACATTGTTGTTTTCCTTAATAAGGTAGACATGGTGTCAGACCCAGAACTTCTCGAACTCGTAGAAGTTGAGGTTCGTGAACTTCTTTCTAAGTACGACTTCCCTGGAGATACTACTCCAATCATTAAGGGTTCTGCACTTAAGGCATCTGAAGGAGATCCAGAACAAATTGAAAAGCTTAAAGAACTCTTGCATGCTCTTGATACGCACATCCCAATGCCAGAACGTGAAACAGACAAGCCATTCCTTATGCCTGTTGAAGATGTGTTCTCTATTAAGGGACGTGGTACTGTTGCTACTGGTCGTATCGATCAGGGTAAAGTAAACGTTAACGATGAAGTAGAGCTTGTTGGTGGAGGTGAAACTCGTAAGGTTGTTGTTACTGGTGTTGAAATGTTCCACAAGCTTCTTGATGAAGGTCTTGCTGGAGACAACGTTGGTCTACTCCTTCGTGGAATTGAGCGTGAAGAAATCCAGCGTGGACAGGTTTTGGCTAAGCCAGGATCTATCACTCCTCACACAAAGTTCGACTCTGAGGTGTACGTTATGACAAAAGAAGAAGGTGGACGTCACACTCCATTCTTCAAGGGATACAAGCCACAATTCTACATCCGAACAACTGACGTTACAGGAACAGTTGAACTCGCTGAAAACGTAGAAATGGTTATGCCTGGTGATAACGTAAAATTCACCGTTACACTTGGTACTCCAATCGCTCTTGAAGAAGGTACTCGCTTCGCTATCCGTGAAGGTGGACGTACTGTTGGAGCTGGAGTTATTACAAAGATTATTGAATAATTGCACTTATAGGGGGCGGCACACCGCCCCCGACTTTTATTACCCCCCTGCTCTTTCCCCTCTACCGCTATGACTCCTTCTAAAGATGAATCAAAGACTGATAAGAAAGCTTCTAAAAAGTCCTCAACAAAGGATATAGCGGAATCTGCTACACATGATAGCGGTAAAAAAACTAAAAAAGATGATCAGAAAGTTCAGTCTATTCGCATTCGTTTGAGTGCTTTTGACCATATCGTTCTTGATGAAGCGGCTACAAAGATTGTTGATACTGCAGAACGCAGTGGTGCTGTTGTTCATGGACCAACACCACTTCCTACAAAGATTAAAAAGTTTACTGTTCAGAGTAGTACCTTCAAACACAAGGATGCTCGAGACCAGTACGAAATGCGTACTCACCGACGTTTGATCGACCTCTCTGAGACAACGTTCAAGACTATTGAAAGCCTACAAAGCCTCTCTCTTCCATCTGGTGTGGATATTGAGATCAAGATGGGCTAATTTTTATTCCTTACAGCACCTGACATATGGCTAAGAGACCTACACCAAAGAAACGCAGAGCAAAAAGCTCAGGCCGTGCTCAACACAGCGAATACCAAAAGAAGCAGATTCGCCGTCTCGAGAATCGTGCAAACTCTCCATACGCTGTTAAGGCTGAATCGAAGAGTAGCAAGAGTAAAACTGCTAAGACTATTACTCGTGTTAAGGCTTAGCTATGGCTCGAAAACGCCACCTCTCTCGTATTGCAGTCATGCAAGTACTCTTTGAACGGGGTTACAGAGAGATTGACGATAAGAAATCACTTCGAAAAAATATTGAAGAACTTGGAAATGTCGATGAGGAATTTGCCCAAACTCTTCTTGAGGGCAGCCTCTCTATGGAAGATGAATTGAAAAAAGAGATTGAATTGAAGGCTCCTGAATGGTCTTTTGATCGTATGGATCCAATCGCTCGGCCAGTGCTTATTATGGGTGCATTCGAGCTTCTGTATGCCAATGATGCCCCACCTGCAGTTGTCATGAATGAATGCATTGAAATAGCGAAGGAATACGGAACAGATGAAACAGGAAAATTTGTAAATGGGGTATTAAACGCTCTCGCAAAAGGCCTATAACAAGAGGTTCCATACCGTGCGTGCATCATCTACACTGTGCCTATGACAGTTCAAAGTTTCGTTAATCTAGAAAAAACTATCGGGTACGTCTTTAAGAATAAAGACCTCGTTGCAACAGCACTGACACACCGCAGTGCCGTCCGAGAATCCCGTGCACGAGGGCATAATGAGCGCCTAGAATTTCTTGGAGATGCAGTGCTTGAACTCGTCGCTACAGATCATCTTTTTCACATTGGACAGAAGACAGAAGGTGAGATGACAAACCTCCGCTCTGCTCTGGTGAATAGAGAAAACCTTGCATCAGTTGCTCAAGAGATCCAACTTGGACAATACCTCTTTATGAGCAAGGGTGAAGAACGTAGTGGTGGTCGAGAGAAAGATTCTACCCTTGCAAACGCTGTAGAGGCTCTTATTGGGGCAATCTACCTAGACCAAGGCTTTGATAAAGCACAGGACTTCTGTAAAGAGTTTATCCTCACACGACTAAAAGCTCTGCAAGCGGCAGGGAAACACCGAGATGAAAAAAGTGTCTTTCAGGAAAAAGCACAAGAGATTCACGGGACCACTCCTCACTATGAAGTGACGAGCGAAGAAGGACCTGATCATAATAAGATATTTACCTGTGCCGCATTTATTGGTGACGACAAGATTGCTGAAGGCACAGGTATTAGCAAGCAAAAAGCAGAAACAGCGGCGGCTGCAGCGGCCATTAAGGAGCAAGGGTGGTCTTAAGTATGTAACTTTTTATCTAAAAAGTTACCAAAAATCTTCGCCACTGATATGAGGCGTGGCTGGACGTTCGTCTGTCAGTTGCGTTTTTTTGAACGAAAAGAATAACAATATGTACTCTTTTATAGTGCCCGAATGCCTCCGGCACGCCGGGGGTTGAGGGTACGCACAGGTAAGACTGTAGTGTTATTGCTTTGAGTGAGTTAGCAACTGACTTGATTTTTTCGTCCCTTTTTTATCAAGCTTTCAAAAGTTACAAAGGATTACCTTCTATTCCCAGAAAGCATCAACATAAACCTTAGAATATAGAGGAACAGGTTGAAGATGTCTAAATACAAACTTATTGCGAGAATAAATGGGTTTGCCCCTACTTTTCCTAGGTGTGCAATTCGTTGAATGTCGTATGCAGTAAAGAGAGCAAAAACAACTATACCAATCCCAGAGATTGCCATTTCCATTTGTGTTGTCCGAAGAGATGGGACAAAAAATTGAAGAAGTCCAAACCCAATAAGGCCGATAAGTGCAAAAAATAGTGCCTTCCCCATAACTCCCATATTCCAGCTTGTTGTCTTTGCAAAGACAGCAGCAGAAGCAGCCATAAATCCAGTTGCACTCAGTGCATTAACGAGAATAGTGCCTCCATTTGCATATCCTGTGAGAACATACAAAATAAAGGGTGTGATCATGAGACCAGAAAACAATGGTAATACTCCAAATAATACATAGTTTAGAGGGCTTTTATTCACCCACAATCGAGCAGATAGTATGATTCCGAGCTGAATAATCAAGAATAATATATGGATGCCAGATGTCATAATTAAATCAATAAAGTGCATTCCAGTATAAACTCCAAGTACTGTCAACCCCATTGCAACTGCGAACAGTCCGTATACTTGAGCCTCTGTGCTCTGCGTTAGTGTAATTGGCCGAGAATGTGTTGTGTAAGCTGATTTTTGCATAGTAGAGAGATTATACGTATTTGTAGAATATATAGCAAAGTAATGCAATATTTGCTATAATAAGTAGATTTATGCAGTACATTTCCTTTGTCATATTGAGCTTTATCTCGAAAGCGCATGCCCAAATTGTGCCATGCCCAATAGATACATCTACGCTTCCCTGCGATGCTGGAGGAACAGGTAATATTGTTGTTGTAGGTATCTTCCTCAATGGGGCAAAAATTGCATTTGGAAGTATTCTTTTTGCCATGCTTGTCTTTTACGGTATTAAACTCATTATGGGAGCAGATAACGACAGCACCATTACTGAGTCCTACCACTCCTATGCATATGCAGCCATTGGAACAATCCTTGCAGGAGGAGCATTTGCTTTTGCCAATACTTTCGCTGTTCAAGGTGTACTTGTCGACGCAGCGCCAACAAATAGCGTCCTTATTGGTGTCATCGTTTCTTTTAGAGCACTTATATACTCTGCTCTTGTCTTTAATATCTTCTATCAAGGCTTCCGACTAGTATCATCTCAAGATGAAGGACAAGCCGAAAAAGCAAAAAAGCAATTTATTTATGGTCTTGTCGGTGCTGCTATTGCCCTTCTTGCAGAACCAATTGTTTTTGGATTCTCCACAAGCGACTCTGGTGCAATAGGCGTTCAGGCTGTCGGTATCGCAAACTTCATTGGTACAATTCTTGGAACATTTACTGTCATCGCCATGTTTGTCGCTGGGCTCTATCTTGTCTTTGCAGTTAATGAACAAAATAGTGACAAGGCGAAGAAAGTGCTTATTGGAGCGCTCATTGTTCTTATTGTTGTCATTATGTCTCTTGCTCTCATTAATATTGCGCACAATGCACCTCTTTCTTAAACAATGAACACACTTGCTATTATGACTGGCACACTTACTGCACAGCTTCTTGGAAGGAATGCTGGTGTCGCTGTTGCAGGTCCACTTGCTGCTATTAACTTTGGTACATTTGGTGGTATTGCTGAAGCGCTCGCTATTAATGCACTGCCATTTATTAATGCTATTGCTGTGCTCGTTATTGTTATTGCAGGTATTCTTGCAGTAATTGCCCAAGATGAAGGGAGAATTGCCAATGCACGAAAAGTTGTTGCTATGTCGCTTGTTGGAATCATTCTCGTTAATGTTGCGGGCGCAATTGCTCTTGCATTCATGCAATCGTACAACTTTGACCTTGGTGCAGACCCTATCGGAGGAGCAAATAGTATCGCAATTCAAATATTCGGTATTATTAGTTTTCTTGAAACTCCAGCTGCGGTTATTGCCATTATTACTATCATTTCATACGGTATTAAAGCTGTTGTTGATTACAATGGAGACCAAGGAATTGCTGCTTTTAAGAAGGCTGTCATCTCTGTTCTTCTCGGAATTCTCCTTATCACCATCAAATATCTCGTTGCAGATGCAATTACTCTTGGTAATCCTTCAGGAATTATTACACCAGCAATTCGTGTACTTCTGACAGTACTTGGATTTGTTGCATTCATTGGCGTTGTTGTTATTGCCATCGCTGGAATTGTGATGATAGTCAATATTGGCGATGAAAGTCGTTATGAAAAAGCAAAGAAAGTTATCATTAGTGTCGTTGCTGGGCTCATTCTTATGGCCATTGTCTTTGGGCTGCTCAATATCGTCATTACTGGGCTCTTTTAATAGACGCGTATATCTGAAGAGCATTATTCGTTTCACGTACATCATGAGTACGCACATATGATGCTCCATTATTTACGCATGCAATCGATGCTGCAATAGTTGCTGGGAGACGATCTTCTGGGGGGAGATTTGAAGGACCTGCTAGAAATGATTTTCTCGATGGACTGATAAATATAGGCGCAAGTGTTGTAAGCTCTTGTAGGCGACGAATAACCTCAAAGCTGTATGCAGGTTCTGCAGAGATGAAATGCCCCATGCCGGGGTCTACAATAAGATCTGATTCCTCAATGCCCTGTTTCTTTGCCTCCTCGATGCGACTGAGAAGGAAGTCGTGAATTGTACGTATTACATCGTCATACTCTCTGGTTTCTATGGTCGTCCGTGCTGTTGCATCTTTTGCATACATAAGAACTAATTTCGCATCTGATTTTGCAACAACGGCAAATAACTTACTGTCTCCTCTCCCTGCAGTGACGTCATTAATCATACTAACCCCCGCATCAATCGCCTCTTTTGCAATATCTGACACATACGTATCTATAGATAGTATGCTATCTGGCATACTGTCTTTTATAACCCTAATAATTGGTATTGTACGAGAAAGCTCTTCATCAAGAGAGACGTCTTTTGATCCAGGTCCAGTAGACTGACCGCCAATTTCAATAATATCTGCTCCGTGAGCTCTCATCTCTTTAGCCCTGTCTAGAGCAGATGAAAGAGCATTATACTGCCCTCCATCAAAATAGGAGTCTGGCGTTGTATTCAGTATGCCAACAATTTGGACTGTGTTCATAGAGCATGTATAGGAAAGCATGGTAGACTGGCGCCATGCAAAATATTGACCCTCTTATTTTTCGTGCCTATGACATTCGTGGGAGAGCAGATACTCAAATAACAGAAGAAGCATGCCTATGGATTGGCCAAGCATTCGGATCAACAGTCAGAGAGATGTATAGCCTAGACCATCCAGTTATTGCAGTAGGGCGAGATGCGAGAACACATGGTCCAAAGTTTGAAGAAGCTATTATTGCAGGACTCCTTTCTGCAGGATGCCATGTCATGCGCATTGGCCAGACGCCAAGCCCTATAAACTATTTCACTATTTGTGATAAAAAAATTGATGGGGGGGTACAGATTACAGCAAGCCATAATCCAAAAGAGGACAATGGTATCAAGCTTCAAGTTCGTGATGCCGAAGCGCATAGTGGTGAAGATTTACAAAAGTTGTATAAAAAAATTATACAAAGAGATGTACTCACTGGTGAAGGATCTATTGAAGAGCTCGATGCTATTACACCGTATATGAACCATCTGACTTCCCTCTTTTCAGATGTCGCCAAAGACATGAAGGTTGTTATTGATTCTGGTAATGGTGTTGCAGGACCCGTCTACCAAGAGGTTATAACGATGGTCGGTGCAGAGGTCACTGGTTTATACATAGAGCCAGATGGCACATTTCCAAATCATGCAGCAGACCCAAGCAAATACGATACCCTCAAAGACCTTCAAGCCACCGTACAAGAAGAGCAGGCAGACATCGGTCTCGCATTTGATGGCGATGGCGACCGACTTGGGCTTGTTGATGAAAAAGGAAATATTCGCACAGCAGATGAGATACTTTTACTTCTTGCGAAGGACCACCTTACTCGTCATCAAGGAAAAGCCGTTGTCTTTACCGTAAGCAATTCTGGAGCATTAGAAAGTGAAATCAGCGCATGGGGAGGGAAGCCAATTATGACAACTGTTGGACATTCCTTTGTTGAGCATGCAATGAGAGACAACAATGCCCTTCTAGGAGGAGAGCAATCTGGACACTTTTTCTGCGGAGAAGATTACTTTGGCTTTGATGATGCACTCGTCTCTGCACTTCGGATACTCCAGATCCTCAAACAGTCCGGAAAGACTCTCTCTGAACTGTGTGAAGAATTTCCAATAGTGTATCAAGCACCTGAGTTCAGGCCAGATTGCCCAGATGACAAGAAGACTACCATTGTAAAAAGTGTTACTGAATATTTTAAAAAAGACTACCCTGTTAATGATCTCGATGGTGCACGCATCGATTTTGGTAATGGTGCATGGGCAGGAATTAGACAAAGTAATACCAGCCCTAAACTTAGTATTTGTATAGAGGCACGGAGTCCAGAACACTTAGATGAGGTGAAATCCATTGTATTTGGCCATCTAAAGGCATATCCCGAGATTTCCCTTCCGAGCCATTCATGGTAAAATAAGGGAGATGTGGCCTAAGAAAAAATCAACGGAATGCAAAGGAGACAAGACAATTAAGCGTCTTGTGACAGGGCTTATTATCGGTGGTGCTATTGGTTCTGTTGTAGGCAAAAAACTGCTTGAGAAGCACGAAGAAGAACTCGAAGAACCAAATGACGATGATGATACAACTCCTGAGAACTAGTCGTCCATTTCACCAACGATACTTTTTTCAATAAGATCTTTTACCTTTCGTGAATTTTTTGCATGGGCAAGTGCCCACATCATTTTGACGACTGCACACTCAAACGTCATGTTTCTTCCAGAAATTATCCCAAGCTTCTCTAATACTAATTGCTTTTTATACTTATGAAGATCCACCATTCCACGTAATACTTGAGATGTTATACAAATAGGAACATCTTTTGCTGCAACTCTTTCAAGCCAAGGAAATAAAGACCTTGAAAGCATCCCTGGTCCATACGTACGAAGTATGATTCCTTCTGGATTCGCATCAAGTGCTGCATTTAAAAATGCCTCAGGCATACCTGGGTACACAGAAAGAAGTATGACATTAGCATTAAATGATGGCTGACATAACAGTGTTCTCTTCCGACGAACAATACGATGGTCTGCGAGTGTGATCTCTCGAGTGTAATCTGCAAGAGGAAGACAATTAGGGCTTTCGAATGTATGCAAAAATGATGACTCAACCTTCTTTGCCCTCGTACCACGAAGAACATGTGGCCCAAGGACAATGCACACTTCTGCGATATCAAGCTGTGCTGTACGAATTGCAAATACGAGATTCATTCTTCCATCGCCTGCTAGGTCATTGATTGGCATTAGTGCCCCTGTGAGTACAACTGGCTTACGTAATCCTTGTAATGCAAAGCTTAAGGCTGCAGCCGTATAACTCATTGTATTTGTGCCATGAACAACAACAAACCCATCAAAATCATCATAGATATCTTTAATAAGTAATGCGATTCCTTCCCAATCTGATGGTGTAATTTCAGATGAGCCCATATTAGCTACTGAAAAGAACTGCAACGACACCTCTTTCTGAAGCTCTGGTAAAAAACGATGAACATCAGACAGTGATTCAAGGGGCTCAATGCACCCTGTTTTCTGGTTCACTTTCATCCCGATGGATCCTCCTACATAGAGGAGAGCAATTTTCGATCTGGCCATATATGAATTGTAGAGATCTTGTTGTTACGAGCCAAATATTGTGCCTTCAACTTCTTTGATCGTTTCCTCAAGCTTTCCCTCCTTATTCACAATTTGGACATCGCAATACGCGGCATGTGCGAGTTCTATTTCCATACTTGCAATTCTGCGCTTTAGCTCCTCATCGCTTATTGGAGCCCTTTCTGTAATATGTCGTATAAGCTGATCGTGATCTTCTGGCAAAATAAAGATGGACTGGAGGTCGTACCCACTATCATCTTCCCTGAAATACTGGTGATTACGAATACTATCAAACCCCTGAATATCGACTTCTCGTATGACGATGTCGCCTTTGTCGATATAGGGAATAATCTCATCAACAAGCGTTCCATAGCGCTTTTGACCATGCACAACGGCATATTCAAGAACCTTGCCTTCTTCGAGCAATTGGTCAAATTCTTTGTCTGATACGAACTGATATAAATCGTCCCCTTCCCCTTCTCTTTTATCTCTTGTTGTCGCACTACGAGGGAAATGGATATCTGGGTGGTTATCTCTCAAGGATTGAAGAATTACACTCTTTCCTACACCACTCGGGCCGATAAGGAGGACTAATTTACCGCTCATTACGGCTAAGTGTACCGTATTTTACCCTTCCATTATAGCCCGATTTTTGCTATAATAATCTGTTCGGTCTTTAAAAGCATTGTTCGTAGAAAGAGGTGAGGAGTGACGCCTTACAAGCATGGCCTTTTTGGCCTCCTACGCTTGCCGAAGGGCGCTCGATTGTTCCATGTAGGTCAGGTTATTTCCAGAGACGCAGTCTCTGGACATCAGCTCGTCTGATGTTTTCAGTCACTTCTCGCCCCTTTCTGCTCTGCGATATGACTATCGCTCCAAACAAACATATAACGGTTTTCTTGTTGACCTACAACAAGACTCGATACCCGAAGCTCGGGTTATAACAAACATACACAAGGACTTGTACACCGAATGTACTAAAAGAGTAGATAGGAGATACATCTCGTCAATGTGTCATAAGGGTACTACATCCGTTATTGGAAGCAGTGCCCTTTTTACGATTCATCAGCTTTTTCAATCGCTCGTTCTTCAACTCCTGCAGTATCGATAAACCCAAGAATCCAAAACACCAAGAACCCCGCCATACAAATACCAACAAGATTTGCAGAAAAGAGTATGAGCGAATTATTGATGAGCAGTGGTTGCCATAATGCAATTCCAATTCCTGCAGCACACAAAGGTGGAAGTAAGGAGACAGCGACTGCTACTCCAGCAACAGAGCTTGAAAGATTTTCTTTTACCCATGCAAATGACGCTGCAATCCCACTACAGAATGCAATAAAAATATACACTCCTGTATTAATGCGTTCTGGAATCCAGTTCACGACTACTCCAGTTTCTGCAAGAACAGTTGTAAGAGCAGCAGATGTCACGATAGCGATAATCACTGATGAGACGAGTATCTTCAACGATCGCAAAAACCCTCGTGTATTTCCAGATACAAGTGATAGCGAAATAGATAACAACGGGATCAGCAATGGTGCCAAAATCATTCCTCCAATAATAACTGATACATTATTAATAAGAATACCAGGAGTTACAATAAGGATCGCAAGCATCAGCAAAAGGTAATATCCGCTATGAAACGTTCCTTGCGAGATGAGCTTTTCAATAGCTGCGTGTCGCTCCTTACGAGATGAGTCGAGTAGTGATGAATCTTTATGAAAAAGTGTAAACATACACGCATTATACATAGAGTTTTCATCCGAGCTAGGGCCTCCTCTTCCTCCTCATCCATCCAACTCCAGCGGCTGCACCTGCACCAATGACTACAATTCCAATACAAAGAGCATATCATGCTGCGCTTAATTCAGATGATCCCGAAATTCAGGAAGCTGTTGGAAGACTCGGAGGACATTTGTAGAAGTTCGACCATCTTTGTTGATATCAATATAAAGTGGCTTATTTAAGCCATAAATATTCTTGGTGGACGATACTGGATGACGTTCGAACTCTGACGAGAAGGGCTCTTCGACTCCGCCGCGGCTTCGCTCAGAGTCATTCGACTCGAACCGAAAAAAATGGCTTCCCGTGGCTTGCCATGAGCGAGGCTCCGCAGAGCCGAGTCGAATGGTGGAGCTAGTCAGTGGAAAGTCGAATTTTCGGGAGACATATTAACTGTTCTTTCTGGGCTTATGGAGTTAAATAGGAAGCTGGAGATGTTAGATTTTGAGAGGAATGAGGAAAAGGAGCTTTGTTATGTGGTATGAGATCGCTTATACCTTTCACGCCATTGCGCCTGTTTTCCCAACAGAATAATTGCATGTATCACATCGACGTTGCTTACGTGATCTTTTTGTTCTAATTCTTGCAAATGAATGTATTCTTTTTCAGTTAAGCCTTATCTTTCTAGCTCTGCCAACCAATAAAAATGATCAAGTTGTCTCAAATCTTCTCCTGCAGCTTTACTGCCAAAAAGATTGCGTATGATTAAAGAGGTCTCTTGCAAAACACCATTGACCCCCCTTCTAAGGGAAGGATCGTCAACGATTTTCCTACCTGTTATGCAGGCTCTCAGATGCGCTTTATCCTCGTAGAGGGTTTGCATCCTGTCTACTCGATCCTGCATTGCTTCTACAGTTTCCATGAGATAATTATACTCAAACATCTTCACTTTTCCATCTTATTGGATACCAGATGTCTATATCGAAACATTGTTCCCGAACCTGACTTTACATACTTCTCGAAAACAAGCGCCTGTCCTTTTGGCCGACCTTGGTTGTTTTCGAGAATGTAGACGTAATGCCACATGGGTCGGTTATTCTATTGTGTTTGAGTTGGCTTGCCAGCCGTAGCCGCAGCGACCTGCGTGAAAGAATAGTCGACCTTCGCCCTTCGGGACTACGGTCGACAACCTTCGCTGCGCGAAGGTTGGTGGAGCTGAGGAGACTTGAACTCCTGACCCCTTGCATGCCATGCAAGTGCTCTAGCCAACTGAGCTACAGCCCCACGATGTCGACATTAAACCGAAAACAGGAAGAGTTGGCTAGATCACAAGTGTTTTTTATACTGCTCGTACGCTAAAGGCGTACTCGACCCAACTGAGCTACAGCCCCAGTCCGGTATTTTTATATGGTGCGCCCGGCAGGATTTGAACCTACGACCTTTTGGACCGCAACCAAACGCTCTATCCGGGCTGAGCTACGGGCGCACAGCTCGAAAAGGGTATCACCTACTACTTGGAGAAACAACAAGTTATTGCTACAATTACGGCATGAAAGTTACCTTCCTCCTTGGCTCTGTATCCGATACAGACTACGCAAAGAAGATTGCAGGCGTCCTTGATGAATTTGAAATTCCATCTGAAATCATTGTAGCGAGTGCTCATAAAGTTCCAGAGATGGTTGTTAATATTATCGAAAAACTCAATGCAGACCCTCAGCCACAGGTGGTCATTACTGTTGTCGGGATGAGTAATGGCCTCGCAGGAGTCGCAGCAGCTAGCCTTGTTCACCCTGTTGTAAACTGCCCTCCACATGACAACCTTGAAGAGTATATGATCGACATTCACAGTAGTCTTCGTATGCCATCTGAAGTTCCTGTCATGACCTGTATGAACTACAAAAATGCAGCAATCGCAGCAGCAAAGATTCTCGGTGAAGGAAATGTCGACCTCAAACACAAAGTGACTGAACGTATCAAAAAAGTGAAGAGTTCGTATTAATGTATTTGTGGTACGATAGAGACATGGGACTCTCTCTTTTTGAACTACAGGAAAAGCTGAAGACTTGGGATGGCTGTGCTCTTCACAAGCAATCGAATGTTGTGCTTGGTGAAGGAGACCTTCATGCAGACCTCATGTTCATTGGTGAAGCACCAGGGAAAAAAGAGAATGAGCTTGGTCGTCCTTTTGTAGGTGCATCTGGGAAATTTTTAGATGACCTAATCGATTCTATCGGATGGAACAGACATCAAGTCTACATCAGTAATGTTGTAAAATATCGACCACCAGAAAATAGAGACCCAACAACGGAAGAGAAAAACCAGTGCATGCCATGGCTTTTAATGGAAATAGGAATCATTAAGCCAAAAGTTATTGTTCCACTTGGCCGTCATGCACTTGGAAACTTCTGCACAGATGTCAGTATTTCGGAAGTGCACGGTACTGCCCAACCGTATACAGATGACATCACCATTTTTCCTCTTTATCACCCTGCAACAGCACTGCATAATGGGGGGCTTCGCCAAACATTGAAAGATGATTTCCAAAAACTGAAACTATTTTTAGATGAGCATGGCATTACGCCATCTTCTTGAATACAAATTTTATACAATGAACTCTCTTCTCTTTGGTATATCGGTAGCGGCGCTCTTCTCGACAACATCACTTCTCATTGTCCTCTTTCGTGTAAGCCCGTTACTTGCACCAACTCAAGCAATTTTTGCATTCTTTCTGAGTGTATTCCTGAGCGTATCAACTGTTGGAACCTTGGTATTTATGACCATATGGCAACGCGCGCCTCACCACACATGGGACACAGGAAAACTAACATCCATCTCTTTTCGTCAGGGTATTTTTCTTGGTACTGCTACAAGCATTCTTCTGATGTTTCACCTTCTTGGACTACTCAACTGGTGGATCACTATTATGATTTATGGAGTATTTGTACTCATAGAAATGGCACTGGACCACTAAAGGTAATATACTCTACGTATGAATTGGTCCGACTACGAAGTAACAATACCGGCTGTAAAAACCGCAAACGAACTAGAAACTCTAGAGCAAAAGCTTTTTGGGCGTAAGTCAGGACTGATCACAGAAGCATTAAAAGGTATTAAGGATGTTGCACCTGAAAAAAAGAAAGAATTTGCTGCAGACCTTAACATGTGGAAGAAAAAGCTAACGATCCTTATTGATGAGAAGAAAAAAGAGCTCCTTGGTGCTGATGATGGAGACAGCATTGATATTAGTCTCAACCTTCCAAAAAAAGAGCGTGGACATCTGCACCTCATTCCAGAGTTTATACGAGAGGTAGAAGAAGTCTTTGGTCGCATGGGTTTTGATACTGCGTATGGACCAGAGATCGAAACAGAAGAATTTAACTTTAATAAACTCAATATTCCAGCAGACCATCCTGCACGAGATGGACAAGATACCTTCTGGGCAAAGGGTGTGAAAAATACAGTACTGCGTACGCACACATCACCAGTGCAGATTCGCTACATGCAGGAACATAAACCTCCATTTAGAATGATCTGCCCAGGTAAGGTATACAGAAAGGATAGTGATGCGACACACTCCCCAATGTTCCATCAATTTGAAGGCCTGATGATAGGGAAAAACATTTCACTCGCAAATCTGAAAGCTGTTCTTGTGACATCTCTTCAGGAACTCATCGGCCGTAAAGTGGAATTCCGTTTTCGTACAGGATACTTCCCTTTCGTAGAGCCTGGGATGGAAATGGATATGATGTGGCAAGGAGACCTCAGTACTAGCCGAGAGGGAAAGTGGCTTGAAATGGGAGGATGTGGAATGGTTCATCCAAATGTACTCGAAGGTGTTGGGATAGATTCAAAAGAGTGGCAAGGCTTCGCTTTTGGCTTTGGTATCGAACGCCCCCTAATGATTAAACACCAAATACCAGACCTCCGCTCGTTTTATGAGGGAGACCTTCGGTTCCTAAGACAGTTTTAAGCTATCGCTGGATGGGCGGTGTTACCTGAACAGGTTCCTTATTTTCTGTTATAACATCCACTCTTTCGGATCCTGTGCAAATGTAGCAACTAGATCGAGATCAGCTGCATCAAGTCTCCCCTGCTCTACAGCAACATTCAGAAGTGCAGAGAAATCGGCAACTGGGTGAAACTGTACATTTGCTTCAGCCGCTTTTTCCTTACTTGCGAGGAGCTCATATGTAAATATAGCAACGACATCATTAACATTGGCACCTCCTTCTTCCCTGAGAGCATTCACTGTATGAATACTGCTACCTCCTGTTGAAATAAGATCTTCAATGACAACAACGTCAGACCCTGGCTTTAAGTCTCCTTCTATCATCTTCTTTGCCCCATGCTCTTTTGCCTTACTTCTTACATACACAAATGGAAGACCCATTCTGTCTGCTACGAGTGCTGCCCATCCAATAGCTGCAGTAGCAGTCCCCGCTAGGCAATCTGGTTCTACTTGCAATGTCTTTACTCTACTTACGAGTGCATCGACAACGAAATTCCTTGCTTCTGGGTGACTATAAATCATCCTATTATCACAGTAGATTGGCGATTTAATGCCAGATGCCCACGTAAATGGTGGATCAATGCTAAGCTTTACTGCCCCAATATCTATAAGAAGTTCGGCGATTCGCTTTCCGTGTGGCATAAGAATGATGAGTAGTTAGTAGAGTGTCCTCGCATAGAGCGCTAAGCTTCTTCAAGTTTGACACTATGATTACAGAAGATCAACAACAACGGCTCGAAGACCTCAAAAATGTCTTTCTGGAGGAAAATACGAAATTAAACCTTTCTGCTCTTCGAGATGAAGATTCCGTCTGGATTGGAAATATACTCGATAGCGTTGTTGCGCTTGATCTTGAGATATTCCATAAAAAAGACATAACAATTTTAGATGTTGGTACTGGAGGTGGCTTCCCCCTCCTTCCACTTGCGATTTGCCTACCAGATACGCAATGTACAGGGCTTGATTCTACCCAGAAGAAACTTGATGCTATCACGCGGATGAAAGATGCTCTTGGTATAGAAAATGTACGAATGCTTTCTGGGCGATGCGAAGAAAAAGGACGAAAACAACAACACAGAAACCACTATGATATTGTTACTGCAAGGGCAGTTGCCCCATTAAATGTTCTTCTTGAGTACTGTAGTCCTTTCGTCAAGCCTGGTGGATACTTCGTTGCATGGAAAAGCATGAAAGTTGATACAGAACTCGAAGAGTCTCTCCTTGCTCGTGCAGAGCTTTCATGTCATTTAGAAAAGTCTTACGAGTATGAACTTCCAAAAGATTGGGGGAAAAGACAGTTACTTATTTTTAAAAAAACATCTCCAACAAGTGAGAAGTATCCACGTAGCACTGGAACACCAAAACTTCAGCCTATTACCTAATGCCAAAACGATATATCCCCAACGACAAATGGTCTCGGCGCGCTGCCGAAGAAGGGTACCGTGCACGCTCTGTCTATAAGCTCATGGAACTTGATGATAAGTTTCATATTATTCGCTCTGGCATGACAGTACTCGACCTCGGTGCAGCACCTGGAAGTTGGTTACAGTATGCAGCTGAGGAAGTTGGTTCGAAAGGCAGAGTCATTGGCATAGACTTAACAGAGATTGCCCCTATCGATAATGTGGAAACATATGTCGAAAATATTACAAACATCGAAGCTATACAGAAGATCGTTCCAGAAACTGTCGATCTCATTATTTCAGACCTTGCTCCGAAGACGAGCGGTATTCGCGATGTCGACCAATGGAAATCAATCGAGCTCAGCCAAGCAGTAGTTGAAACTGCCCAGCAGATACTCCGCCCAGGTGGTAAGTGCATCCTTAAAGTGCTTCGAGGTGCAGACTTTGACGACTTTATTACTGAGTGCAAAGAGAAATGGAAAAAAGTTAAAATAACGTCTGTGCAAGCTTCTCGCGATCGAAGCAACGAGATCTATGTGATTTTGTGGAAGTAGATCGCTATACTGATACCCATGATCGAACTTAAGGGTGCATCAAAGACTTATGGAAAAACAAAAGTCCTCAGTGATATTTCGTTTCGCGTTGACCCAGGAGAGTTCGTCTGTATTACGGGGCCTAGTGGTGCAGGGAAATCGACCCTTCTTCATCTCTTAACTGGGGCAGAAGATATTACAAAGGGAAAGATAGAAGTTGATGGTGTTGATCTTCGGCTTATTCCACCGATAGCACTCCAAATGTTTCGTCGAAAACTTGGCATAGTCTTTCAAGATTACAAACTCTTAAGCAATAGAACAGTCTCAGAAAACATCGCATTTCCTCTCGAAGTGTGTGGTGCACCAGACGATCATATCGAAAAACGTGTACGAAAAGTCCTTGAACTTGTCGACCTGACCAAACACGCACATACACTACCAAATGCTCTTTCAGGTGGAGAGAAAGCTCGTACTGCAATTGGAAGAGCAATTGTGCACGATCCAATGATTATTCTTGCAGATGAACCAACTGGAAATGTAGACCCAGATCAATCCGTTAACATTATGAAGCTCTTCCAGCAAATCCATGACAGTGGAACAACTATTATCATTGCAACGCACGACTCTGGACTTGTCGATGCCCTCAAGCCTCGTGTGATTCAGCTTGTTGATGGTGAAATTGTTCGTGATAGCATTGGAAAGTATTCTCGAAAGGAAAGTATAGAAACGATGAAGACTGCGAAGACTACAACGACTGCAAAGAGGAAAGTAAAAGTGACAGGAATAGCGTCGTAGATCAACAGACCTATTCTTATAACTCCTCTGTTCCCTTTGAATCTTTTGACTCTTTTGAATCTTGTGACTCCTTTGCATCCTGTGTTTCCTGTGACTCCTTTGCTTCTTTTTCCGCTTTCTTCTTTCCGTTATCCCCTCCTGTAGGATACCACCTCACAAGTGCAGTAGAGACAATAAGGAAATATACCATTTCTGGTAATACTGCTTTCCATGGCATCTGCACTCTAGAAAGCACAATGACATCGATTAAGAAAATCATAAAATGCATCAAGAGAAGCATGATAATGATCGATCCATATTTTCGTGGCCTTGCAAATGCCAGAAGTGCACCAAGTCCAAATACTGAAAACAATGCTCCAATAATCATTGTGAGATACTGATGAACATTGTCAAGCGGTGGCAATTGGAAGATATCTGCCACGATATTTGGCGTCATAAAGAAGATATATGCCGCATACATGTTTGCTGCACACACAACGAGGAGAACGAGCCTAATCATGAATCCATTTTTCATTAGACCCAGATTAAGGCTATACTTCGGCCATGACAAGCTACAAAGACTCTGGAGTCGACATAGAGGCAGGGAATGACGCATCGCGTATTGCGTACACGCATGCAAAATCTACATTTGCTAGCCGATCAGGCAAAATAGGTGCAGCTGTTACAGAAGATGGTGGCTTTGCAGGAATGCTTGATATGGGTGATTTCTTCCTCGTCCAGAATGATGATGGAACAGGGTCAAAGATGGATCTTGCTCTCGCAATGAACACTTTTGACACCATTGGCTATGACCTCCTTGCAATGGTGGTGGATGATGCCATCTGTACAGGAGCTGAAGTTATCTCTGTCAGCAATACTCTTGATGTCAGCTTTGTGGATAATCAGATGATAGACTCGTTACTAGAAGGGCTCGCAAAAGCATGCATTGAACAGCAGATTGTTATCCCGGGAGGGGAAATAGCAGAAGTACCAGGTGCCGTAAATTCCCCTGTGTGGAATGCAACATCTGTCGGCATTGTCGCAAAAGGCAAAGTTATTGACGGAAAGAATATTGCAGAAGGAGACGTTGTTATTGCACTTCAGTCTGGTGTTGCACGAAGTAATGGCTTTAGTCTCATTCGTAAAATCCTCAAAGACACTCAAGGTCCAAACTGGTTTAATGAAGTATGGCGTGGGCAAACATGGGGCAAGATTATGCTTACTCCGAGTGTTATTTATCACGGTGCACTACTGCGTCTTCTTGGCCGACATGGCGAAGAGCGTAAAGTGAATATAAAAGGAATCGCTCATGTTACTGGCGGTGGCATTGCAGAAAACTTGAAGCGAACACTCAAAGCATCTGGCACAGGTGCTATTCTTGATAACCTCTTTGCTCCACATGATGCACTAAAAGACTTAATAGAACTTGGTAATGTATCAATCAATGAAGCATACAAAACATGGAATATGGGAAATGGGATGTTGGTTATTGTCGATGCAGCAGATGTCGATACGGTCATCACAGAACTGAAAAACGGAGGAATAACAGCACAAGTCGCTGGAAACATTACACGTAATGCTGACGTGCAGGTTACTGCGTTTGATGGATCTGTTTTAGCTTAGTCTTGGGCTAAAAAAGATTCTTGCATATGTGATCACCCTAGGAATAGTATACTTCTTATGCAGAGCAATACTGTGTTTGAGGCTGACTGGAATAGTGCAGTCAGTCCTGAGCGCCTTTTTTTAGAATTACATTCAGACAATAATGATCACCCAAACATCACTCCTGACAAACAAAGCTTTGTTCCCACATCTCTAAAAAATATACGACGTGCTACTCAAATCCTCATTCTTGCGACCATTGCAGAAACTCCATTTATTCTCAATAAAGAAGTCGAGCAACCAACACCTATTGTTCAATACCAAGGACCGTCATACGTACAATACGTATCGATTAAGAGAAATGATCTACTTTTCCCTGATGATCCTATTAATGAGATTATTGATAGTCTAGACTCTGATGAAAGGTACGAAGCATTCCTCAAGAAAAACAGTTCAGGATATTTCCCTATGACACCATGGACCTTCCTTAGTAGTTACGCCTATAGCCCACAGTCTTTACAGGAACATAACTGGAAAGCACCCTGTAATGGATTCGCAGAATTTGCATGTGAAGTAGGAACACGTCATGGAAAGAAGATGTACCTTCTTGGATTATGGCCAGATGGAGAGCGTGCACCTTCTACTGAAGGTAACACTTTAGAAGAGCACAAACATCGCTCATCGTGGCACCTCATTGCATTCTATAAATCCTACAACGAACAGGCGCAAGAATACCAATACGTTATCTTTGATAACGATACCGTGACAACACTAGAACCTGGCCAACTGCTCTCTTCATATACTAAAGACAAATATTACGATGTCATCAAACCAATGGGCGGCATTGCAGAATGGAAACGAGTTCCAGACGACTGGAGAGCAAAGATTGCAAGGCACATTGGCACAACCATTGAAGAGGACGACATTAAGGCAACAGCGAGAAAACCTATGCAGAGTATTTCTATTGCAAAGAAGTAATTTTTAATTATGATAGAGTCAATGACTCACCAGAATCTTATTATTAAGCTCAACCTCGTCTGCCTTATGGCGGAAGGGCGGTTGCGTGCATAATTAGGTTTCACTCTCACGTACGAACTCCCCTTCCAAGCCGGAGTTTCTTTTTTATTTATTTTCTTTTTTATCCCATGGAAAACAATCAAGTAGAAAACGAACGAAGTATATTTAATAACCAAGAACGCGCAGATATGGGTAGAAGACTAGGTGCCAAAATAGTGCAACCAACCGAATCTATTAACTCTGTTCAAGAAGAGATACGATCTGAACCTATTATTGAAGAAGCTACAGACAAACATACGTACTCTGGAGACTTCTACGATCTAGGATGTACTGATTGATGTATACATTTTTTATTCATACGATGAAAGACTAGTTATCGCTTCTGGTAGCTAGTCTTTTTGTACACATATTTTATACAGCTAATACAATACCTGAAGAAAAGATTGGAAAGCACCAAAGGCAATCAGTGGCAATCCACTTCCAAGTAACGACTGTAGATATTTCTTCCTTCGAAAATTTTTGTAGCCAAGATATAAAGCGCTGCCCAGTAAGCCAATACATATCATACACATAGTAGCGAAAAATACCCATGCCGCTGCTGTCTCGCCTGCATCAAATGCCATGACACTGAGCCCTACCACCGAGAGCAGGAGCATTGTTGATAGTAGGATGAGAACAATATCGAAGAATACGACAAAAATAGGGATGATTTTATGCATATAAGACAGTGTAATGCATTGAATTCCTCCGCGCGAGCGATATACTGCAGACGGTAGATTATGGGGCGTCGCCAAGTGGTAAGGCACTGGTTTCTGGTACCAGCATTCGGGGGTTCGAATCCCTCCGCCCCAGCCATCCGAGACAATTTGGTCGCTGGCGC
>PFDQ01000016.1 GCA_002772815.1 Candidatus Peregrinibacteria bacterium CG10_big_fil_rev_8_21_14_0_10_42_8
TTGAGCATTGTTACGATGCAAATGCAGAAGGACATAGCCCGAAAGATCTTGAAGCAGGAAAGAAACTTGCATGCGATACATCAGCGAAGGTTGCATGTGGAATCTTGTATCAAACTGAAGACATCCCACATTTCTATGAACGCCTGATCCCTCGGCAGAATATTAAAACCACCCCTGTAGAAGAGGTGGCAATTACGGATGTTTCAGATTTGCTGAAAGAGTTTGTTTAGACAACATCGATATTTTCAACATCGTCATGTGTCTTTTTTTGAATCTTCCCAATGGCAGACTTTTTTCCAAGTACATTAAGTACCTCGTCTGAGCCCTTAGGTGTGTTTGGGTTTTCCATGTGAAGAGTAGGGAAATACAATTAAGCGACTTCGTTATCCTTTTTGTTATAAAGGCGAGGAAATGTTGAAGGCATAAACTCATTTGATTCTGGATATTTTTTAGCAAGTTCTTCATCTGATAGCTCTACATCATCAAGCATTTCCCAAATGTCGTCTTCGGTAATCTGTTGAATGCTCTCTATTTCTGATTCGTCCAGTACACCTTCTAATATTTCTAGCTCAGTAAATTGGCCTTCTTCATCTGGATGACCAGTTCTACCTTTATTATCACGAAATATTTTGAGAACGTTGTCTTTATTCATAAGTATATTATAACATATTTTTACTTATTTAACAATCTTCTATATATCACCTTCATAAAGCCATTTGTCACGATAATTGGGTGAAGAATGACAAATTTTATCACTCTGCTGCTTCCTTGAGAGGATGTTCCTTTTCCTTTTTTTACCCTCATCAGGAATTTCTTAATCATGTCCTCGACAGATCGGTTTCGAGAGTGGATAGCGAGCTGTTTTATTGGCCCATCTAGCGCTTTAATTAGCCTTTCGTAGCAGGTCAGCCTGTCGTATAACCCGTTTCCAGAGCTATTATTTTGAAAACTTGCTGCATCTCCATGTACACGGAATCTTCCTTGGATTGTATCTTCATAGAACCAGTCTGTTACTTGGAGGCATCTTAGCCAGTATTCAACATCGAGGAACTGGACCATGTGCTCATCAAATGTGCCTACTTCATCAGTCACAGATTTTCTAATCACAACAAATGACGGCTCACCTATGAGGTTTGGATGCATATTTCGCTCTAGCCACATCGTCAGAAATTCTTCCTTGCTCCACATTCCTGGTCGGAGAACGTCTTCTTTAATCTTATCAAGAATGTGATAGCCATCTTTCGTCCAGAGGTCATCATCATGTTGGTATCGGTGGTTCATAGATATAAAGCCCACACTATGGTGTGTTTCAAAGATATCTAATGCAGTTTCTAGGTAGGACGGCTCCCATACATCATCTTGAAAAAGAAACGCAGTCGTTGGCGACGTTGCTTTTGTAAGACACTGGTTCCAGTTGCCGCCTATGCCAAGGCACTTTTTATTTTTATGGAATTGAATTCGCTCATCTACAAGGTATTCCATCACGATGGCATGTGTATCGATCTCTGTTGGCTCATCGCAGATGATACACTCCCAATCTGTTTCGGTTTGCGCGCGTAGCCCCTCTAGCGTCTCTGTAAGATGCAGAGGACGCGGCTTGTATGTTGGAAGAAGGACAGATATCTTGGACATGATCTATACTATCTTAGCGTGAGAATCGATATCATCACACTTTTTCCCGGCATGTTCGAGGGACCACTTACGGAATCCATTATTGGTCGTGCAAGAGATAGTGGAATTCTTGAAGTACATACGCATGATATTCGAGATTGGGGACTGGGTAATTACAAGCAAACAGATGATGAGCCATACGGTGGTGGAGCGGGTATGGTGATGCGTGTTGACGTTATTGTTTCAGCAATAGAGGACGTTATGGCCATGGATGAGCGTACAGCGCATAGAGTGTATCTTTCTGCTCGTGGTGAGACTCTTAAGCAGGAAAAGGTAGAGACTCTCGCATCGAATACTGAAAGACTCATTCTTCTTTGTGGTCATTATGAAGGAATCGATCAGCGCATTGTTGAAGGAGGATGGATTGATGAAGAAATTAGTATTGGTGATTATGTCTTAACAGGAGGTGAGCTTCCTGCGATGGTGCTGATAGACACTATTGCTCGTCATATCCCTGGTGTTCTTGGAAAAGAAGTTTCCGCACACGAAGAGAGTCACAGTGCAGAGCTTGATCGCAAAAAGGAGTATCCTCACTATACGCGGCCAGATGTCTTCCGTGATATCAAGGTGCCAGATGTACTACTTTCTGGTCACCATGCAGAGATAGAAAAGTGGCGGCGTGCTAACCTTTCATAAGTATGCTCACTGATTTGAAAGCTGAATTCCGGCAAAAGGGCACGGTGCAGTTTTATGTACGAGTGCGCAGTGGAATGGCGCAAACTGCTGTACAAAGTATTATGGATGATGAGAGTGTAAAAATACATGTCGCAGCTATACCAGAAAATGGAAAAGCAAATGCAGAGCTAAAGCGATACTTGGCAGACGAGTTTGGCGTCACAAAAGAGCATATCAAAATGCTCAGCGGTGCAAGTAATAGGGTAAAATTGATACGTGTTGTACGCCCCCACCCCTAACTCCTCCCCTGAGGGGAGAGGGGAATACGATCAAATGCCTTCCTCTATCATCCCCTTCAAATCCGCATAATATGGGAGTCCGACGGATTTTTCGCCATTTAAAAAGAATGTTGGCACAAGAGTGACATCGAGACTGCGAGCGAGAGATTTTTCTCGTTCCAAAGTACGTGCAGTATCTGGGCTGTCGAGACATTGGCTGAATAGTTCGCTATCTAACTCCAGAGATGCCGCGAGGTCTAGCTGCGCTTCTTTGTCTTTTGCGCCAACTTCGAATAGGAGTTCGTGCATTGGAATACCTTTCCCTTGGGTCGCTGCGCAGAGAAGGCTCATTGCTGCGTTCTCACTCTGAAGATACTTCCTTAGCGGGAGTATCCCAATTTGTAGCCGTACTTTCCCTTGTTCTATGTAGTCTTGATAGAGCATTGGGAAATGCTCTGCATAAAATTCTTTACAGTATCTGCAGTGGTGTTCGGTGAACATCATGAGAACTATTGGCGCGTCTCTACTTCCAATTTCAATAAAACCTGTAGGCAGTAGTCGTTCAACAATAGATAAGTCTTCAGTCTTTTCTGTTTTTATTGCGGCTTCTTCGCCAACTTCTTCTGATTGCTTTTCTTGGGATACCTTTTGTTCTGGCACTTGTTCAACTGGTGCACACCCTATACAGAGGATGCTAGATGAAGCTAAAAGGTATGATGTCCACTTTTTCATATACGAATAGTGATCTAGCACTGTGAAGATTGCAAGTCGTTGGGTAGGATAGGTATATGAAACGAGTAGAAATTCTTGGTGTTCCCATTGATGCAGTCACAATGCACGAAGCATTGAAGTACGCACTTGCGTTTCTTGATGATGGTGAAAAACATCATATTGCAACACCAAATAATGAAATGCTTCTTGTCGCACAGAAGAACTCTGCATTTAAGGCTGTGCTTCAGACATCTGCATTAAACATTCCAGATTCCACAGGTTTATTATGGGCTGCAAAACGTAAAGGACAGGTTCTACCAGAGCGTGTGACGGGGGTCGATTTCACAGAAAAATTATGTCGCAGACTCTCGAAAGATCAGTCTGTATTTTTTCTTGGCGGATATAAAGGAGCAGGGAAAAAAGCTGCAGAGGCATTACAGAAGATCAATCCAAACCTTACTGTTGCTGGCACATACGAAGGTTCCCCATCGTCTAGTGATGCACCAGAGATCATCACAAGAATAAATGATTCTGAGACGAAGATTTTGCTTGTTGCATATGGAGCACCAGCACAAGAGCTGTGGATTAATCAGTACCTTATGAATTTAGTTTCAGTAAGAGTTGCAATCGGTGTTGGTGGTACATTTGATTTTTTGTCTGGTCGCATCAAAAGAGCGCCGAAATGTATGCAGCGATGTGGACTGGAATGGTTATGGAGACTCTTTCAGCAACCTACGCGAATTGGGCGAATGTGGAATGCTGTTGTTGTTTTCCCTCTACAGGTTTTACTCTCGAAGTGATTCGATACTTGAGACGTACCATTCCTTTTCTCCCATTTTAAGGATAACAAGTTTTGGTCCATCTTTTGTTTCAGCGAGATAATGCTTCTCTGTTTCCCCATCGCGCAGGACTGTTGTTTTATGAATTTCTTCTTCAGGAAGGAGAAGGTAGATGGCAACATCTGGCTTGTCGGTGAGTGCGCTCGTGAAGTTTTTTGTAGCTCTTCCAAGTCCTGCAGCGCTGCCAACAACAATGATGCTAGCCATAACACCCCATATGACAGTGTGCATAAATCGCCGGCGAGAGAGTTTGTTTATTTCCATCAGGTCTGAAGTATAGCAAAATTTGGATTAGAGAAGAAATAAAGGTAATCTTTGGTTATGGGAACTCTTATTGCGATCAGACACGGTCAATCTCAGTGGAATCTTGAAAACAGATTTACGGGTTGGACAGATATTCCTCTCACAGAACGTGGAGAGAAAGATGCTGTACTCGCAGCAGCAGCCTTGAAGGATTTTACGTTTGATATTGCATTCACATCTCGTCTTGAACGTGCGACAGAAACACTTAGTATTATCTTAAAGGAGCTTGGGCAAACCCCAGAAGTTGTGTGTGATTCTGCGTTAAATGAGCGTCATTATGGGGATTTGCAGGGCCTTAATAAAGCAGAAACGGTAGAGAAGCATGGAGAAGAGCAAGTGCAACTCTGGCGCAGAAGTTTTGATACGCGTCCACCACATGGAGAGAGTATGGCAGATTGTGAACATCGTACATGGCCATTTTTCACACAATATATTTTGCCACATCTCGTCGCGGGAAAAACAGTGATCGTAGCTGCCCATGGCAATAGTTTGCGACCTATTGTAAAAAATTTAGAAGGACTTACCCCAGAAGTGACTGCATCACTTGAGATTGGTCTTTGTACGCCATATATTTATCGTTTTGATGGTGAGAGAGTTGTTAGCCATGAAATACTGCATGTTGAAGGAATTGTGACGAAGGGTGCCTCTCTGCAAGAAGCAAAAGTAGAGGAGGGGACGGTATAGAAACAGAGAATCTTTAACTGGTCAGGAGATCTTTTTTCGCTATTCTGTCGTTACACATGCAAGAGATTACATATCTATCAGAGGGGTTCTACGATGAGATCGCTGCTGAACGTAGTGAGTTTGTTCATTTGATAATGATTGCAACGAAGCCAGATATTATTAAGCAGATTCCATTGTATAGAGAACTAAGGAATAGAGGTCATTTGGTGATTCTTGGGCATACTGGCCAGCATTACGACGAGAATTTGTCTGGAGGAATGTTGAAGGAATTTGGCGTACAGCCAGATTTTAATTTGAACGTGCGAGGAGCAGCTCACGAAGTGGTCAGCCAGATTATTGGACGACTTGGTCATGTTATTGGAGAATTGAAAGAAAAGGGGAAGACAGTGATTCCGTATGTTCATGGAGATACGACAACATGTATGGCAGCGGCAAATGCAGGGTACTGTCATCGCGCGGCATCGGTTCATGTAGAGGCAGGTATTCGCACACTGACACCAAAATTTTCGGAGTTCGGACTTGGTGATGATGGGTTTGACTCTGCTGCGTGGCATACATTTTTACAAGATAGAAATAACTGGGAACGAGGATCACAAGAACCTTTTCCAGAGCAGTTCAATACTCGCTGTGCAGAGGCTGGAACTGGTATTCATCTTGCTCCTGTAGAGCTTGATCGTGAGTTTATGATTAGCGAAGGATTCTCGGAGGATCGTATTTTCGTTGTTGGAAACAGTGTTGCAGATGCAACGCATGAAGCATTGGAGAGAGCAAAAGATTCAACAATTTTTGAGAAACATCCAGAACTTGCCGATGGGAATTTTGTTCGTTTTTGCATTCATAGAGGTGAGAACTGTTCTAATGAAAAGCGATTCCGTGCTATCTATGACGCAATGAAAATGCTTATTGAAGATGGTCGAAAGGTTCTCTTGATTTCACTGTTTAAGACAGAATCTGCGCTCAAAAACTTTGGACTCAAAGATGAGATAGACCAAATGGCGAAGGACTACGACAATTTTGTCTATAGCCCAGTGTGGGCAGAGTACGTGGACGTTATTGCTGCAATGAGCAGGGCTGCAGTATGTGCGACAGATAGTGGATCGATGCAAGAAGAGATGAACGTCATGGGTGTTCCGTGTGTCACTCTGCGCTTTGGTTCTGATAGACCAGAATCTGCTATTAACGGAGGCAACCTTATTGCACCGCCAATAGATGGAAGTCTTATCAAACAGATGGTGGAGTATGCATGGGATAACGCAGATATGAGAGCAAAGCCAAAGATCTACGGAGAGAATGTGAGTAGTAAATGTATCGATGCTGTGGAAGGCGTGATGTCTAAAGGAGATATCTTTAGAGCAGAGGAAGAGAGAATTGGTTTATAAGTATTAAGTATGAGGTATTATGTATTAAGGGAGAATATCGTGTGATCTAGACCTATAATACTTAATACTTGCCCCATAATACTTCTTCAATGCTTCAATCCCTTCGCCAACATTTGACTCTTTTCTTGCTGGCCTTTCTGCCATTTCATGCCTTTTTGGTGACATTTGGTACCAAATTTTTTGCAGGACCTGGGCAAGCACCACTGACGAGTTTTGCTCTGTGGAAAGAAGGGCTCTTGATACTAATTCTTTCGATCGCTTGTAAAGAGATTTTGCAGAGAAGAACGTTTCTGAAGCTTGATTTATTCGATTGGCTAATACTCGGAATGATCGTTTTATCACTTGTTGTCACAGGAATGACACACGGAAATTGGAAGCTGTATGCATTTGGATTTAAATACGATTTTCTTCCTCTTGTTGCGTTTGTTATTCTTCGACGTGTTGATTGGTCGGATGTATTTCGAGAGACACTCGTATCAACCTTGTTAATTGCGGGAACTCTTGTTGCAGCTTTTGGTATTGCATCCTTACTGCTTCCTGCGTCACTCTTTACCGCTTTTGGGTATAGCGATTTGCATTCATTGTATGTTCCTAGTGGTCCACTTGCTGCATTTCAACATATCGAGTCCCTTGGAGTTAGGCGTATTCAATCAACAATGAGTGGTCCAAATCAGCTTGGTCTGTGGCTTCTTATCCCATTTAGTATTGCACTTCTCCAGCGAAAAAAGCTTGCCGTAGCACTGATATTTATTGCACTCGTTCTAACTTTTTCTCGCTCTGCATGGATTGCATCAGGTGTTATTTTGCTTATGGTTCTTTGGAAAGGACTCCCAAGAAAAGTATTTTATAGCGCTCTTGTTGGACTCTTCAGTGCAGCGTGTATTGCATTCATTACGTTATATTCTTATGCACCCGATATCATTGTTCGTAGTGCATCCAGTAGCGACCACCTTCGTCGACCACTCGAAGCATTATCTATTATAAAGGAAAACCCCCTTGGGCTCGGCCTTGGAACAGCAGGGCCTGCAAGCAATAGAGTCAGTGATGCCTGTGTACATCTTCCAGAAGGTAGTGATGCATCATGGGCAGAGGACAGGTCAGACCTGTGTGTTTTTACAGGTGATGTTCAAGTACAGCCAGTAGGGCGTGAGTGTCATTGTCCACTTCTTCCGGAAAACTGGTATCTTCAAATAGGAGTCGAGATGGGAGTTCTTGGATTTATACTTTTTGTAACACTCATTACTTTTGTATTACTTAAGCTTCGTCGTAGTCCGTATGCACTGCTTCCATTTGTGGGTATCTGCATTGCAGCACTCTTCTTGCATGCATGGGAAGGAAGTGCAGTTGCGTATACTACGTGGATTCTGACTGCGATGTCTCTGAAGAAGTAGCGTGTATTGCAGCACCAATAAGTATCGCTTTTGTCGATGCTATTGGGTCTATTATTCTGCCTTGTTCGACAGTAGTTGGATTTCGATTGAGCTTTATTTGAAATAGATCTGCAAACTTTGCACGGAAACGTTGTAATAGTTCTGTATTTGCAAGAAGTTGTTCTGCAGAAAGATTTTCACGATTTTTTGGGTCTTCAGATTTTATTGCTGCCAGAACTGGTTGAATAAATTCGAGCGCACGATGTTTGCTCTTTTCTATCACTGCGACCACTTCATCAAGTGGTGTATGTTGTCTCTGCATTTCAATTGCCCGTGCAAATACACTATCAACACTTGAAGACTTACTGCGAATGGCTTCAGGAGTTGGTATTGTCATAGTTAAGTATTTCACTCTTAAGAAGTGCAAAAGTCAAATTGGATTTACCACACATCATCTGCAGCAGCAAAGACCAGTTTCCTCTCCGTAAAAGATTGCATACCAGGAAGCTCTAATACTTCTTCTTCTCCACATAAATGAAGCATTTCTTCTGCAGCTAGTCTGGTAAATACTGCATTCTGAATAATTGCCATTGCTGCGTCTGCTTGCCCCTTGGCTCCAAAGAGTTTTTCCAGTTCTCTTCCATAAGAATCGTTCAAAGGGATATTGAGCTTTAGAAAATATGCATCCATGTATGTGCAGACACGTCTGCAATGCTTACGAAAATCTATGTAATCTACCCTTCTTTTTCTTGCCTTTAGGTGAGCTTCAGGATCAAGGCTCGCACTATCATTTGCATGATAGTGGTAAATAAACCAATCTCTGTCACCCCAACCCTTTTGGAGATTACACAGTTCTCGCACCAATGTATGATTGATGTTTCGCATCGTCTCTACTGCAGGGGGAATCGCTTTCAGATATTCCATTTGCCTAAGGAGTTTTGCTGTTCTAGGCTCAATGTCAGATTGCTCATGTAGCCATTGGCACCATTCTGGTGTGGTTTTTTGCATGGTAAAGAACTATAAACTAAAAATAGTGTATGTCAATAATAGGTGTTATGACAAATATACTAAGCCCCAATAAATCCGACAGTTTAGGACTTCATTTCCTACACTGTTCCTATGACATATCTAAACCCCA
>PFDQ01000053.1 GCA_002772815.1 Candidatus Peregrinibacteria bacterium CG10_big_fil_rev_8_21_14_0_10_42_8
TCCTTCTCCCATAATGTATGCCTTTACTTCGTGACCATTCGTCAAACGAACACGGGCAATCTTACGAAGAGCAGAGTTAGGCTTCTTTGGTGTCATTGTTGTTACTTTGATACATACTCCACGACGAAATGGTGATCCTTTTGCCATAGGCACGTTACGCATTTTGAGCGCATTCCACCCATATTGGAGGGCAGGTGCTTTAGACTTACGAGTCTTGTCAGTTCGTCCTTTACGAATAAGTTGGTTGATTGTAGGCATAATAATATGAGAGAAACGCCCGATCAGCTACATTTATCGCAGCTACGAATCAAGGCGCACAAATAGTAATGACTCGAAAGGCTGGAGTAAAGCCTTTTTTGCAGAGAATTTGCATATTCCATAAAAAAAGTCCGCGTGAGCGGACTTCATTTCTCTATTGTATACAATTTTTATTCAACTACTTCGCCATCCTCGATAGCCTGCCTCTTTGATGCTGCTTTCTCTTGTTCATCAACAGATAGACCCTGAGAGCGTTCGCCATTTTCGTCGTATTCTCCACCAACGAAGCGATCTCTGTAGACTTGCCCTGTTGGAATCAAGCGACCGATAATAACATTTTCCTTAAGCCCCTGAAGCGCATCAACCTTACGTGTTGTACATGCTTCAACAAGAACACGGATTGTTTCCTGGAAGGATGCTCCTGCGAGCCAGCTATCTGTTGCAAGTGCTGCACGAGTAATACCGAGGAGAAGCTGTTCGTATGTCGCTTGGATACCACCCTTCACTGCAATCTGCTCGTTTTCGAAGTTTACATCTCCGTAGTCAGCAGTTTCACCGGATAGGAATGATGTATCTCCTGCATCGATGATACGTACCTTTGAGAACATTTTTCGTACGATGATCTCCAAGTGCTTATCGTTAATTGTCTGTCCTTGAGAAGCGTAGATACCCTGTACCTCTTGAACAATGTAGTTTTCCACAGCGTAACTACCCTGTTTTGCAAGAAGGTCCTGAAGGTCATAGTGACCAAGGTTGATCGGTTGTCCCATCTTTACAGTATCTGTGTTCTTAATAAGGAGAGACTCACGTGGACCAAACTCGTATGTTCGCTCTTGAAGCTCTGCATGCTTCACTTTTACAATTCCATTTTCAACAGAAGATACTTTTCCTGCAATCTTTGCCTTAATAGTAGATTTGTCTGTTGTTGCTTTAGCGATAACTGTTCGCTCTTTAACGTCATCACCTTTTTTCAGCATCACTTCGTAACCAGTTGGGATAAGGTATGTGTTTTCACCCTTCTCTGTTTCCATGATGTGAACAACTGTTCGGTTACCACTGCGCGATACCTTCGCATTTCCAGAGATATCTGAAAGGATAGCTGGTGTACGTGGGCTACGTGCCTCGAAGAGCTCTTCAACACGTGTAAGACCTTGTGTAATATCCGCACCTTCCGCTACTCCTCCCATGTGGAACGTACGCATCGTAAGCTGTGTACCTGGTTCTCCGATAGATTGCGCAGCGATGATTCCAACTGGTGTTCCTTGCTCAACCATAGAGTTGTTACCAAGGTCCCAACCGTAACACTTTCGACATACTCCACGACGTGTCTTACATGTCATAAGAGATCGAACTGGCATTTCTGATACATTCTTTTCAGAGATTTCTTTAATCATCACAGCGCCAATTTCTTCGTTACGCTTTCCGATGACTTCTTTACCATGCATCAAGTCTGCAGCAAGCATACGACCGAAGATACGGCTCTCGAATTTTTCACCGATTCGTTCGCTATCAACGCGAGTTATCATGTGAACCTGATCTGATCCACAGTCCTCTTCTCGTACCAAGAGATCCTGCACCGCATCAACAAGACGACGTGTAAGGTAACCAGCTTCCGCTGTCTTAAGCGCAGTATCGGACTTACCCTTTCGTCCTCCGTGAGTCGCGATAAAGTATTCAAGAACGGAGAATCCGTCTTTCAAGTTACTTTGAATTGGCAATTCGATTGTTCGACCAGATGGGTTTGCTACGAGTCCCTTCATACCAGAAAGCTGTGTGACCTGCCCCCAGTTACCACGAGCTCCAGAGTCGATAACGTATGAAATGTCATTTTCTTCCAGTTTGAGGAAAGTATTGATCATAACAGTTGAAACGTCGTTCTTTGCTTCTGCCCAAACTTTAATCGCATGATTGTAGCGCTCTTCTGCAGTCACAAGACCTTTCCAGAAGTTATTGTTGATAAGACGTACTTTTTCTCCTGCTGCTTCGATGATTTCGTCTCTTTCAGGTGGTACAACCATGTCTGAAAGTGCAATAGAGACACCAGACTTTGTTGCATACTTGAACCCCATGTCCTTGAGGTCATCTGCAAGTTTCACTGTTTTTAGGTCTCCTGCAAGACGGATGGAATCCGCAACAAGGTTTGAAAGAACCTTTTTCTTCATTGTTTCATTAAAGAATGGAAGTTCTTCTGGGATGATTGTATTGAAAATCAAACGTCCAACAGATGTCTCGACCATTTCTGTTTCACCTTCTGCATTTTTCATTCGAACCTTGATGTATGCCTGAAGGTCGATGATGTCATGTTCATGTGCCAAGATTGCATCATCTGGGTTGGCAAATACCATTCCTTCCCCCTTCTTTCCTCTGTGTGCACGAGTAAGGAAGTAACAACCAAGCACCATATCTTGTGATGGGTTGATCACCGGTTCTCCAGCAGATGGCTTGATGAGGTTTGTATTTGCAGCCATCAATTCCTTTGCTTCTTTCTGTGCTTTATCTGAAAGCGGTACGTGAACAGCCATTTGGTCTCCATCGAAGTCCGCGTTGAACGCTGCACACACGAGTGGGTGAAGCTGGATTGCAAGACCTTCAATAAGCTGTGGCTGGAAAGCCTGAATACCAAGACGGTGAAGTGTTGGCGCACGGTTGAGGAGTACTCGACGGTCGCGGATAACATCTTCAAGGATATCCCATACTTCTTTTCCTCCTTCCTGAACAAGGCGTTCTGCGCCCTTGACGTTGTGTGCAAGTTCGTCACGAATAACACGTCCAATAACGAATGGCTTAAAGAGCTTCATTGCCATTCCCTTTGGAAGTCCACATTGTGAAAGTTTCAAGTGTGGCCCAACAACGATCACTGATCGTCCAGAGTAGTCCACACGCTTACCAAGCAAGTTCTGACGGAATCGTCCTTGCTTACCCTTAAGCATATCTGAAAGAGAACGGAGTTTACGCCTGTCTCCTGCAGTGAAGAGTGTCTTTCCGGCCCTGGCTGAGTTATTCAACAAGGTATCGACCGCCTCTTGAAGCATGCGCTTTTCATTGCGGCAGATAACTTCTGGAGCTCCAATACTCATCAGCTTCTTTAGACGGTTATTACGGTTGATAACACGTCGGTACAAGTCGTTAAGGTCTGATGCAGCAAAGCGACCACCATCAAGCTGAACCATCGGACGAAGATCCGGTGGGATAATCTGAAGACGATTAAGCACCATCCATTCTGGCTTGATTCCTGCTTTATCAAGTGATGATACAAGCTTGATACGCTTCATAATCTTCTTAAGCTTCTGTCCGCTACTTGTCTTTCGAGCTTCCTGTAACTCTTCAACCATTTGTGGAAGGTTCATGTTTGCAATGATCTCCTTCAATGATTCTGCACCTGTTCCAGCCCTGAACACATGTCCGAACTTCATGTTCATTTCACGGAACTTGAGCTCTGAAAGAACTCCTCCAACGTGAAGCTTTTTCAGGTCATCGAGCGCTTCTTTGTGGTTTGCTTTTATAGAATCCATTTTATTCGCAAATTCTGCATCGAGAGCATCCATTTGGTCACGCGATGCAGAGCTTTCTTGAAGCTGTTTTTTTGCTGTGTCGTACTCACTCTTGATCTGTTTTTTACGCTGATCCATTGATGCAGTCAGCTCGTTATCTGCCTGTTCCTTCATTTCTTCGTTTACGTTGATTACAATATACGCTGCGAAGTAGACAATCTGTTCGAGTGTCTTAATTGGGAGATCCAAAAGCAAACCAATACGAGATGGCGAGCTTCGAAGGAACCAAATGTGTGTGACGGGAACCGCTAGGTTGATGTGACCCATTCGTTCACGACGAACAATACTACGCGTCACTTCTACACCACACTTTTCACAGATCACTCCTGCGTACCGTACTCCTTTGTACTTTCCACAGAAACACTGGAAGTTTTTTGTTGGTCCGAAAATACGTTCACAAAAAAGACCATCCGGTTCTGCACGTTGTGTGCGGTAGTTCACTGTTTCAGGTTTTGTGACCTCTCCGCGAGACCATGTGAGGATATCCTCTGGGCTTGCGATAGAGAGTGCAACAGCATCAAAACTGTCTGTTGCTGATGACTTCTTATTATCTGGGCTATGAGACATAATAAAGTTTAGGAAGGGTAATACACAGAAAACAGCCGCTCCCTCCGGCCTAGTCGTCTATCCTAGGAGAGGTGCGTCCGTGATTTCGAGCAGTATTATAAGGAGAAGGCGTGTGTACGCAAGAAAAAACTTTACAATTATTTTTGTTCGTCTCCTTGGACACCAGATTCGATCAACTCTTTTCCTTGCATGAGTAAGTCGACACCACTCTGTACTTGGTTGATTCTCTTCTGCGCATCTTCAACCATATCTGTTACTCCTTCTTTTACAGATTTTCCTAAATCAATAACGGAATTCACCTGATCCTGTACAGTATTTACTGTTCCAGATGCTGTCTCTCCTACATCTTTGAACATACCTAATGCTGCATTGCGACGCTCTTCCGCAGAGCTACACCCTGTTAGTAAAGGAATCGCCAAGAGGCATAAAAAGAGTTTATTCTTCATCTGTATCTTTATCGTATTTTTCAAATAGCGTACTGAATGATCCTCCAGATTCTTCGAGTGCTGCATTGAGCATTTTCATTTCATTTTCACTCATCTGTAATGTTGATGATGCATTTGTTGTCCCCTCTTCATCACCAAAGACTTCATCACTAATTTGGTCTACACCTTGGAGTGATGCATGAAGAACAATAAAAGCGTTACATGAATCACACTTCAATTGAAGAAGAAGTGCGTTATCACTCATCACACGGACAGAAGAAAAATCTACTGGTACGTGCTTTCCACACTGTGGACATCGCATCTGTTGTTTAATCTTATCAAGTATTTGCTGCAATGTATGTGGGTCGATATCCATGATCATCAGTATACCAGAATGGCTCATATGCAACAAAAAAAACTCCTGTCTTTGAACAATTACAGGTAGGATGTTTCTGTGTCACTACTTTCAATACCACGCTCGGCAGGAAAACATAGCAAAGCAGCACTTGCTGGCTTCGTTTTGTTAATTGTTTTTTCATGTACATCACTCCAATTTTCAAAGCTCGGTGGTGTGCTTCTTCGTGATACTGCAGACATTGGTGTGGAACATGTTCAACCACTGTCTCTCTACGTTGAGGTTGGTAAACTAAGCACGAGTGCAATGGTCGATATTTTTTCTGATAGTGATGAAGAGATTAAGATTAGTGTGCCAAGCGATTGGACACTTCGTGAAGTACGAAATACTCCTGCAAAAGACATTACATCAGACGAACCGACATTTGGGTTCTCCCGCTGGCATCTACCCGCGCATTCTGGTGTGTCTTTTTATGCGTTTAATGGACCAGAGTCTATCTTGCTACACAATCCCTCTGGCGTTCAGATGAAAGTAAATCTCGTTACTGTTGAAATCGAAGCAGAGACTGTTGATCGTAATGTTATTCTTGTTACTGATAGTTCTGTAACATTGTACTAATGGAGATACTCCCTATTATTACACCGCTTCTCAAGCCAGGTGATGACCTTGCACATATTCTTATGGAACGTGGTGGCATCGCTGAGGGTGACATTGTTGTCATTAGCTCTAAAGCTGTCGCCACAACTGAAGGTGCTGCTATAGACCTCTCATCAGTGGTTGCTGAAAAAGAAGCAATGGATCTGCGAAAGAAATACGATAAAACAGCGCAGTACTACCAAGCTATCATTAATGAAACAAAAAGGATGAATGGGCAATTTATCCAAACAGTTGATGGCATTGTTCTCACAGAGCTGCGTCCAGACGGTATGACACACGGATCTATTCTTGTTCCAAATGCAGGACTAGATAGAAGTAATATCGATGATGGTTACGTTATTGGTTGGCCGCAAGATCCTGTCGCTTCTGGGGAAAAACTACAACAGCAATTTGCTATTCCTCGTACGGCAGTTATTATCACTGATTCTGGCCTCTGCCCGCGGCGTAGAGGTGTCATGGCTTTTGCACTGACAGTTTGCGGAATAGACCCTCTACAAAGCATGGTTGGTACACCTGACCTCTTCGGGCAAGAGTTAGGAGTGACTGAAGAAGCGATTGCAGACCAGCTAGCGACTGCAGCCAACTTCATGATGGGTAATGGTGACCAATCCTGTCCTGCAGCTATTATCCGTGGTCATAACCTTACATTTACGGACTTTTCTGGATGGGTCCCAGGAATCGAAAGAGAGAAAGACATTTACTATGGAGTCATTTAGAATGCAGTTATGAAATTTATTATTCTGTCTTCATCTCGTGGCTCCACTGCAAAAGTTGTTCTTGACCGTGTGAACGATGGAGACGTCACTATGGAATGCCTTGGTCTTGTTACCGATAGCGACGATAGAGGATGCGTCTCTGTTGTTCGAGATGCAGGGTTTCCCATCTACAGAGTAGATAGGGAAGACGGTGAAACCAGAGAGGATTACGACAAAAAACTCCATGAAATGATCCTCGAAGCAGGAGGAGACCCGAAAGATACTGTTGTTGCAGCACTTGGGTGGATGTTTATCCTAAGCCCTTGGTTTGTTGCTCAGTGGAAAAATAGAATCATCAATGTGCATCCAGCTCTGCTACCTGCACACCCAGGTGCTCACGCAATTACCGATGCACTCAAAGCAGGTGACGAGATATCTGGCATGACCATTCACTTTATTGATGAAGGGGTAGATACCGGACCCATTATTTTACAGAAAGAATGTGCCGTTCTTCCTAGTGATGACGAAGAAGCCCTCAAGGATAGGATTCAATTACTTGAACGTGAGTGGTACCCGAAGGTGCTTCAGATGATTGAGGAAGGAGAGGTATCCCTATAATTTTTGCCGCTCCCACAAGCCATAAAATGAACCTCTTTTTTTGTATAACTCATCGAAAGATCCTTGTTCAATAATTTTGCCTTGGTCCAGCACAATAATTCGATCCATCTCTTTTATGGTCGATAGACGATGAGCAATAACAATTGCTGTTATCTCTTGCTCAAAACATTGATGTAAAGAGTCTTGGATTTTCTCTTCTGACTCCAAATCTAAATGCGATGTTGCCTCATCTAAAAATAAAATTTGTGGCTGTTTAAACAACGCTCTTGCAATTCCTACTCGTTGTTTCTCACCTCCAGATAGTCGTAATCCCTTTTCCCCTATCAACGTATCAATGCCATGTGGAAGCCTTGAGACAAAGTCTGAAATGTGAGTTGTAGATATCACCGACTCTAGTAACTCTTGATTATCCTCTTGCTTTGGATTTACCAAAACAATGTTGTCTTTGAGGGAAAAGCTAAAGAGTTCTGTGTCCTGTAGTACAACAGAAGAATGCTTGAAGAAAGATGACCTCTTGATATCCCTTAGGCGCAATGAGTCAAAGAGAATATCTCCTGTATAATTTTCATGCTCTTTGAGAAGCAACTTAAACAATGTTGATTTACCAGCTCCAGATAAACCAACAATACCTATCTTTTCACCTCGCTGTATTTTGAGATTGATACTATGGAGTACTTCTTTTTTACCATAAGCAAAATGTAAATCTTGTAGATGCAATGTCTTCCAGTTGCTTGGAAAATCTTTTTTGTCTGCATCTTTGTCTATAACAATTGGTTCGTTGAGAATATCTTTCATTCTTGCCACACCATAACGTGCAACGGCAAACTGCACTGTTGTTTCTGCGAGCTCTTCTACATTTTCCCATGTCTTTCTAAAATACTGCAAGAAGAGTACTAGGTATCCCACACCCAAATCTCCTTGTAGGATCTTCCAGCACACCATTGCCACCATAATAATTTCGACTGATGTTCCAAACCCAACAAGTACTGTATCTCGGGCTCGAAACCACAAAATCCGTTTGTGGATACATGCATATAGATCGTTATACTTTTCCTGCATACGTTTCACAATTGAATCTTTCATTCCAAGTACCTTAACGCTACGAATATTATTCACTGCTTCAAAACTAATTCCAAATGCATCCTCTTCTTGCAAGTTAACCTTATGCACCCACGATAGTGCTGGCTTAGAGATATATTTTGCTAAGACGTAGTACACAATCATAAATATGATCAAGCCAATTGCCGAATGAGGATCTAAGCGAAATAAGATAAACGTAATACCAATAAAATTAACACTTATCTCTATGAAGTTCGTTATCCACATACGTAGCACCGTAACTATCCCTTCGCTGCCTTTGTATATTTGCTTCATCTTGTTTCCTGTATTTTTGGACTCATGCCATGATAGGTCTAACTCTATGCAGTGCTTGAAGCCCTCAACTTCAGACTGAACCGCTGTTTTTTCTGCTACTCGAAATCCTATTAATTTTGCAATTTCTCGTGTGAGTACTGTGTACCAATATGACAGTAACGCTGTTAACAGATAAAAACGCAGAGGATCTAATGATGCACCTGTTTCATATTTTGTAAGAAATGTAATAATGTTTGCAAAGGCAAATGCTGGATACAAACGAACAATATCGCTTGAAGCACGACATAATGTCGCTATCAAGAAAGGAATTTTTCTTCTTCCAAGAAAGCCAT
>PFDQ01000019.1 GCA_002772815.1 Candidatus Peregrinibacteria bacterium CG10_big_fil_rev_8_21_14_0_10_42_8
ATTGTGATGTTGAAGTATATCAGTAATCATTTGTGTTTTACGTGATAGTACTTCTTCGATTTTTTCTTCATCTTCATCTTCATCTTCTATAGTGGATCCTGTTCCTGCGACAAAGATACCAACGTCAGAAAGGCTTGGTGTATCAGTATCGTTACGTTCTTCAGTTGCACTGCCGTGCAACAGTCCGGCAGCGATTTCTGCGTAGCGCTTACGAATACGATTATGTGCCGCAGCACCACCAGTTTGTACATTAACGGTCAATGGTCCCGTAGTCCCTGGGGAGGATGCAAAGTCAAACGCATCAATAGCGAATACGCTGTAATAATAATTGCCATTTTCCAGATCGGTGTCAGCGTACGACAATGTTGAATTGTCGACGGTGGTCGTAACCAGAGTGCCAGAAGAAGTACTTGCAGGTGCGGATGTAACACTACGACGAACCATGAAATGGTCTGCCGGAGCCTGGGCATCCCAAGATAAGTTAATTGTTGATCCGTCCACAGAAGAGGTAACTGTCGGTGTAATAATCCCATCCGCAAATACAGGAACGGCAGACATACAGAGCATCGGCAGACCGAGTGCAATTGCTACGCCATAGTGAAAGCGAGGGAAACGCATTTACTGCATAGCATAGAGGCAGTCTCCTCTATGTCAAAGTGTCTGAGGATTAATACCTTTCCTCATCACAGACAAGATAGTACGGTATACTACTCTTATGAAAAAAAACCTAGGTATCATCATCGGCTTTATTATTCTACTGGTTGCTGGCTTCTATGCATTTAACGCCTATATCTACAATGAAAAACAAGGTGACGGAACCACAGTTTCCGCATATCGTGGGACACTAACTGGAAAGAAAGTATGTTTGACCTATACTGATACAAGCGAGCCACAACCTACAGGATGTGAACTTGGTATACAGACTGATGCTGGAGAGTACTACGCGCTTAATTTTGTACTACTTTCACAGACTCCCGATCCAGAGTTAGTAACAGGTGATCGGTTTTCGGCAAGTGGTCTTATTACCCCAATAGAAATGCTTAGTACTGACCAATGGAGGAAGTACGGTATCGAGGGTATTTTTTCGGTGACTGATTCTATCGAAAAGTTATAAGCAGAGATAATTGGCTCCCGAGTTCAAACACTCTCATAGAGCTTCTGGCGGATGCGGAGAAACAGATTGCGACATCTTACGCACAATTGAGCACATCGTATTCATCGCACCTATCGCCTGACCAACACTCGGGGCAGGAGCATTCACCGCCGAATACAGTTGGTCCACACGTTCCGCCATTCTGGCAGGTGTCCCCCAGTGTGGTGCAGTTGGTATCCCACATATTACACGTATCTCCGGAATAAATGCCGACGCATTCGCAACTGTATGCACCACCGGGCTCACTCGTACATACACCATCGTTTTGGCAGGGAACGGCCGCACAACCACCCGGGAACACTTGCAACGTTGTACCGGTCGACGCTCCAAGATAGTTCCCGGATGCCGATTGCGTGGCGGTAATGGTTGTGGAGCCGTTGGAAACAAGAGTTATGGTTTTACCGCTTACGGTTGCGATGGACTCATCAGCAATAGAGTAACTGATGGCACCATCACTATTGGAGGTTGGTGTTGTCATCGTAAACGGGATGTCGCCGACGTTCTTGGTAATTTGGGCAAAGAGGTCGAATGTTGGAGAAATGGCGTTCACCGTTAATGTTACCATCACCGAGGTTTCAGCATAGGTTCCGCCAGTCGCTTGCATGGCGGTAATTGTGGTGGTGCCGATTTCCACAATGGTGACAGTGGTTCCTTCAATCGTGGCAACATCGGTATTACTGCTTGTAAATGTAAATGCACCTGCACTGTCTGACGTCGGAGATAGAGTGAATGCAGCGTCGCCATATGTTTTAGTAATATCTGCAAATGTAATGCTGGGTGTCGTTAGACTGCTTTGCGATAGTTTGATTGCTTCCTCCACCCCCTCCGCCACCACGTCTTATAGAAGCGCGGAAAGCGCTCCAGCTATTGGGTGCAGAAGGTGCAAAAGTGTGTTGCGGAGTATGAACAACAGTACGTCGAGAAAATAGTGTTTTTGTTGTATTTCTCACACCTGTAAGTAACCATTGTGTAATCAGCTTTGCCTGCTCATGTAGGGGTGGAGGAGGTGTGGCATCATAAATTCCTGGTATCACCCAAGCAACAGTGGTTGTATCTGTAAGCACAGAAGAGCTGTCCGGTGTATTCGATGCAGATACTGATTTTACAGTCGATAACATCAAGTTTCCTGCCAACGTGAAAAAGAAAATAATGATGCCAATATCAAATGGTCTGCTATGCGACATTATGTAAAATTATAAAGAGAAAACGCGCCGCTGTAAATTTGAAATATCTCAATTCGTGAAACTATGAGATTGTTTGAACTTGGATCCCCAGTTCAGATGTAATAATAACACTGATGATGGATAACAGTTACTGGAAGATTATGGCAACGGAGTTAATGATTATTGGAGATATGATGAAAATGCAGGACAGTACTTTACCCCACGTTTTTTACAACTTTTCTGCGCTTCCTTTGTAAAAGCAGTCATCCCTGTAAGTGCATTGAGCTTACTTTCAACAGATGCATACTTCATCCGTCGAAGTTGCTCTGTGTCAAAACCCGATGTTCGTGCTTTCTTTTTTTTCATAGATCTTTCAATTCTAGAAGAGCAACAGCATCTTGTATATCTTTTTCTCTGTCAGATTGCTTTTTCATATCAATAAGATCATCAATGGACACGACAGGCACATCGATGTTCCACACTTCTGCACGCATGGTGTGCTCTGAAAATTTCTCGAAGTCGATTGACTGCGCAACGAGCACATCTACGTTGAACTGAGGATATTTGTCATGGATGAATGAATAGGCAATCAAGCCTTTTTCGTTAATGAATGCACGAGCTTGTTGTTCATCGGAGAGTTCTTGAATGCTTATGGGTAGCCTTTGCTGATATCCCATGTCTTCCATGATCGTCGCCATCTTGTCCAGATTCTCTCGATCAAGGGTCAGTAGAATATCAAGATCATTCGTAAAGCGCGGATAACCATGCAAATTCACTGCCACTCCACCCACAATCAGATAGTTGATATGATTCTCAGAAAATGCGCGCAGCAGAGGTTCATAGGTTTCCATAGATGAATATATCATACGCTATCACCTCCTGTTACAGAAGTTTGATTTCTGTCCAAGTTGGCTCCACAACCTGTTTGACGTTCGCGCGGACATCACCGAAACATTCCACAGACTTAAAGCGGCGTTTTCGCTATTTAATCCAGCTCTCTAGGCAAGTTTTCAATATCGGAGTGACAGAAAAAATAGCACACAGTGCTATGGCGCGGTCATGCCAGATTCCCCCTTTCTAGGGGTTTACATATACTCTTATATATGGTAAAAATATCTTCCCTAGAATACCCTGAATTGAGTTTCTATAGTTCTTTTCTGTGTTCTAGGCGTTCATTCACATAAACGGCAATGAAACATGATTAGAGAATCCCATTTTTGGGCTTTTCTAGTAACAGCAATTTGAGTATGAATTTGTGCTTAAGTTGCTGTTACTAGGAAGAGTTTCCTAGCTCCATGCCGCTCGGCAAGGAGTTCTTTACCACCTCTCATGTCTACTGTTGCAGGGACTGAGAGTTAACCTCAATCGAAGGAGATTGAACCATGCAACGCGCAACTGTTCTGGAAGAAGCGAAGAGGGATGAACACATTCGACAGATGATCGAATGGCACTTCAGCCCTGACGCAGGAAGTCCGTTCTGGCTGAGCCAGATGGATGAACTTGGCTTTGATCCGCGCGAAAAGGTGAAAGGTTTCGGCGATCTCGTCGAGCATTTCCCCAACTTCGACGGTGACAAGCACCTGCGTACTGTCAGCGCTGATCAGTGGATTCCGACAGGTTTCACTGAAGCGCAACGATGGTCGATGTTCGTCACGGGCGGAACGACGGGTGACCCCAAGCGCCGACTCGGTCGACGGGGGATGGAACGCGGTGAGTCTGATATTGCTGACGACTACCACGCGTTCGCCAAGCACCTTTCTGCCGGAGGGGGTTTCCCCCAAGGCGGCAAGTGGCTCTACATTGGTCCCGGAGGTCCGCGTCGTCTGAAGCGTGGAGTGGAAGTCCTCTCCAACGTCCACGAGTCGGTGTTTATTGAAATCGACATGGACGTGGCGTGGATGAAGAGTGGCAACAATACCTTGAAGGGTCCCTACAAGCGGGAACTCGTCGAGCGTGCCATTGGTGCGCTGCGACGTGATCGCCCCGACAAGGTGTTCTGCCCGCCGATTCTCATTATGGCAATTGGCGAACTCTTCGACTGGTCGGAGAGTGGCGTCACCGGCGTGTTTGCCGGTGGTACGGAAATGTCACCGGAGACGGTGCGTTTTATTCACGAGGAGTTGTTCAGAGGCAAAGTCCATTTCGCGCCGACCTACGGGAACGCGCTGGTGGGCATCGCTCCGAATCGTCCTTACTCCACGTTCGATCGACCAATCGCCGGTCAAGATCCTTACCAAGTCATCTACCAGCCGCTGCAACCGCAAACGCTGCTACGGGTGACGAAGAAGGGGGACAGCCAGTCTCTGGTCGAGTATGGTGAGTTCGGCTACGTCGAAATCACCACAGTCACGAAGAGTTGGTTCATGCCGCGCTTTCTTGAGCGCGACTACGCCAAACGCATTGCTCCGACAGAAGAGTTTCCGTGGGATGGTCTGGCTGAAATCCAGCCTCCGCCGGAACTCAAAGGCAAACTGTCCACAGGTGTTTACTAAACCATGCACTAACAGAAAGGAAAACGTGCAACCATGACTATTCAACTTCCTGCCCTTCGCTTCGGCGATGGGTATCAAAGCCTCAACCGCAACCCGGTCGTTGACTTGGGTTCGGGGGAGGAGATCGCAACGCTTGGACTGGTTGACGGGTCCATGATTGCAACCGACTGCCTTCATGGCGGGAGGTTGCAAGTCGCATTGGATGCGCTTCAGGCAATTCCAGTGCGAAAACGGATCGCAATGTCAGTCGAAGCGGCTAATCACTTCGAGAGTGCCACGCTCGATTGCGGGGGTGATGATCAGACCCTCGACAATTACATCGAGCAACTCGCTCGTACGAGTGGACTGTCCTTCGCGCTTGCCAAAGCGAATACCTCGCGTATTTGCGCGGCATTGCGAAGCACCGAGGACGTGTTGAACGGATTGTCGCGTGGCTTGCCACTCGACATCTACGACACTGGTTTCGGTACACAGGGTGGAGCCAATGTGCGGATTAATCCCCGCATAAAGGCTCTCGGATGCTGCATGCCGAATAACTCACCCGGCGTGCATGTCCTGTGGCTGACACCGCTCGCGTTCGGCATTCCGGTTCTGATCCGACCAGGAAGTTCAGAGCCGTTCACGCCGTACCGGCTGATCCAAGCGCATATTGCCGCTGGATACCCCAAAGAAGCCTTTGGGTACTATCCATGCGACTACGGCGCAGCAGATCGCATCCCAACGCTCACGGGCGGAGGGATCGTCTTTGGGTCGGATGCAACGGTCGAGAAGTGGGCTAGCAACCCACGCGTGAACGTCCATGGTTCGGGCTACAGCAAACTCTTTCTTGGCGACGATGTCGTCGATGATTGGGAACGCTTGCTGTCCGAAATGGTGAAGAACGTTGCTGCCAACAGTGGTCGAAGTTGCTTCGCTGTGTCGCGCATTTGCGTTCCACGGCATGCAACGCAGATCGCTGCGGCACTGGCGGAAGAGCTGGCGAAAATTGCCCCTCTCCCGCTTCAAGATCCAGAAGCGAGACTGTCTGCGATGTCGATGCCACAAGTGGCAACGATGGTCGATGAGAGTATTCGTGAAGGACTGGAGCAGGGGGATGCCACCGACGTGACCGCACGGTACCGAAAAGGCGACCGTTTGACCACGTTCGAGGGACGGACATACCTCCAGCCAACACTGGTGACGTGTCCGGGGAATGACCATCCTCTGGCACAGAAGGAGTTTCTCTTCCCTTACTCCGCGATTGTTGAATGCTCAACAGATCAGGCATTTGCTGAAATGGGTCCAACGCTTTCGCTGGCTGTCTATACCAATGACGACCAGCTCAAAATGCGCGCCCGTCGCAGTCATGCCAGACTCGTCAGCATCAACGTGCCGACAGGGAAGCTCGACCGACGACAGCCGCATGAAGAGGATCTCTTTGATCTCCTCTATCATCGGCAAAGCTACGTCGAGTAACGTCGTGTTTCATCAGACCGTTTTGTGAACCCCGCCCTCCTGCTTCGGTAGGAGGGCTTCTTTTAGCTTAAATAAGCCATAAATATGCTGGCTCTCCGAACTGTACGAAGTTCGAACTCATGTTACAGACACTTTCCGACGAATGGAAACTGCATTTTCTTTGCTACACGCTGCCACGAACTAGGGTTCTTCTTACCGGTATTTCTCTTAAAAATGACACGAAAGTGCCATGGTGCAGTATATTGTAAGCATGACTGAACAAGGCGCACATAAACACGTATTAGATAGAGAGCTACGAAAGGCAGAGCTGAAAGAGATAATTGATGAAATGTATCCAATACTTGTAGATATTGTTGATGAGAGTAGCTGGGTGCTTCGGGAGGCTTTTACGAGATATGATGGTAATAGAGAGAATTTAGCTATACCCCTTCTCTGTCATTCACAGTTTGAAATGTTAGATGCAATGAGTGAATTGTGTAAGGAAGCCATATACCTGCCTGCATACTTACAGTTACGCTCAATACAAGAATCGCATTACTATAGTAGATTTTTGGATAAGTCTGGTGATTTATTCCAAAGAAGAGCAATTGCATATGTTTATGAATATCACAGACAATACATGGTTTTAGGGAGAAGGTTGGAATCGATAAAAGGCGAAGACTCTGATTGGATTGAAAAACATTTAGAGGAGCTTGCAGAAAAAGGGTTTAAAGAGACTATCGATGAACATAAGCGAGCAAAGAAGGAAAACGGCAATCGTTCTTGCCAGTGGTATTCTCTATTTAATGGACCCGCAAATTTTACCGATTTAACAAAAGAAGTATTGGCACATATACCGGAAGGTGCGGATGGAAGTGCAGAAGCTAATTCCATAATGTATGGAATGTATTCTCAAGGAATGCATGCTAATGACCACTATATGAGGATATCTTCCAATAATGATGGTACTGCAGAAATAAAATCATTTCGCACTTTTAACAAAATTAATGATTTTGTTGTCTGTTATGGTCTGGCTGCACGTATGACTCTTTTTTCTGTTTCTATCTTACTTCAACGTAATTGTACTAATTCTTTTAAGCGTGGTGTTGATTTATGGATAAATAACTTTCAACCAAGACTTCAAAAACTTGAGAGATTCACACCGGAAGAAGAGGTTAATGAATAAGCTATCTTGAGAAATAGTCATCCAGGAACTTATTGCAGAACAGACGTATGCCTTGCAGAAGCTCCTCAAGCTCCTCATCGGAACTGGTTGTGTCTCCAAGCATCTTTCGACATTCAGCAACGGTTAAGGGTTTTGTCATAGGTAAGGGGCTATATAAGTTGTAATGCTCTCCATATCTCCACCATAGCAATGGTATCCAGCTTGCAGTACTCCAGAAGGTTTGCAGCTATGTTTTTCTGCTCCTGCTCACTTAATCCATCAAACATCATCTGTTTCCATACACTGCACGCCATACCTCCATCACTTACTACTAGGTCTGTATAGCTTAAGTCAGGTACGAGTACAGGCAGTACAGCTTTAATAGAGCTACTACCTTTGAAGTCTTTGTGTACGTAATGCTGCTTACTAAAGATTTCCATTAAGTCGTAGAAGCGATTATTTACGCCATGTAGGAACTCGGCTAGCTCTGGTACGAAATTCGCTAGGTCTTCGTTGCACTTACCTTCAAACTTCTTATTCCAGACAATGACAGTACCGGTGTCTCCTATATCTGCTCGTAGCTTTTCTGCCAGTGGCTTCATTGGGTTGTCATCTTTTGTCTGTAGGTACTCGGTATGCACAAGCTCTCCTTCTGGTTCATGCAGGGTATGTAGCGAGTACTGAAATGGCACTTGTTGGAAGGGGTAACAGCCATCGAATACAGGAATAGCTGCCGGGTAGGTTTCGTAGTCTAGGAAGTAGATAGGGTACTCAATTCTCTGTAGCTCCTCACGAATTTTATCTTCGTGAATGATGACATCATTGGTATTCGTTACGTGTACCTGGGGCTGCTGTGTAGAGCTTAATTCGTATTCTTTCGGAATATCGGTAATGGATAACCAGTCGTTATCTATCATCTCCTGTAGCTTCTTTGGACTACTACCTATCCGACAAATATCATGCACAGAGTAATCTGGTACATGTGGATGGCAGTATGCGAAGACAGGACAATGATGATTGCGAGCTTTATAGATGCATTCACATAGTGGTGGTTTGTCGTTTTGCATCACCTTCTTGGCGTTTTCTATGTGTAACAGTATGTCCTGCTCCATATTTCCCATCTCTTCCGTAATATCTGACTTTATCAGAAGGTCTATGGGGTCAATTTCTCCGTCTTTCGCAAACTCCTTGTTTAGCTCTATGAGTTGTACTTTACCGACTGGCATATCAGCCTTCTCAAGTAGGATTTTTTGAAAGCAGGCATCTTGATAGTGGATTTCTTTTTTTACTTCTTTTGAGGTTGTTCCTTTCACCTCATTTACTATCCAGTATGAGTTTTCTTCATCCCATTCCAGAATATCGACCATTGCGTATAAGCCATCTGCTTCAAAAGTTGCTTGAAAGATTACCTTTGTCTCTGCATCAAGGAGATTCTTTGTATCTTCCACAGCTTGTACTTCTCTAGAAGTGACCAAAGTTCCACTGGGATACAGCTTACGAGCCCACTGCTCTACTTCTATACCTTGCTCAACAATCTGCTTCTCAAAGTCACTCAAGGGTATCTTCTCTACCTCCTCTGGTTTGTTCTTGCGTAACCAAAAGTGCGTAGGACACTGCATGTACGCCAAGAAGTCTGTTTTAGAGATGTGGGAAGCCATAATTGGGTTAATTGAATTGAGATAAGTAGTCATTAATTCGTTGTTTATCCTCTCTGTGACTCTCACTCTTGATATATAGCTCAATGAAGATGATTTCTATCGAATCCTCATGTCTAGCGTAAATAACACGAAACTTATTACCACGAAGAGTGGTACAAGGCATTTTAGCTTTATAGACGCTGACATCACCCTGTGCCTTTAGCAGGGTGTAGTTTTTATTTGTTCCTGGGAAACCGTTATCCTCTTCTAGTTTCAGAGTAAATTTGCAAAATCGTTCTATATCCAACTCAAGGCTCCGAAACTTTTTAATAAGCTTCTTGCATTCACTTTGGCATTGGCTGGTAAAGCTATAACTCATCGTCTTCGTCGCGTACGGAAAATTCTGAATCACGGTAGAAAACGGATTCGTAATCAATTACTTCTCCCATTTCATGAACTTTCCATGGAACATCTTTATGGGAGTATTCGCTAATATCCGTCGCTGTTTTATCAGAAAGTCTCTGTAGGACATCATCTATCATTCCTACTTCATGAGCCTTCAATAAACGAAGGTTAGGCTTTCTTAAAGGAATGAACTTAATCTGCTCTTTGTCATAGTACTTACCTCTAATTTCTTGTAATTCATCCTCTTCTTTCATCTGCCCTACTAGTTCTGCAAATTCTACAGGAGCAGGACCTCTTGCTATTTTTTTGTATGTAGCACCAATAAGCTGTTCCTCAAATTTCTCATAGAAATCAAAATCACTAAAGTAAAGCAACTTGTAGAGTACAGTCTTCCCAACGTTTGGTTTAGCACCAACTTTGCCTAGTATATATAGCAGTACCTCCTTAAACTTTTGAACTCTTTCTGGGTCAACTGACAATTGAGGCGTGGGGTCTCTTTCTTCTGTAGAAGTGGTTGCTTCTGCTTTCTCTTCCACTTTTTTTGCAAGGGTGGATTTAGCAGGCATCTCTCCACTGGAGAGGTTATCTACTGAAATATCAAAAAGCTTCGCACACTGACTAGCTTGAGCCAGTTTGAGGTCTGCCTCACCGCGTTCAACTTTTGCGATGTGCTGACGGGAAACACCAATAGCTTCAGCAAGCTCCTCTTGGGTATATCCGTTTTGCTCTCGGAGTTGGGTAAGTATGTGGGGCATAGGAAGGGGGGAAGTCGTTTGACTTTATCACTATGTTAATAATAGTGTCAATGTCTTGTTATTTTTAATAACATGTACTAATATAAAAGCCATGGAATATCTTCAGCGAATCATCGCATACAGCCCTTCGGCTGCAAATGTCGCTTGAAAGATTTGTGTTTCTCCTGCATCCAGTAGAGCTTTCGTATCTTCTACAGCTTGTAGATCTCTTGTTTCTATGAGTTTACCCTTCGGGAAAAGTTTTCGTGCCCACTGTTCTACTTCTATTCCCTGCTCAATGATCTGCTGCTGGAAGTCGCTTATGGGCAGTCTTGCTACCACTTCTGGCTTGTGCTTTTCGAGCCAAAAATAGGCAGAACACTGCAAATAGTGCAAAAATTGGGTTTTAGAGGTGTGTGAGTGCATGGCTTTGTAGTGTAGCTATGTATTACTGATATATGAAGCGCACTAGGAAAAAAGCGAACACTGCAGAGACTGCAAAAAGACTTTACGCTACTACAAGGACTGGAAAGCACTTGTACACATGGATGGCTCCAGCAAGTAGAACATTGTCTGCATGAATTTGCCGCGTGTAAGCCCCTTTCTTTTGATGTAAAAAACTGCTTAACTATTTAACATATGAGCCAAGTGATCCAAAATTATTTAACGCAAATAGAAGGACTCTTAAAAAGCGGACAGGCTACTGAGCATTCATACCGTCCTGCTCTTAAAGATGTTTTTACAGAGATTACACAGCTCTATGTAGTGAATGAGCCAAAAAGGAGTAAGCATGGAGCACCAGATTTTATCTTTGTGAATTCATCAGAAGCACCTGTGTGTTGGGCAGAGGCAAAAGATATTGGTGTATCGCTGGATAAGATTGAAAAGAGCGAACAAATGAATCGCTATTATGGTTACGCAAACCTCATTCTAACAGATGGTTTGGAGTTTCGATTTTATAAAAACGGTGAGAAGTATGGCGATCCAATTGCTATAGCTATATATACAAATGGTGCATTCGTTCGAAAAGAGCAGTCGTATGAACTTTTTACTCGAAAATTAGCAGACTTCATAGCAGCCCCTATTGATTCTATTCGTAGCTCTGCACAGCTTGCCAAAATAATGGGAGGAAAGGGCAGAAGACTCCGAGATAACATCATTGAAATGCTATCAGATGATTTTAGAGAAAAACATGGAAATAAAACCAAAGAAATTGAAGGTATTAAAGAGGTATTGACCAAGAATCTCATACACGACCTAGATACACCTCAATTTGCCGACATTTACGCTCAAACTCTTGTTTATGGGTTGTTTGTTGCAAGGTATCACGATGACACACCAGAAGATTTTACTCGGGCAGAGGCACGAGATAGGATTCCTGCTAGTAATAAGTTTCTTCAGCAATTCTTCGATCATATTGCAGGAACGAATTTTGAAAAAAGACTTTCATATATTGTCGATGAACTTTGTGATGTTTTTGCTCACAGTAATGTACATGACATAGTGCATGGCTTGTATCAAAAAAAAGAAGATACACATGATCCAATCATTCACTTTTATGAAGATTTCTTGAGTGAATATGATCCTGCATTACGTAAGCAAAGAGGGGTATTTTATACCCCTCTTCCTATCGTGCGGTACATCGTAAAAAGTGTTGATAGCATTTTAAAATCCCATTTTGGATTACCTGAAGGCTTAGCAGATACCTCCAAAGTAGAGTACAACTACACAGAGCAGGGGAAAACAAGTAAGAAACAAGTTCATCGTGTGCAAATACTCGATCCTGCAACTGGCACTGGAACATTTTTAAACGAAACTATTCTACATCTTTATAAAAAATTTGAAGGACAGGAAGCTTTGTGGAAGCAATACGCAAAAGAACACCTTGTACCACGGCTTAATGGGTTTGAGTTGATGATGGCAAGTTATACCATTGCACACCTAAAGCTCAGTATGACTCTTGCAGAAACAGGAGTAGATGACTTACCAAGCCGTCTGCGTGTGTTTTTAACCAATAGTTTAGAAGCACCAAGTGATGAACAACCAAACCTGTTTACCTTAGGATTGCAAGGAGCATTAAATGAAGAGTCTGCAGCAGCAGATGAGATAAAGAGGAATTTACCAATTATGGTTGTCATGGGGAACCCTCCGTATAGTGTGAGTTCATCAAACAAAGGTAAGTGGATAATTGACCTCACAAAAATGTATAAAGAAGGCTTGCAAGAAAAAAGCTACAACGCTCTCTCGGATGACTATGTGAAATTCATTTGCTTTGCTCAGCATCTCATCGATAACAATAAACAGGGGATAGTCGCCATGATTACCAATAATTCTTTTATTGATGGATTAGTTCACAGGAAAATGCGTGAAAGTTTATTACAATCTTTTGATGATATATATATTCTCGATTTACATGGCAACAGTAAAAAGAAAGAGGTCGCACCAGATGGAGGAAAAGATGAGAACGTGTTTGATATTATGCAGGGAGTTAGTATCAATATTTTTGTGAAAACTGGAAAGAAGAAAAAGAATGAACTCGGAAAAGTGCATCACATAGATTTGTTTGGAAAACGAGACGCAAAGTACAAATGGCTAACAGAACATAATGTAAAAAATTCTCATTGGCAGGAATTGGAAGCATCAAAGCCAAATTATTTTTTTGTGCCGAAGGATTTCTCACAGGAAAAAGATTATAATGATGGTCTAAGTTTAGATGAATTGTTTTCACTTCTTTCTAGCGGCTTAACGACATTTAAAGATGATTTGGTTGTATCGTTTGAATCTGAAAAAATAAATTGCTTGATACAAGAGCTTCAAAGTGAAAAAGAATCTGAGCTAAGAGTTCGGTACAACTTAAAGGATACTCGAGATTGGAAGTTGGCTAATGTTATTAATGATCTAAAAAATGCTAGCATTGAAAAAGTGTCCTACAGACCCTTTGACGTTCGTCATGTTTTGTATTCCCCAAATTCCAAAGGGGTTATTTCATATCCCCGATATGAAGTGATGAGTCACTCACTTAAAAAAAATATTGCTTTATTGGCATGCAAAAGACAAACATCTTCTGATTTTTATCATGTATTTGTGACTGACACAATCTCTGAGCGTTGTTCCGTTTCACTTCAAACTGGAGAATTATCATACCACTTTCCTTTGTACCTCTACCCAGAACCAGATTCACTTGAAACCAAACGCAGACCAAATCTTGATCAGAAAATCATTGACCAAATTGCGAAAAAGTTACAACTAGAATGGTTAGAAGATGGTAGAGGAAACGGTACATCTACCTTTGCACCTGAAGATATTTTCGATTACATCTACGCCATTCTCCATAGTCCGACCTACAGAGAACGGTACAAAGAATTTCTTAAAATAGATTTTCCTCGAGTGCCATTTACGAGTAACAAAGAGTTGTTTTGGAAGCTTGTAGATTTAGGACGAGAAGTGAGACTGTATCATCTTATGGAATATGCTAAGTCTTCTGATTTCATCACAAAGTATATGGGTGACGGTGATAATGTTGTCAGTAAGAAATTGAAATATCAAGACAAGAAGGTTTGGATAAACGATAATCAGTACTTTGAAGGAGTACCAGAAATAGCATGGAATTTTTACATTGGCGGGTATCAGCCTGCGCAAAAGTGGTTGAGAGATCGTAAAGAAAGAGAACTAAGTTATGACGACATAATCCATTATCAAAAAATAATTGTTGCACTTGTAAATACAGATCGACTTATGAAAGAGATAGACCAAGAATTGGAGCGTTTTGGTGGTTTTCCTATCAAATAATGATTTTACAAATGACATTGCACATAGGTATATACCGAGATATAATAATATTATCCTCGCCGCTTTATGCGGTTCCCGAGCTGCCCGCGCACTCGGGTTTTTTACATACAAAAATATATGCCAAATAGAGTCATTGTATTAGTTGATGGCTTTAATCTGTATCATGCTCTAAAAGGTGATAAAAGAACTGCTTCAAAAAGTAAGCATAAGTACAACTGGCGAAGATACCATAAGTATAAATGGTTAGATGTGAAAAAAATTGCAGAGTGTTTTTTGCAACACGGTGATGAAGTTACCGCTTCGTATTACTTTACTGCAGTACATTGGGGTGCAGAAAAGGCGGCAAGGCACAGGCATTATATTGACGCTTTGCAAGCACATTCTATTGAAACTATAGAAGGAGAGTTCAAAAGGCGGGATATAACCTGTAGGGCAGAAGGGGGTTGTGGAAGAGTATTTGTAAAGCGAGAAGAAAAAAAGACAGATGTAAATATTGCTACGTTTTTATTGGGGCTAGCCAGTGAAGACGCTTTTGACAAGGTTGTACTTATTTCTGGAGATAATGATCTCATACCAGCTATAGATTGGCTTAAAAGGCTACAACCAGAAAAGAAATTACATGTAATTATTCCTATCAGTCGTTATGCCACTGATGATTTAAAAGATACGTTACATATGCTTGGGTACACCTATTCAGTCATGAAGGAAAAACATCTCAAGAAATCACAAATGCCAAATAGGATCGAACTTGATGACAAAACTATTCTGAATCCTTACCAATCTAATAATGAAGAATAACATTGTAAAACTCCCTCCCTCCTTCAACTTTGACCAAGTTGCTATTCTCAAGCAGCTAAACACTGCAAACATGGCTCTTGCAAAGCTCAACGCTACGGCACGCTTTGGCTTACTGCCAGACCCATTGCTTCTTATTGCCCCACTTCTTGCCAGAGAATCCGTAGCAAGCTCGGGAATAGAAAATATTAATACCACGGTAGAGCAGGTGTTTCAGATGGAACTGCTGCCAGAGAAAAAACGAACAGGAGCTGCAAAAGAAGTTTTGCACTACAGAGACGCTATGCTGGAAGGGTTTAAGATTGTGCAGAAGAAAGAGCTACTAACGACCAATGACATCGTAAAGCTGCAGAAGATAGTAGAGCCGACCAAAAGTGGCATTCGCAAGTTGCCCGTAAGCATAAAGAACGAAAAAACAGGCGAAATAGTGTTTCAGCCACCAAACGGCGAAAAGGTACTACGAGACTTACTACAAAACCTCGAAAACTATATTCATGATGCAAAAGACGAAACAGATGCACTGCTCAAGATGGCAGTGATCCATCATCAATTTGAATGTATTCATCCATTCTTAGATGGTAACGGCAGAGTAGGACGTATCATCATGATTTTGTACTTAGTGCTCACAAAACGTATCGACTACCCGATACTGTTTTTAAGCGGATACATAGAAAAAAACAAAGGCGAGTATTACAGGTTACTGCGTACAACATCTGAAACAGGCGACTACACAGAATTACTGCTCTACTTTTTACAGGGCATAGAGGAGCAGGCTAATGATGGCATCGAGCGTTTAGAGAAGATCCAAAAGCTCATGGCTACATTCCGCAAGAAAGTACCCGATAGCATAAAAGTGCAGCACCAAGAACTAGCAGAATGCGTCTTTAGTCGTCCTTTGCTTACCATTGAGTATGTAGAGTCGTACTTTGACCTCAAAGCCCGCCAGACGGCTTCTAAATACCTAAGAGAGCTAACAGAGGCAGGACTTCTGGAAGAAGAGAAGATAGGGAAGTACAAAGTCTTCTACAGCCGTCCTTTTCTCAAGCTCTTGTCATAAAACAATACATGTTAAAAAATTGTATATAAATTAACATGTTTCTGTGATACGTTAATACCTACTAACATGAAAGCTATTATCCTTGCTCGGGTATCCTCGGAAGAACAGGAAGTACGCAATAGTTAATCACTCAAATCGTACAGTATGGCTCTAGATACCCACACAATTAAAACACTCCTATTCGACGTTTCAGAGTGCGAGAGGGTAGAGGTACTTCTGGAAGCGATGGTTAAAATGACGAAGATGAACAGATTTCCTACTCTTCTGTAGGTTCTTCAATTTCAACATCCACCAGAAACATCTTGTCCAGTCCATTGGGTCCTCCTCGCTTTGAAAATGCAACTCGCTGACCTCCGGCTAAGTCTTTCAATCGACCACTGGTCATGATGAGTAGCTCGTTCAGTCTGAATCTGGCACTACCGCGTAACCCTTCGGTAGTCTGATTCTTGTTTTGCCTGAAAAGTTCAGCTTCTTCAGGAGTGAGAATGAGCTTTTGGAATTCACCTCCTTCCCCAAAGATTTCGTAGTACAGGTGTTCACGTATTGCATCCAGAGGTGGCAAGTAGTCTTCGTCTTCTTTAAAGAGTGGTGAAAGGTCAATTTCATGAATTTCACTACGATTCGGTGAATTGGGCGGTTCATCCCAGAATGTGATTTCCAGTCGTGCCATGAATGGTATTATAACATATTCTACAAAATAGAGATAGTGCAGTAAAATTCCGCTATAATAAGACCATGAAGCCAGATGAGACCTTGCCAGAAGGCGACGAAAATACACAAAGCGAGGCTGAAGTTCCTACAGAGGAAACCGCTGCATGGTATGCGCCGTATATTGAGGCTGGAAGACAGTCAGGTGTTATCAGGGGAGAGGAATTTGAAGAGGTAGAGACTGCACGACAGCGCAAAGAAGCTGAACTCTTAAGAAGACGCGAAGCAAAAGAGGTAAGTCCACACGACTTCGACCTCAACTTCATTTTTCGTCTTAACGAGATTGATGTCCCTCTGACCCGTAAAGATTTGGTGCATGAAACGGGTAATCAGGCAGTCGTAATTACACGTGAAAAACTTGAAGAAATAAGTGAACTTAGTTCCAATTATGGCGATGGAAGGGATTTGGGATACGTAGATTTTATCCACGTTTCAGGAGAAAGGAGACTGATCGAATCAGAAGATATCCGGGAGGGTGATGTGCTGATTCTCTACCCGGAAGAATTGGGGGATGAGGAGAAAACGTAAAACCCAAACCCGACACTATTAAGTCGGTTATTCTTTACAAATCTGTCAAACCCGACACTACTAAAACAAGGATTTTCCCTTGAGAAAGCCGTTCGTTGTTTGATTCCAATTTGGCTCCCCCGGCAAGATTCGAACTTGCGACCCATCGGTTAACAGCCGATTGCTCTACCACTGAGCTACAGGGGAATGTGTGAGAATGATGACGCGGAGAAAGATCAGGAGGAACCGATATGGATCCTTCGTCCGCCTCTGGCGGACTACGGCCTGCAAGCAGGGGAACGTCTGCAGAATTATACGCATTTTTGGCAGTCTTCCAAGTGTTTAAGGCCAAGATATTAAAATCTGGCACCTTCCTCTTTTTCGAGGAAAAGTTTTACCAATTTCACCTCCGAGTACGAATATTCGCCGTTACAAGCGTCATAGATTGGTTTGAGGGCATTCATCCCATGCTGGTAGAAAGCCCCTGCAATCTGCTCAAATTGGTATTCCTCTGGTCTAAGGTACTCAATATCAATAGGAATTTTCTCTAGTAAGAGCTTTTCGATATGGCCAATAATAGTGTCTTCTTTCCATTCGAGCTGCTGAGAGATCTTATCAAGAGGGACTTTCTGCTCTAAAAGAGGCAGAGTTTTTTTATGATTACCACCCTTGGCACGAGCTTTTTTTGCAGAAGGTTTACTACGGCTTTCAGAAGAGAGTTTTAAGTCTGTATCGGGAAGAGAGGCAGAGATCTGTTCCCACTCGTATCGGATGCCATTATAGAAATCTTGGACAAGAGGATCGATAAAAATACTTCGTTCATCCCATTGTTCGATAAAGAGCCCCTTCACACTACGCGCACGGCTCAAAGCAACATACGCATGGCCAGATTCCCAGAGGCGTGTGAGGCTTATCATCAGTGAGTCGATAGATGCTCCTTGTGCTTTATGAATGGTTGATGCCCATGCGAGGGTGATCGGGAAATTATAGGCACTTGCTTGCTCTTCACCGTTGCCATCGATCAGTGAAAAGGTTGATCGTTCGAGATCGATTGTTTTTCCATCGAGGAGTTTGATAGTCAGTGTGTCGTTCGAAAGCGCCATAATAGTACCAAGTGTTCCATTAACATATGCATATGGATACTGAGCATCGTTTTTTCGTAGCATGACGAGAGCTCCAATTTTGAGATGGATTTCTTCAGGAATAGGACATTGCCTCTTGAGTTGCTCGATAGAAATGCCTCGACCTTCGTAACTTGTGGGAAAAATATTCTCTCTACCCGGTAGGGTATCTAGTCTTTGGTGGTTATACCGATCTGCTGTCGCACGATGTGGAAAAAGTCGTGTGCCATCAAAAGAATCATTTGGTATCACTGTTCTGCTCTGAAGAAATTCTATGACATCGGATGATACATTCCCTTCACGAATGCTATTAAGTGCATTCAAGAGCTCTGGCTCGTTTGTTCGAACAGGTGTTTCGAGAAATGCTGGGGAAAAGTGAGACTCTCTCCATACATCATGAGTAAACCCCCAATCGACAGCGCCACCACCTCGTTGCACAGGAGGGAGTTGCGCGAAGTCTCCTACTGCAATGATGCGTAGTCCACCCCATGGACGGACGCTTTCTCGGACATTTCGAGCGATTTCTTCTGCGGTTGCAAGTGTTTCGCCTGAGAGCATTGATATTTCATCAATAATGACACATTCTGCTTTTTGGATTCTCTTATGAAGTCTGCCATTACGTAGTACACGCATGACAGTTGCATCACGTCCTCCTTCCATAATTCCAAGGCCAAAGAAACTGTGGAATGTTCTTCCATTGACGAGCATGGCAGCAGTACCTGTACTTGCAAGAATAGGATATGCATCCCAGTCTTTCCCACGTAAAAACTGCTGTAGCAAAAAACTCTTTCCTGTTCCCGCAGCACCTGTTAGGAAAACATTTGAACCACTCTCTAAAAGATGAAGTGCCTTGGACTGACAAGTGGTAAGTTGCATGTGGGGTACAACAATACACGAAATATTCCTAAATGACACAACCGTCATCACGACACTTTTTTCTCCTCTCTGCAATGCGAGCGTAGATACGTTTCCCTACAAAAGGCATGCCAGGAATGTAGAACAGGGGAGTGAAGAATCGAGTAATTGGGAGGTGCCATGCAATTTTTCGGAAGGCAAAGAACCCCTTATAGTATGTACCATCAGGGAGTTTGATGTGCATTGCCCTATCAAGGTCATCTTCGGTGATTTTTGCTGCATATTTCTTTCGCTGTTTAGGATCACGGAAGTTGACGATTTCAAGCCTATGAAGTTGGTCTAGTAGCTGGAGTATAAAAACACTGCGTTGACAGAGGTGACACTGCCCATCGTAGAGAACAACAATCTTTCCTGTGAATCTTTTATTAAGTACTCGGATAAACATTTCAAAATCTTCATCCAGCAGTAGCCCGAGGAAGGCTGTACTCATTGCAAATGGGAAGGATCCAACATCCATAAAGACGAAAATTCCCCAGTGGAAAATGACGCCACCAAGAATAATCCACCTCCTTAAGGAGAACCGATGCATCCATCGTGGTCGTACCATCCAAAGCTCGCGAGGTACAAGGAGAAGTAACCATGAGAACTCCCAAATTATTGTGTAGAAGCATGCATAAGGAGATATCCAGCTTACACTATCCATGAAATCCTTAGACCACCTCGCAAAGTGTGTGTGGTGAAAAGCAGCTTCAACCACAGTACCGGCAGACCACATTGTCCCTTGAGTTTTATCCCATGCAGATGTGACATAGATAATAATAACTTGCCACAAAAGAAGTCTATACGGCCAGATGTGTGTCCGAAGTGGCTTTAAATATTCCCCAGTGGATTTCCATGATAACCATTGTTTTTCCAGTCTAGCGATAGAGAATGCAGAGATCTCTGGTGCTATCATCAATAGAAAACCGATGTTTCGAAGAACAGTATCTCCTCCACCAAGTGGCTGGAGGTTTCTTTCATGAAAGCTAAAGAGAAGAAGTACAGAAGTAATAGTCATAAGCCGTGGCCATATTCCAATCATCATACAAATGAGGCAAACAACAAAGATACTCCACAGTGCAATGACTGCATGTGGTTCTGTGATATACAGCAGCAGTGAATAACGATATTCATTTCGGAATACCAAATGTCCAAGTTCTGCAGGAAGAATACCTGCTTCGCTGTAATAGCGCATAACGTCTGGTGCACTTCCAAATAAAAAGGCAAGGACAGTAGCAGCCCATGCGATGCGCATAAGGCCAAATGCAGCAGCATTTGTTTCTGCAAAGAAGAATCGATCGATGTAGCGGATGATACTTCTCATGTTGCAGTACAGGTAACAGACACATCAATATGTTCATTCCAATCTGGTTGCCAGTTCTGCCACCACTCAGTGTCGTATATTTTTTCGTGTTTTGGGATGACGTGCCATCGTTTAATCATGCGTAACTGAGTACCAATAGGGATATCTCGTGTACGACAGTAATCGAGTAGGTACCGTTCACGAAGTGCTTCTTTATCATCATCTTCCATTCGTCTCATTGTTTTGAGCTCTGGTGCTCTTTGCCACCAGCTAATACTGTGTTCATTAAGAGTATACACACGAATCCATTGCCCATGGATACGTTGTTCTATGTCGACTTCAATAACGCGACGCAGAGGATCTGGAGAGAATAAATTCCAGCGTTGCCATTGTGATGTCGTGAGAACATATGGTCTAAAAAAACTTCGCTGGTCAGATATCCATTGAAGTACTGGCACTTCTTCAACATGATAAATGCTATAGCTGAATATGGCAGCAATGTGCCATAAACAGAATGCGCCAATAAGCATTTTGACAGTTATGTGAAGAACTCTGTTCAATTGCTTCTATGGTACAGCTCTTGAGTCTTATTCCAAAGACTTGTTTGGCTTTGGTTGTAGCATGACGACTTCTCGTCCAACAAATTGCCCAGTGCGCTGATAGAGGAGGGAAGGTCTCTCGGGGTTATCTGCTTCGATGCCTTCAGGAAGGATGGCTTTGTATCCAATATCATCAAGAGCTTTCCAGATCTTTTCTAAGTGAATGGCTTCCCCTTTTACTTTCCAAAATGGCCACGTACAAACAAGAGGGACACCAGGAAGTGTTTCTGCTGCATTTTTTAGGAAGGCTACCTGAAGTTTTTCATTATCGTTTCGCATCTTTGTTGCATCGCGGCTATTTGCACTTCGTTCAAGGTTAGGACCAAGGCTTGTTTCGGTCACAACCATGTCTGGCAGGGTTTTGTATGTAAACGGCTTTTCAGCATCGTGTTTAGAAACGCTGTCTGATACATCTTTTTTAAGAATTTTCTTTTCCTTACGAAGCCAGTCGATATTCGTTTGTGTACCTGAAACTGCTTTAGCTGTTATGTCAGATGCAAGGATATTCCATCCACGAAGAAGACATTCCAAGGGGATAACTCCTGTTCCGCAGAAAGGGTCTAGTACAGTATAGACTTCTTTTTTCAACTTCTTTCGTTTTGGATCTAGTGGAGTGCGAACCATAGAAGCACCAAGGTTGAGCATGATTTGCGCAAGCTTTGGAGGAAGAAGTCCTACTGTCGTATCTCGAACAGGCTTTTCCATGTCCCTCCACGTGTATGCATCGATATCTTGCGCAGCAATTGTCTTTCCCACCCAGAGTGTATCTTTTACTTGGATAATAAACATTTCTACACCCTTTTTACCATTGAGGATTTGAGCACTGTGTAATAGTGCAGTGGCAGCAGCTTTTTTCTCGTTTCCAACATAACGACATGGTCTCTTCTGGTCTTTCATAATTTGCTTTCCCTTGATGTATGCAGTTTTTACCTGTGGACGAGGGATGCCGTAGCAACGAAGTCCAAACGTCACTTTCTTTTTCACTCCTTCCACTTCATTCGCCATAATTTTTGGAATATCTGCCATAGAGACATCCGCAGTGGTAACACGTTCAGCAAGAAGAATAGTACCTCCTAGCTGGTCTACTGTATCTTGGCTTAGTGGGTGGCTTGATGAAAAAAGGACCACAACCTTTTGTTCAATAGACTCTAAAGCAAAACCAGGAATAGTGGCTACTAGCTCTGCAAGACTCAGGTGAGATTGATGTCCAAGAATGGCTGCGTATTGATGCATGTCTTAGATCATACAGAAACTTCGTCCGTCTTTCTATGGAGAATGCTATGAAGAAGAAGTGTCGTACTCATGACAATAAGTGGAGTGAGGTGAATGAGTCCTCTGGCGTATCCTGTCTGGTTTAATGCTTCAATATACAAACTTGTAAACATATAGATAGGAAGTTGTCCAAGCCATACAATAACGATAAAGCCAATAAGAATGTTCATTGGTGTAAAGAGAACTCGTTTCCATTGTGTAAGACAAAGCCCCACAAAAAGCACAGGAAGGAGGTTCCAGTTTCCTTCAAGGAGAGTATTGAATTTTATGGCAGAGAGAACTCCTGCATGCCATTCAATATCAAATGAAGAAATACTCTTTGCATTTCCAAACGTTAGTCCATAGTGCCATTTAAAAGCGATCCATGGGATAATGCATGCCATAATGAAAACCCCATACCATGCAATGGTTTGCTTTTTCTCAGATGGTGTAAATTTTGCAAAAAACATACCAACGACAAGAATCAAAACAATCGGTGGTAGATGCAGTAGCAGCGCTTCATTTTTTGAGAATACAAGAAGTGCAGTGACGAGGGATGCAATACGGATGAAGCTCATACGAACTGCTCCAGTATTCTGTACTGCAAAGAACAGCCAGCTTACACTCAAGAAGATCAAAATACTGAGATAGAGATCTGCGTAGGCAATCATCCCATGCATAGAATACAGAGGAATACTGCTAAGGAGATACACACCAAGCATCGCCCATGGGAGTGACAAAAGTCGTCTCAGTGCAAAGAAAACAAGTGCAAGTGCACATATGTACCAGACAATGTGAACACTGTTTACTAGACCTTCATGCCAATCTCCGTTGAGGTTTGCAAGCCATGTCTTCATCATTGGTACAGCCTGAGGGTAGGATGCAACACCGTTGTCTTTTCCTGGTTCTATTTCGAGAATCAGTTCTTGTTGAACGAAAAATGCTTTACCGCGCATGTTCCAGTTATTCATGACATCATCGTAGTATGGTGGGCCAATGAGGAAGATGAACCCAGCAACAAGCTTTGCTGCTATCCACAAGCCAAGAATACCAGTAAGAATTTTTTGCCATAGTAAGAGCTTTTCTACTCTCTGTTTAGGGCTTTTTGGTAATTCATTTCTTTTGAAGAAGCAGTATCCACCAAGGAGTACAGCAGAGAAAAGCTGAACACTCAGCATCCCAATAAGTGATAAATCGATGACTCCAATGATATGGAGAATAAACGTATCGAACATTGTTCCAATGATTCCAATGCAGAGACCTGCAACAATTCGCTCAGCTTGGAAAAGCACAGGAGTCTTTCCTTCAAGAATACGTAAGACGCTCCAACCAATAATAGTAGGGAGAGCAAGGCCGAGTGGTAACCAAAGATATGTCATTAACGAGTAAGGAAAACGAAAGAACCAGGTTCGAAATTGAGCATCACATCACCAGGAGGAGAAATTACTTCTCCACCAAGAGTGAGCCTTCCACTCTCATCGATTTGTATATCGCGCCTGTTATAAACAACCCATGTCTCGATGTCATCCGTTGCATTATCAAGCGTGACTGGTAGTGCAGGGTATGCAGTGTAGAGGAGTGTGCTCCAAAATGGCCATCCATGAGATGCAAGGAAGACATAGTTCTCTTTCCCTTCTGTATACTCTGTAACAAGTTGGCTAAACGCGGCAAAGCTTCCACGGTCTCGGTAGTCTTTCAGTTCGTATGGTTTGCTCCACCACGTTTTTATGTCTGTATTGGCGTAACTGATAATTTCTGCTCCCATACGTGCATCATAGAGGATCCATAGACAGGCAAAGAGAACAAAGAAAGCAGTCACTGCCTTTCGTCCGATTCTTCGCTTACGCCAGAGAGCAAGAATAAGCCCAAGTCCGAGGATGTAATAAAAGCCTATATTCCAAGAGTCTGCAACTGGAGGGAACTCTGTAAAGAGTGCAGCGTATTGGTTTGCTGAGTAGGTCATGAGTGGACCCCAAAGAAAATTGATACTGTAGGCTCTTGCTTGGTCTAGCGTAAAGAATGTTTTAAACGGATATACAAAAGCGTTCGTCGAGCTTTCACCAGAAAATTCCATTTTCTGAAGGACAAAATCTATATTTGGCATCAGTACAAAACCAATACGATCGCTTCGTGCGTTCCATTCAGGAACCTTGTTCATATTTAAGACCAACTGTTGTGGAGTGCTGCTCGCTACAAAATCTACGGGAACTTGGTATACTTCATCCTCTTTCATTCCAGGTGCGCGCCAGATGAAAATCCCTTTTCCTCCTGTTGGGGATGTGTAGGTTGTAGAGATTGTATCGACGCTATGACGAAGCTTACTGACTTTTACAATCTGCCCTGCTGTATCTGTTTGAATAGAAAGCCCTTGAGGCATCAGTTGTACACTAGTGAGATTCACCGTATTCCATCCTTCGAGCTTATCCTGATTTTGCAAATCCCAGACTGTCACATTTTTTGCAGCACATACTGCTGGAGTAGTGAGAATGACAAGCCCAAGAAAAAATAATGATAAACGGTTCATAACACAATAATATCAGGAAGAGGCTTCAGTTGCGACTTCTATAGCATCTGGACCACCAGAGATAACTGCTTTAATACGTCGAACTCCAGACGAAGAGCTCTCCTCTTTTTTGAGAGTAAAGTGTCCAATCATTCCTGTTCTTGCAACGTGAGGCCCTCCACATACTTCTTTAGAGAAGTCTCCCATACTGTAGACCTTCACTTCATCACCATATTTTTCACCAAAGACACCAATTGCACCTTCGTCCATTGCCTTGTCTGGTGTGGTGAGGTGGTAGCTAACAGGGTAATCGTCATCGATTGCCTTATTAACAATATCTTCAACTTCTTTCTTTTGTTCATCTGACATTTTTTCGGAGTGAGAGAAATCAAACCGAAGACGCTCTGCAGTAATGTTTGATCCTTTCTGAAAGACATGCTTTCCAAGGACGATACGAAGAGCTGCATTCAGCAAGTGTGTTGCCGTATGAAGTTTTGTTGTTTCAACACTGTGGTCTGCAAGCCCTCCTGCAAACTTTTGTTCTGAACCTTTCCGGCTAAGGTCTTGGTGAGCCTTGAAGGCAATATCGTAATCATCTTCATTAATAGTAAATCCCTGCTCGCTGACAATCTCTCTTGTCAGTTCTAGTGGGAAACCATACGTGTCATATAAATGGAAAGCATCAGTCCCTGCAATAATAGAGCCTGTTGTATCTGCCATTACTTTCTCTAGTTGCTTTGTTCCTGCAAGAAGAGTTTTTCCGAATTGTTCTTCTTCTTGTGCCAAAGTATCGGCAATCATTTTTTCTTGTTCTTTGATATACCCATAAATATGTCCGTACTGAGTCACAACTTCATCAGAGATTTGCGCACAGAAGCTACCATCAGTTTCTATGCCTAGTTGCTTAGCGCTACGAATAGCACGACGGATTATTTTTCGGAGCACATAAGACTGGTCGACATTTCCAGGCTTTACTCCATCAGCAATAATAAAGGTCGCTGCTTTGATGTGATCTGTAACAATACGTTCATGACGAACGTCACTCTGCGGTGCGAGTCTTTGGACTCGATCCATAATTGGTTTCATGCGATCTGTCTCATAGACGTTATCAACCTCTTGCATAACTTGTGCTACTCGCTCCAATCCCATTCCTGTATCAACATTTTGTTGAGTGAGTGGTTCAAATTGTCCAGATTCAGTTTTGTTGTACTGCATGAAAACATCGTTCCAGATTTCTAGCCATTCGTGGTCGTTGACCTCTGGGTTCCCGTGGGGTTCTCCTTCGCCAATCCAATAAAACATCTCAGTATCAGGGCCACATGGGCCAGTAAGTCCAGCCGGACCCCACCAGTTATCTTTTTTAGGAAGGAATCCAATGCGATCTTCAGGCATACCGGCATTCATCCAGTATCCTGCTGCTTCTGTATCTTTTGGGGCATCGTTATCTCCTTCAAAACAGGTAACAGAAAGCATTTTTTTATCGATTCCGAGGACATCTGTTAAAAATTCGTAACTCATAGTAATTGCTTCTTCTTTAAAATAATCACCAAGACTCCAGTTTCCAAGCATTTCAAACATTGTGAGATGCGATGCATCGCCAACTTCATCAATGTCCTGTGTTCGTACACAGCGTTGTACATCGCAAAGCCTATTGCCTCCAGGGTGCTTTTCCCCAATAAGGTAGGGGACGAGCGGGTGCATTCCTGCTGTCGTAAACAGCACTGTAGGGTCGTTTTCTGGTACCAATCGCGCACCTGGAATTACTGTATGGCTCTTCGATTGGAAGAAATCGAGGTATGCTTGCCGAATATCATCTGTGCTAATTGGAGGCATGTGAAAGCCAGAATATCAATGTTTGAGACTAAATGCGACTATTTCATGGTCTTCCCTACGTGTATTTTTTTTGACATTCTAAAAAGAGAGGCATACCCTTTTGAGCTATGAGCAGTTCACTTGATACCGACATAGATCTATCTGATTCAATTATTGGACTTGATGGACCTCCATACGTAGAGCTTCAGAATATTGAAGTAGCCTCATGGGATGTAAGAAATCAGCTCATAAAGCAATTAGAAGATGCTGTAGTGCGAGGGGATTTACAAAGACAATCAGTTTTCTCTTCAAGGGAGAGGGTTTTAGGTGTTCAGAAGAAGTTGGAAGAGAGAATGTTAGCAATATTACAGGCAGAGGATAAAAAAGAGTTTGCAGTGCGTTGGATTATTGGAGAAGTATGCGTAAATAGTGGTATCTCACATGGTAATGAAGCAGATCCTTCTAAGATATTTGAAACTATGCATGGCATAGATACACAATCAAATGCAGCGATAGTATACATCGGAGACCAAGGTTCAGGCTTTAACCCTTTAGAGGTGCCAGATCCAACAGCTTCTTTTGATAGGATCGAAAAATCGTCGGGTAGAGGATTGCATACCATGGACGAGTTGCAGTTACGTAAACTAGGAGAAGGCGCACAGGGTATCTATCTTCCTATGTATGAGGGTAGTGCTATGTGTAGAGAGTTCGTTTTGAAAATACCTTTGGATAGGGCAGAAGTTTGAATACATTTTTTACTCTCTTATACGGTATAAGACATATGGATCACCTGCATATCTCATAGTATGCAAAAGAAAGGTAGGCACTTTTTCTATAGGACGTCGGATACGGAAGAGTAAAGATTCTGAAAGATCCTGGAACTCTCACCAAAACCAATGACCAGTATAATTATATAGATGTTTCATACATTTTCGAGCATAATAAATGCGCTTGATACCCATCATATCTATGCCTCTCTACCTCCAAGACCCTTACTACTTTAGTACTGCGATTGCAGTACTTGTCATTGCTCTACAGGTGGCAGCAGTATTCACAATACTATTGATGCTTTTTGCATCACCATCATCAAATAAGTACTTGGCATTTCTTGCTCAACATGCAATAGGGCTTGCCTTCACTGTCGTCGTTGTCGCTGTAACAAGCAGTATGACATATTCAGATATCTTTCACATGAACCCTTGCAAGCTCTGTTGGTATCAGCGGATTTTCATTTTTCCACAGGTGATACTCCTTGGTATGGCTTTGCTCAAGAAGCATACCAACATCATTACAGATTATAGCTTGGTGTTTGCATGCATTGCTGCGCCTATCTCTGTATTTCATTACCTATTACAGATAACAGATGCTCCAGCTGTTCATGCATTCGCCCCATGTGATGTGACTGGTCAGGCACCATCGTGTTCAGGCTTTTATGTTCATATGTATGGGTATGTCACTATCCCACTTATGGCACTCACAACATCTCTTGTTATTGCGTTACTCATGGTACTTCGGAAAAGAGCTGTCATTTCCTAGAAAAATACGAGACGAGGGCGTACGTTGCGACCGTGTATACAGATGATAAACCGGTTGGCATTGTTACGTTTCAGTGTTCATTAAATGAGGGGTCACAGGTGCAAGCATGGGCAATGAAGCAGTTAATGGATAGAACATTCGGAAAGAGTGTGATTGTTGATTATTTCCCAGTGGAAAGAATGCACTATCAAAATGAGCATTGGGATGTACCAAAGGTAAGCTCGTATAGTGATATTATTGGAAAGCAGTGCCTGTCGCCATATGCAGAAGATGCCAATGCTGCTGCGGAATGGATAGATAGCAATTGCACGGCGGCAGTCTTCGGGAGTGATGAAATTTGGCGTTTCCAAGCAGATAAGCACCCAAATACACTCTCATTACCAAATATATATTTCGGAAACGGTGTGCATGTGCCAAAAGCAGCGTATGCAGTAAGTATTGGGGAGTCTCGACTGGAGGATCTTTCTCATGAGCAAATAAGTGCTCTATCACAAGAGTTACAACAGTTTTGTTTTATCGGTGTGCGTGATGAAGCTACACATAGATGTGTCTCCACAGTAGTGCCACACAAAGAGCGTTACCTTTTTCATGTACCAGACCCAACATTCGGTGTGCAATTGCCACTGCAAAAACGATGGACTATGAGAGCACGGTTTGCTGAGGTTGGGCTCGATATTTCACAGCCAATTGCTGTGCTTATTCCAAGTTTTAGAAATAATATTACCCTCGATGATGTTGCACACCTCACGCTAGAAGGTTACCAAGTAGCCAGTATGTACGATGTGCAAGGAGTGGTATCACTAGAACCGCTTCGGCTTTCTCCGCTTGACTGGTTTGCAGCGATTGCAGCAAGTGATTTTGTGGTTACAACGCGAATGCATGGCTTAATAGCTGCACTCATCGGCAATGTGCCAGTTGCAGTCTTAAGTAATAAACAAAAATTACAGGCATTAGTATCAGATTTCTCACTTCCGACTGGCACAGCAACCGACATTGCACAACAATGGTCGCATGATGTTGTGGAAGAAAAAAAGAAAGAATACTATCGGTTGCACCAAGAAGCTCTCAGAAATATGCACGCTGCGCTTGCACGAACCTCTCAGTAAACACTGTACGATGCATATTGGCGGTCCAGCAGAAGCAATGGCTTTCCCAGAGACAATTGATGAGTTCATCGCAGTAGTGGACTATTGCCAGCGGTCAAACTATGCCTATCGGGTAGTTGGTAATGGTTCAAATATTATTTTTGACGATGCTGGGTTTGCAGGTGTTGTGATTAAGACATCAAAAATGAAGCATATATCTTTTATTAATGATCATCAGGTATATGTCGAAGCTGGAATGTCGAATCAGGCTTTTATTCTTCAGTGTCACGAGCGGAATATGGGTGGTTTGGAGTACTTGTATTCTGTACCAGGTACAGTAGGAGGAGCTATATTTATGAATGCAGGAAGGGGAAAAGAGCACAATCTCTTCATTGGTCAGAAGGTATTGAGTGTTGATATATGGGATGGACAAACAAGGCGAACACTATCTGCTCGTGACTGTGAGTTTGATAATAGGCAGTCTGTTTTTCATCATCATCGTGATTGGATCATTTTGGGTGTATTACTTGTAATGAAAAAGATTTCTCCAGAAGAGGGGAAGGAGCTGATACGTGAACGTATGGAATTTGTGAATGCCAATCAGCACCGTATGCTTCCTAATTGTGGCACTGTATTCCGAAGTGGATTCCATCAAACACTATTTCCTCAGCTGCCATTACGTGTTGGGCATATTGTGACACCTAATAATAATGCAAACTGGATCTTAAATGAGGGGGGCGCTTTAGCATGCCAAGCCATGCAACTAGTTGAAATGATAGAGGAAGAGCACAAGAAAAATAATCTCCCTGTGCCAGTGCGTGAAATAGAGTTTATCCCTACTGCATAGCACGATCTTTTATTTTGACTGCAGGTACACCTGTATACACACCATAAGGCTCTGTACTGTGTGTCACAACTGCTCCCGCACCAATAACACAGCCTTTGGCAATAGTTACACCGTCTAGAATCTTTGCACCTGCGCCAATCCACACATCATCTTCAATTGTTATTCCAAGTGTCGTCAGTCCCTGTTGTCGAATTAGCTTATGAGGATCAGAATACACATGGTTCGCAGGAATAATAGTAGTTCCAGCGGCAATGCGGACGTCGTTACCGATCGTAAGGTTGCCATGTCCAAAGAGGAGGCAATAAGGATTAATCGAACAGTGAGAGCCAATAGTAATTGTACCGCCACGAGAACCTAGTATAGCACCATGTAATACAACGGTATTATTACCAATACGAATACATCCTCCTCCTGATGTATCAAGAATTGCACTCTTTGCTATTTTCACCCCTTTGCCTCTAGAAATGTTAGATGATTGAAACCTTGAGATTGCGCGATATATGGATGTAAATACTGTTTTCATACAATGCTCTGTTCAGCAATTTTCTGACGCTGTGCAACAGCATTCCGAACGTTATCTAGTTGAGCAATTTTATCATCTATACCAATTGTCCAGTTAGCATGGTGCAAGGCAATGTCTCTTGGAACTGGAAAATCCATACCAGATTGCCATAGTCTATTTGGGTGAGTGCACCCGTTGATGTACGATTCTGGTAGGTAGTCGTAGCGAATTTGTTTTCCAAGTAATCTGTGCGAGTGCTGTATAATGTAGTTGAAGCATATTTGCTCCCTGTTTTCCCTTGGGGTTTGTTTCTTCACGAGTTCCAACAAACGTAATGTAAGATCGTTAGCTCTACAGATAAAAAACCCTGCACACAGTACATCAGGACCATGTGTGATATGGTCGTTGAGACACACAATGTCGTACCCTTCAATGGCATTCAGTAGATCTTCTGTAATAGGTTTGAAGATCTGAATATCAACGTCAGAGACAATAAAAACATCTCCCCAGTTCTCTTGGATTGCATTGAGTATCATGTTTTGTTTTTTTTCGAGGACTCCTGCAAAATTATGAGATTTATATTCTCCACCTGGAGTGTCTTCGAGCAAGGTGATGTGTGTATCAAATTGATTGCCGAGAGATGGGACAAAAAAATCTGTCGCGATTCCCTCGTAACTTTTTGTATAAGATGCGTAAAGTTTTAATGGTTCTGTCGCCATAGTTGTGCATGTTAACACTAATGTATTGGTCATGCTATCTATACATTGTTCGCATGTCACATTGAAAAATGTCCACGCATAGCAATTGTTTTATCTGCTTCAAACCCTCCCATTTGGTGAGTAATATGCTCCATATCATCAAGAGACTCCGCATCATGGAGAATGAGGCAGAAGCGTATTGGGATGCTCAGAAGTACAGTTCTTTGTCGAAGAGAGTGGATAGACCATTAGCAATCTATTCAATTGTGATCTTTCCATCACGAAGAACGACATGTGCTGTTGATCCTTCTAACAATTTTCCTTCTATAATTTGCAATGACAACGCATTAAGAATAGATGTTTGGATCAGCCGTTTTAATGGTCTTGCTCCAAAAAGAGGGTCAAATCCTTCTTTTGCAAGTTGTGTCAGTGCTTCTTTAGAAACGTGTAATGTAATGCCTTTTTGTTGCAGGCGTTGTTCTACAAATTGTAACTGAAGCTCAACAATATGTTTGATTTGTTCTTCGTCTAGGCTTTCGAAGATGATGATATCATCAATTCTATTGAGAAATTCTGGTCGGAAATGTGCACGTAGCACTGTGTGAATCTCGTCGACTGGTATGCGATCTCCTTTTTCAGTATGTTGTATGATGACATCACTTCCAAGGTTACTTGTCATGATAATAACCGTATTTTTAAAATCCACAGTACGCCCTTTAGAGTCTGTCAGTCTGCCATCATCAAGTACTTGCAGAAGAATATTGAAAATCTCAGGATGTGCTTTTTCGATTTCATCGAGCAGAACAATGGTGTAGGGGTGCGTACGAACCGCTTCTGTGAGCTGTCCACCCTCCTCGTATCCTACATAACCAGGGGGCGAACCAACAAGGCGTGCTACCGAGTGTTTTTCAGAATACTCTGACATATCAATCCGTGTAATCTGATCTTCATTATCAAAAAGAAGTTCAGCTAGTGCCTTAGCAGTTTCTGTTTTTCCTACACCTGTTGGGCCAAGGAATAGGAACGAGCCAATAGGCTTATTTTCTTCTTGAATACCAGCTCGGCTACGGCGAATAGCATTACTGACTGCCTTCAGTGCTTCTTTTTGACCAACAACACGCTGGGAAAGCATATCCTCCATATTTTTAAGCTTTTCCTGTTCTGCTGTAAGCATTTTTTCAATCGGTATACCTGTCCACCGTGAAGCAACTTTTGCAATATCTTCTTCTGTTACTTCTTCACGCATAATAGGGTTATCCTTTTGGATTTTCATGAGTTCCTGCTGAGCATTCTGTAGTGTTTTTTCAAGATCAGGAATACGCCCATAACGAATCTCTGCAGTGCGTTGCAGGTCTCCATTTCGTTCCGATTGTTCTGCTTCAGCTTTGAGACTATCAATCTCTTTACCTGATTCCTTGATAACATCTACAAATTTTTTTTCATTCTGCCATCGTGCTTCGATAGTTTTCTGCTGCTCTTGTAAGTCAGATAGTTCTTTATCAATATCTTTTAATCGCTTCTTTGAATTCTCATCCTTCTCTTTCTTTAATGACTCTTTCTCAACTTCTAGTTGTCGTATACGACGGTCAAGTTGATCAAGTTCTGTTGGCTTGCTGCCCATTTCAATGCGGAGAACAGAGGCAGCTTCATCCATGAGGTCAATTGCTTTGTCTGGCAAGAAGCGGTCTGTAATGTAGCGATCCGACAATTGTACTGCAGCAACAACCGCATTATCTTGAATGCGTACACCATGGTGGACTTCGTATTTCTCTTTAATACCTCGTAAAATAGATATAGCATCTGATAAAGAAGGGGGATTGACGATAACAGGCTGGAATCGTCTTTCTAAGGCAACATCTTTTTCAATATACTTGCGATATTCCTTTAGGGTAGTTGCGCCAATAGTTCGAAGTTTTCCTCTAGCCAGTGAAGGCTTGAGAATATTCCCTGCATCCATTGATCCTTCTGAAGCTCCAGCACCAACAATAGTGTGTAGTTCGTCAATAAAGAGGATTAATTCTCCATTTGAGGCTTCGACTTCCTTCATCACACTTTTGAGACGGTCTTCAAATTCTCCACGATATTTTGTGCCAGCTATCATCGAGCCGAGGTCTAGGGAGAGTATTTTTTTATTGCTCAGTGAGTCGGGCACGTCGCCATCTATGATTTTTTTGGCAAGCCCCTCAACAATTGCTGTTTTACCAGTACCAGGTTCACCAACAAGCACAGGATTATTTTTTGTCCTTCTGGAAAGAATTTGCATCACTCGTCGAATTTCTTCATCACGTCCAATAACTGGGTCAATCTTTCCTTCAGCTGCCATTTGAGTGAAGTCTTGTGTATATTTTTCGAGTACGTGATATTTTCCTTCAGGATCAGGATCTGTAACTTTTTGCCCGCCACGAAGCTTTTGTAATTCCTTAAGAACTAACTTTTTGTCTACACTGCATAGTTTCTTCAC
>PFDQ01000060.1 GCA_002772815.1 Candidatus Peregrinibacteria bacterium CG10_big_fil_rev_8_21_14_0_10_42_8
GGGAGTAGCGTTTATTACTTTTCAGATGAACAAGATTTGCTACTGCTTTGTCCCTTTTTCCTTGATCACTTATTGTGCGTACCCTCAACCCCCGGCGCGCCGAGGGCATTCGGGCACTATAAAAGAGTGCACATGCTTAGTCTTTTCGCTCAAACAAACGCAACTGACAGATGAGCGTCCAGCCACGCCTCACATGTGAGGCGTGGCTAAGATTTTTGGTTACTTTTCATCTGAAAAGTGACAAATAAATCACATTATCTTATTGAGCCAATTGCTCGCATATCTTTTATAACAGACCCAGTGTGTAATGGTCTCATTGAAATCTCAGAAATAAGTGAAGAGCACAGCTGCGAAAATGCTTTTCTCTCTTCTAGTGTTAGGGTTTGTAGCGTGCTCCAGTCACCAGTAATACTGTGTTCCATGTATAGAATTTGATTCTGTGAGTGCTTACCAAATCCTTCGATACTTTTTTTGTCTGGAAGCAATCCAAAGAGATGAAGGAGCTGCAGTGTAAAGGGAACAATTGTATGCTCTTTGTTGTCAGAACATTCTTGAAGAAAATGCAGTGTTGCATCAAAAATTTCCGGTAGTGCATCTTCATCTTGCAGTGTGTTAATGAGAAGTTCTAGCCCCTGTTGCGCTAACATAAATGCACTGATATTTGTATGGGGGAATTCTCTTATGCGAGCAGCTCCTGTAATCATGTATCCTGCAGAGCATTCACGAATCTCTGCTGTAATATGGCTAAGTGGAAGTACACTTCCACCAAAGCGTGATGTAAGTTTTCGTACGCCTCGTGCACGTGCTGCAATTTTCCCTTTCTCTTTTGTAAAGAGAATGCAAAATCTATCTGCTTCACCAACGTTATGGGTTTGAAGCACGATGCTTTCCATACTGTATGTGTGTGCCATATTATATTGCGTAGACTATACGTGGTGAGTGAACTTGTGGACGTACGCCAAGCCATGCTCCTGCTCCTGCAAGAACTGGAATCATTAGTACTTCTATGAGAAGAAGACTTGGAAGAAGTGTCGTCATGAGTGGTCCAATTTCTTTTCGAAGTGGTCCAAGAATACCCCCATTTGTGAGTGCTGGTATATAGAGAGGAAGTAGAGATGCAATGAAAAGCATGATTGCAGTACTGAGTATGATAGCGATAAATAGTAGAATAACTGCCTCTGTCATAAATGGTAATGTAATAGAAAGTGGTGTCGCTCCAACGAGTCTTTCGACGAGCACTTCATCGCTCCGTGCCATTGCCCTACGTCTTACAAGTTCTGTGACGATAAATACTAGTGCGGCCGCTGTGATAATAAGAATAAGAATAGTAAGAGACCGTACTGCTGATGTAACACCGAGGAGTGCGTGCACTTGTCTTTCTTGGTCTGTGATCTGTGAGAGGAACTCGGGATCGACAACATTCCGCCATCGCTCTTGTTCTATAAATGCAGAGAATTGGTCGTAATTATCGAGGTTTCCAAGTGTAACCCCGATGCTATCTGCAAATGGGTTGCTCATATTAAACTCCTCCAAGAAAGCAATAAGCTGAGGGTCGGATACCCTTGTCTGCTCAAAGGCTTTCTCTTTTGTAATGTAGACCGTGTCTTTCACAAAGGGTTGTTGTTGTAATTCCGCAAGGAATGTCTGGATATCATTATCAGTAGCTTCTGCAAGAATTTCGAGTCGAAGGTCTGTGCGATTTTTGAGAAGAATCTGCACTCCTTCAAGTCCAGTTAGGACAAGAATAAGTAGTTGTACGAGGAGAAATACACCAAAAAGTGCACCAAGAGCAGTCATCCACTGGCGTTCTCGCCAGAGTGTTAATGCTCCACGTATTATTCCACGCCTTACAATAGTTGTCGTACAACTGCTTAGCATGGGTAGTAGTATACGGTATGAGATACTTTTACGCTATTTGACTCCCTTTCTTCATTGCTTCTTCTATCTTTCCCATTGCCTGAATGCATTCTATTGCTTTTGGATTATCAGGATCGAGGTTTAATGCGCGTTCAAACAGAGCTTTTGCCTTTGGGAAGTTTCGTGTTTGTAAATATGTTACGCCAAGGTCACAGAGCGTGAGTGCATTTTCACTATCAAGGTTTAGTGCTCGTTCAAGTGTGACAATTCCTTGAGCCCGTTGACCTGTATTAAAGAGGGCCCATCCAAGACAGCGAAGGATTTCTGCGTTATTAGGACGAGAGGCATTTGCTTTTCGTAGATGCTCTGCAGCATTCTCCCATTCTCCTGAAGCAGAGCGAAGAAAACCAAGAATGTAGTGACCGGTATAGCTCTCTTTGTCGAGTAGCACAGTTCTTTTCGCAGCAATTTCTGCTCGCTCAAATTGCTCGAGGCTGAGTTCGTTATCTGCGACTTCTTCGAGTGCAGAAATATTTTCTGGATCTTCAATAAGAAGCTGCTCTAGTATTTCTAGTGCATCGTGATGCTCACCAATGAGTTTTAGCTGCTCTGCACGTTCGAGTCTTTCGAGTGTGTCTGAGATTGGAGTAGTGTCATCGGTCATCGATTATCTATGATAAACAAAATTATCGATTTGAACAGAAAGAAGTCGACAAATTTTTTATATGTTAACCGTAGACAAAGAAGTACACAGTATTGAAAATAGTATGTGATGCAAGAACGATAGCCATTCCCACAAGGGAACCTATCATAAGGTTTTTTCCTTTTGACTTATTCTCTTCATTAACGAACCCTGCCGCATACATCAAAGCACCAAGAAGAAATGTTGCACCAGCTAGACTGAAGATAGTAAGTCCGAGCGTGTCTATAATGTTTACAATAACAGAGGATGGTGTCATTCCACTGTTTGGAACAGTAAGCTGTGTTTGTGCGTGGGCCGATGAAATATACAATAAATTCATAAGGAATATGCTTCTATACTACTTAAGAAGCTAATGTAGCGCCATAGTGCTTTAGAAGGTGCAATAATTAGTCGTGACTTTCGCTTAGAATTGCTAAACTATAGACCTCTTAATCTTATGACATTTCGTACTCGTACCCTTGGGCAGAAGTCCACTCGGCGTCAGAAAAAGCGTTTGTCGTTTCTCCTTCCATTGCGTCATTTTCAAAAATTGCGCAGCTTGCCACGTTTTCCAGTGCCATGGGGGAAAAATATAAATGGGGGACTGTCTCGGAAGCAGCTTATTACAAGAGGGGGTTTAGGGTTTGGTGTCTTTATGATTTTGTACATGATGCTTACGTGGTTTACGTTGCCAGATATTTCAGACCCAACACAATTACTTGCGTCACAAAGTACAGTTATCACAGATCGGAATGGTGTAGAGCTTTATCGATTATTTAATGAGGAGGATAGGACATTTATTCCTGGTAGTAGTATTCCTCAACATATGAAGCATGCGGTTGTGGCGATTGAAGACAAGCGATATTACGACCGTGGTTGTTTGGATGTTCGTGCTATAGCACGTGCGGTTGTAAAGCTTGGTCGTGCTGGAGGAGGTTCTACTATTACAAGGCAGTTGGCTCGTAATGCGCTTAACTTGCAACAGGACAACCGTTACCAGAGAAAGGTAAAAGAATTTATCTTAGGATGTCAGCTTGAAGGGCAATATGAAAAAGAAGAACTCCTTGATTTATATCTTAACTGGATTCCATTTGGACAAAATGCATATGGTGTCGAGCAAGCTGCCAAACAGTATTTCAATACATCTGCAGAGAACTTAAGTATCGCACAGGCAACAGTGTTGGCATCGCTTCCTCAGAGGCCGTCATATTTCAGTCCATATGGACGCCATGTCTATACAGAGGTGTCAGAGTCTGTGCATGAACAGGTTATTAATGGAAAGATTACAAAAGCTTCAGAGATTCCAGAGGAAGAGATTTCTATTGGGCTTCTTGGGGCATATGCAGGAACTGGATCGACTGTATTGTATGTTGGAGGACGAACGGATCAGGTGTTACAGAATATGAAAGAGAATGGATTTATTACAGATGCGGAGAGGCTCACTGCAATGGAGCAACTTGAAACGATGACATTTACTTCTGCACGTGAAGATATTCGTGCTCCTCACTTTGTATTATGGGTGCGAGATCAAGTGGAAGAACTCTTTGCGGGAACATCTGAACAAGGTCTTCTCGAGCAAGGGGGCTTGCGTATTGAAACAACGCTTGATTGGAACATTCAAGAAAAAGCAGAAGCGTCTGTAGAGCGTTATAGAGAAGATATTCAAACACGATTTGGTGCAGAAAATATTGCACTTGTCAGTATCGATCCGAAGACAAACCATATTGTTTCATATGTGGGTAATATGGATTATAACGATACAGAGCACGGAGGAAAGATAGATATGGCACAAGCCCCTCGTCAGCCAGGGTCATCGTTTAAGCCGTTCGTTTATGCAGCAGCATTCCAGAAGGGTTATAGTCCAGCAACGCCTGTCTACGATGTTCCGACCAAGATTGGTGATGATGAGCCACAAAACTTTGATAGTAAGTTTAAAGGGCTTATGACAATGCGTGAAGCCCTTGGATCATCACGTAATGTTCCTGCCGCAAAAGCATACTTCCTTGCGGGGGAAGAGAATCAAATTCTGACGCTTGTGTCATCTCTTGGTGCGCCAACTCCACTCGCAAGAAAAGAAGAACTTCAGATGGAGCGTGGTGAGTTTGATTATGGGTGGCCACTTGCTTTAGGCGCGGCAGAAACTCCGTTGCTTGAAATGGTTAATGCCTATGGTGGATTTGCTCGTGGAGGAACAGCACTGCCTATTATTAGTATTATTCGTATTACAGATAAGAAAGGAAACATTCTCTTCGAGGCACCTGATGAAAAGGCGGAAGAGGTGCTTGATGAACGTATTGCCTATCAGATTACATCTGTTCTCAGTGATGTCTCCGCACGACCTGAAGAGTACTGGAAAACACAGCTTACTGTGCCAGGGTTTAAAACTGCTGCGAAAACTGGTACGAGTAATAAGTGTTTAGAATGGAAAGATGTATCTGTTCCACATAAGCCAGGACAAACAGTAAAAGTATGCCAATTGCGAAAGCCAGATAATGCGTGGCTTATGGGATACACGCCAAACCTTGTTACTGGGGTCTGGGTAGGAAATGCCGATAGCTCATCAATGTACGATACTGCTGGTGGGCTTAATAGTGCGAGTCCAATTTGGAAAGATTTTATGATTGCTGCTCATCGACAGATTAGCAATCCACAGACTGATTTTGACCGCCCAGAAGGGATGGTGACGCCTCAGATTTCTACATTATCTGGCCAGTTCCCGACAGACTGCACACCGCTAGATCGTCGAAGGCCAGATGTCTTTTTGAAAGAAAATGCACCGAGCTTACAAGATCCTGCATGTGTTGCTTTGACTATTGATAAAGTCACAAAGCTGCTCGCATCTGATGAATGTCCAACTGATGCACAGGAAGAAGGAAACTTCCTGAGTGCTCATAGCCTGCTTCCAGAACGTTGGCCAACATGGGAAGAAGGAGTTACGAAGTGGGTTGCTGGTCAAATGGAGCTTTGGTATGCAGACCCAACTCATTCTGGCGCGATTATTCCTCTACCAGTAGCGCCCACAGAAAAGTGCACACTTGCGCTTACCCCTGGTCGCCTTGATAAGCCAACACTTGGTATAGCGATTCCAGCACCAAATGGTACTGCAACATATCCTGCGTTTCAGCCACGCATTAAATACGAATCAAAGGCGAAGATACGCGAGGTGTCATACAGTGTCGATGGGCAAAAAGTGGCAACAGTAACCGAGGAACCATTTATGTCTCCTATTCGAGTCCCACGATCTATTAAGGAAGCCGGTACGCACACACTTCTGGTGACACTTACTGATGAGTATTATAATACTGTGACATCGAGTGTGAACTTTACATTTAAGGAGGATGAGAGTGCTCCACAGGTACGCGTCTTACTTCCTAGTGCAGAGAATATCACTCTACCAAAAGGAGGATCCCTTCGTGTCAAAGTGGATGCGAAAGACCTCGAAAGTGGACTGAAGTATGTTCAGTTCTATATTGACGATACATTGCTCACAACAAAGCCAAAAGAGCCATACGAGATGAATTACACAGTGACACAGTCACCAGGGGTGTATACCCTAACAGTGAAAGCAATTGATATGGCAGGAAATAGTGCAGAGAATACGAGGACACTTACCGTGCAGTAGTATTATAGCTGTGCAGCTATTTCATCGGTGATGTCTGCATTTGTATGGACGTCAGAGACATCTTCGTCCTCTTCGATGGCACTAATTAAGTCCATGAGTTTTTGCGCTGCTTCGAGATTATCAATCTCGATTGATTGTAATGGAACGTGTTTCATATCTGCTTCTTGGATATCAAAGCCAGCTGCTTTTAGTATGTCGCGTGCCTTGGTCCATGTGCTGACGTCTGTGGTTACCGTCACAACACCGTCATTGACTTCGATGTCTTCTGCATCTGCATCCATCAATGCGAGTTCGATCTCGTCATTTAGTTCCCCCTTAGCCATAACAACACCTTTTTGTGTGAAGAGAAATTTTACAGATCCTGATTCTGCCATTTTACCTCCACGTTTTTCAATAATAGTGCGGACGTTTGGGAGTGTGCGGTTCTTGTTATCTGTAAGGCATTCAATGATAAGAGCAGTTCCACCTGGTGCATATGCTTCGTATGTCACACCAACTGTTGCATCTCCCTTTAGTTCTCCTGTTCCTTTTTTAATGGAACGATCGATATTTGCATTTGGAACGTTTGCAGCTTTTGCATTTTCTACTGCAGCTTTTAGTGACGCATTCATGCTTTGGTCCCCACTGCCACCTTCACGTGCTGCAATCTCAATAAGCTTTGCGTGCTTCGTAAATACTTTCCCACGCGCAGCATCAGCTGCGCCTTTTTTGTGCTTGATGGATGACCATTTACTGTGTCCTGACATGTTATTATTTTCGGTAAACCATCATTCCCATGAAACGTGCTCGTTCTGTAGAGTTCTTGAGCATTTTCTGGTGACGGAGACATACTCCTGTGTAGTAACGCTTCATAATGTTACCGAAGTAGTCGATAAATGGCTTAATAGCTGGGTAGTCTTTGTAGTCGATGTATGCGACCTGCTTCTCACAGAATGGACACTGCTTGCTTCGTGGGTCGGATCGTCGTTGTGGTTTCTTTACCATGAGAGTATTGGGGTAGATTAGATGTCGAGATCGTCATCAGAAATAAGTTTGTCGAGTTCGGCAGAGATTTGCTTCTTGTCTGCTTTAGGCTTCTCTGCAACTTCTTCGTCTTTTTTTGCTGCAACGCGCTTCACTTGGCGTTTTGCTTTTTCTGCAACACGAGCGGCGAGACGTTCCTCCTTCTCCTTTTTCTTCTCATCAACAGCATTTTCGCGGTCTTTGAGCCACTGAACAAATCCTTCAGAGAAGTTTGTTACTTCGTATCCTTTTGGTGGCTTGACGATAATGTGACGTAAGACGTTTGGTGTGATGCGTAGCGGTGTATCGATCTCGATAACTGCACGAGGCTTCATTTCGTAGTGGTATACAACATAGTTTCCTTCTGTGTGGCCTTTAATGCGGTACGCCAAACCTCTCTTTCCCCAGAGATCTTTGCTTATTTGCTTAGCACCTGTCTCTTCGATGGTCTTTTCAACCTCTTTTAAAAGATCCGCCTCTTCCTTTTGGGAGAGGGTTGCTGGGTAGAGGAAGCAAAATTCGTATATACGTGTATCCTCGTCTGTAATGTCTTCATGTAATTCTGGCATAAGATTCGTGGGTAAATCCTATAATCTAAAGCGTTATAGGAGAATCAGCTGGCGTAATTTACGTCCCATAGGGTTATTGGTCAAGGATTTTTGACGTAATTTGTGGATAGTACACGATGTTTTGGTACCTATTTCGCTCATTTTCCAAAGAGTAGCTCGTGAGTATCTCACTCTGAGCACTTACTTCTATTGAGGCTGTGTCATGTGTCAGTATCCACTGTGCCCATTTCTGGAGGTCTTCTTCGTTTGTAAATAGGAAGCCGTTTTCTTGGTGGCGTATGAGGCTACTGTTACCAGCGACGTTTCGTGCCAATATTGGCGTGCCAAGCATCATTGCTTCGAGTAGTGCATTGGATAATCCTTCACTCCGAGAGGTGTTGAGCACTATGTTTGCTTGCTGCATTACGGCATGTGTATCTTCTCTTGAAAGTGCTCCAAGGTAATGAATGTCGTGCTCTTTTTTTGCGATTTTTTTTAGTTGTTTTGTAAGCAGTGCATCGAGTGGGTTCCCTGCAATAACAAGGTGAATGTGAGGGTTTACGCGGTGCCATTTTTGTATGACTGGTATTGCAAAAAGCGGATCTTTGACATCCCGGATACCACTCGGAAGAAAGAGGATATGATCGTTATTGTTCAGTGTTAGTGCTTCGCGTACATTGTAATCTGAAGGGCACACGTCGATGCCATGTGGAATGATACGTATCTTCTGCTCTTGTTCTGGCCATAGTGATGCAACTCTATCTTTTGCATCTTGATGCGGACAAATGCAGTACCGTGCTTTTTGTATCACAGTGTGCATAGTT
>PFDQ01000030.1 GCA_002772815.1 Candidatus Peregrinibacteria bacterium CG10_big_fil_rev_8_21_14_0_10_42_8
AAGACCAAGAGAAGATGGGTATGGCCCTTTCAAAGCTTGCAGAAGAAGACCCTACATTCCGTGTCATGACAGATGATGAAACAGCACAGACAATCATCTCTGGAATGGGAGAACTGCACCTCGATATTATCGTTGATCGTATGCGACGTGAATTTAATGTAGAAACAACAGTAGGCCAGCCACAGGTTGCCTACCGTGAAACTATCCAAGAAGAAGTGGATCACGAAGAGAAGTACTCTAAGCAGACTGGTGGACGTGGACAGTTTGGTCACGTTCAGTTCAAGCTTATCCCACAGGAACCAGGTAAGGGTTACGAGTTTGAAAGCACTGTTGTTGGAGGACGTATCCCACGTGAATTCATTAATCCTTGTGATAAGGGATTCCAGGAGGCAATGACTAGAGGTATCTTGGCTGGTTACCCAGTTGTTGATGTTAAGGTTAACCTTTACGACGGAAGTTACCATGATGTGGACTCATCTGAAATGTCATTTAAAACAGTGTCTTCTATCGGATTTCGCGAAGCTGCTAAGAAGGCGAAGCCAGTTATCCTAGAACCTGTGATGAAAGTTGAAGTTGTTGTTCCAGAGGAATTCCTCGGAGATGTTATGGGCGACTTAAGCTCTCGTCGTGGAATGATTAAGGAGCAGTCTGACAGGGGAACTGCAAAGGTTATCGACGCTGTTGTGCCACTCGCTGCGATGTTTGGTTACGCAACTGAGCTTCGATCTATGACGCAAGGTAGAGCTAACTACTCTATGGAATTTGGACATTACGAGAAGGTTCCAAACAATGTTGCAGAAGAGATCATCAAGAAGCGTGGTGGAGGATCTAACAAGAAAGAGGACTAATAAAGAGGTATACTCTTTCTATGAACCACGCATATTTCATGCAGCAGTGCATAGATCTTGCTACAAAAGGCAGGGGATATGTAGGTTCTAATCCTCTTGTTGGTTCTATTCTTGTGCGTGATGGACGTATAATTGCGGAAGGTGTCTATATGGGAAAAGGAACACCTCATGCAGAGCGACAGTTACTGGAGCAATTAAATGTAAAGACGTCACGGCGTGACGTCTCCCCAGAAGACATCCTCTATGTAAACCTCGAACCATGTTGCCATCACGGGGATACTCCTCCCTGTATAGACATCATTATACGTAGTGGTATTAAGACAGTTGTTGTTGGTATGAAGGACCCAGATGTAAGAGTTTCAGGGAACGGGATACAGGCTTTACGTGACACAGGAATAAGAGTTGTAGGGCCAGTAATGCCAGAGTTGTGTCGAAGACTTAATAAAGGCTTTGTAAGCCTTAGGGAACGTGGCCGGCCATACATCACATTAAAGCGTGCACAGACGGCACAAGGTGTTACTGCAAATACAGATGGCACAAAGTTGTGTATAACATCTGATGAACAAAATACATGGTCTCATACCCATCTTCGCACGACACACGATGCAATACTTGTCGGTGTGCAGACAGTGATAACAGACAATCCTCTTCTTACCATACGAAATACGAAATACGAAATACTCAATTCGACCCACCAGCCTTGGAGGATAGTTTTAGATCCAGATCTCCGGATTCCGACAGATGCACGGGTGGTCGGGGAGAGGTGTGTAGTTATTAGGGGTTCAAAAAATACACAGGATTCACATGAGTCAAAAGAAAGGATCTTGAAACAGAAAGGTGCTTATATTATTTCTGTTCCAGCCGTAAACAATCATTTTGATTGGGATGTGCTTTGGGAGTCACTTTCCACTTTCCCCTTTCAACTTTCCACTCTTTTAGTTGAAGGCGGAGAAAAGACATGGAATGCATTTAAAAGTGCAGGATTCGTTGATGAAGAGGTAATACTTGTTAATTGATAAGCTAACTAACTTTCTTCAAAATAGCCTCTCCAATACGCATAATCTTACTTTGAACTCTGTGCTTCAATGAAGCTTTACCAGTCTTTTTATACTCAGCGACAACCATGGCAAAACGGTGTCCTTGTACCCGTAGGCTGGCAAGACTTTTTGGTCTCTTGTCGACAACAAGCTCGAATTTCCCCTTTCCTGCAGTACATTTTCCCTCATAGTGACTACCAATATAAGAGGCGCCATAGTATTTGAGCGCCTCTGGTATGTGGCTAGATGTTTTTTGCATGAGTCCTTTCCATGCCGCAAGTGGTGCACCTCCTGTGTAGATAAGGTAAAATGGTTTGCCGTTTAGTGTGCCTTTTGATCGTGTTTTATCAAGAGCGAAGCTTCCCATACGATCGATAAAATTCTTTAAATGAGCTGGGGAAGAAAAGTTCCAAATTGGTGATGCAATAACAAAACCATCAGCCTCTTCAATACGTTTTTGAAGCTCACAAAAATCTGTTTCCACAGTGCATTTTGGACTGTAGAAATCGATAGAAAAATGATCAATAACCATATCTTTTAGTCTTCTCTTATGGATTCTGACGTCCTTACTTTGCTGGACTCCTTGAATAAAGGCATCTGCAAGCGCATTGCTATTACTAAGCTCGTTTGTTCCAGCAACAATAACAAGAATATTCATGCGGATATAGTACCAGAACCAGAAGAAAAGATTCTCTTTACCCCTGAGTAATATTGTATCATGACATGACCATTTTCTTACACATGAAGATATGTTACAATTGCTCCCTTCTTTAAATAAGGAACGAAATACTCAGATGTTGACAACAGGAAATCGCTGTTCTTAGTACTAGTTGACCATTGCTTAGCAATACAATATCTTGTGTTGTTGTAAGCCAAGTAGCACCAGATAATGTGTTTACACAATAATAATCCCCACCCCACCATACCTATGAACCCAACTGCTGCGTCGACGGATTCGTCGTCAATTCACAATTCATCAGCTCAACAATACAAGGGAACGGGTTTAAGTATTCAAAGAGTGTTTACAACACCAGGGAGTGATCCACTTGAAGTAGTGACATACGACAAAAGAACAAGTCGGATTACAAACACTGATGGTTCTGTTGTATTTGAAATGGAAGATGCAGAGATTCCAAAAGATTGGTCTCAGGTGGCAACGGATATTGTAGTGAGTAAATACTTTCGTAAGGCAGGGGTGCCACAGTACGACGAGAATGGAAGTGTGATTCAGGATAAAGAAGGGAACATGGTTACAGGGCCAGAGAGGAGTGTAAAACAAGTGGTTCGTCGCTTAGCTGGTTGCTGGAGACACTGGGGTCAGCAGTATGGGTATTTTGCAACACCACAAGATGCACAAACCTTTGAAGATGAGCTCAGTCACATGCTTGTGCATCAAATGGCAGCACCAAATAGCCCTCAATGGTTTAATACTGGTCTTCATTATGCGTATGGCATTACTGGTGTACCACAGGGGCATTATTACTGCGATCCAGAAACAGGAGAGGTACAAAGGAGTCCAGATGCATATACACACCCTCAGCCGCATGCGTGTTTTATTCAGTCTGTTGATGACGATATGGTAAATGAAGGCGGAATTATGGACCTATGGGTTCGAGAGGCGAGGTTATTCAAGTTTGGATCAGGAACCGGAACAAACTTCAGTAACTTACGCGGAGCAGGGGAGCCACTCAGTGGTGGAGGCCAGAGCTCTGGCCTTATGAGTTTCCTTAAAATTGGTGATAGAGCCGCAGGTGCTATTAAGTCTGGTGGAACAACAAGGCGAGCTGCTAAAATGGTGTGTCTTGATCTTAATCATCCAGATATCGAAGAATTCCTCAACTGGAAGGTAAACGAAGAGAAAAAAGTCGCTGCAATGGCAAAGGCAGGATATGACACGGATTTTAATGGAGAAGCGTATTCAACTGTTTCTGGTCAAAACTCGAATAACTCTATTCGTATTGACCATGATTTCTTCGAGTCTGTTGAAAAGGATGGTGACTATCATCTCTTTTGGAGAACAGAGCTTAAGAAGTCAGAACAAGAAAATAGAGAACCGCGTCCATGTAAGACACTTCGCTCACGTGAGTTATGGGATCAAATTGGATACGCAGCATGGGCATGTGCAGATCCAGGGCTCCAGTATGATACAACAATTAACGACTGGCATACGTGCCCTCGTGATGGGCGCATTAATGCGAGTAATCCATGTAGTGAATATATGTTCCTAGACAATACTGCATGTAACCTTGCATCTCTTAATCTCATGAAGTTTTATGATGCAGAGTACGGAACATTCGAAGTCGAAAAATTTAAGCATGCAGTGCGCATTTTGACGATTGCTCTTGAGATCTCTGTGCTCATGGCGCAGTTCCCAAGTAAAGAAATTGCAGAACTGAGTTACAAATACAGAACATTAGGGTTGGGATATGCAAACCTTGGAGCAATGCTCATGAGAATGGGTATTTCATACGATTCAAAAATGGGACGTGCCATTTGTGCCTCTATTACAGCAATGCTTACTGGTCAGTCCTATGCAACATCCGCAGAACTGTCTGAGCAACTGGGTCCATTCCCAGGATTCGAGAATAACAGGGATGATATGCTTCGTGTGATTCGTAACCATAGAAGAGCAGCGTACGATGCTCCTGAAAATGAATATGAGAAGCTACGGGTGCTCCCTGTAGGGATCGATCAAAATGTCTGCCCAGATTATCTGCTACAACCAGCAAAGGAGTGTTGGGATAGAGCACTAGCCCTTGGTGAAAAGCATGGATACCGCAATGCGCAGACAACCGTTATTGCACCAACAGGAACTATTGGACTACTCATGGATTGTGATACAACAGGTGTAGAGCCAGACTTCGCTCTTGTGAAGTTTAAAAAACTTGCAGGTGGTGGATATATGAAAATTGCAAACCAGTCAGTAGAGCCAGCATTACATAATCTTCAGTATACCGAGGAGCAGGTGGACGACATCATGAAGTATGTTATGGGGACACTAACACTAAAAGGTGCTCCGTATATTAATCGTGAGAGCCTTATAGAAAAAGGGTGCACCAGTCAGGATATTGCGAATATTGAAAAGAAGTTGCCAGGTGTTTTTGAGCTTTCATTTATTTTCAATAAATGGACACTTGGAGAAGAAACAATGAAAAACCTCGGGTTCAGCCCAGAGCAAATTGCAGACGAGAGCCTGAATATTCTTGTGGAGCTTGGCTTTACGGAAGATCAAATAGACCAAGCAAATACCTACATTTGTGGGCACATGACAGTTGAAGGTGCGCCACATCTAAAAGTTGAGCACCTTTCGGTATTCGACTGTGCAAATAAATGTGGAAAAATAGGAAAGCGCTATATTCATGCAGAGGGACACATTCGTATGATGGCCGCGGCTCAGCCGTTTATCTCTGGTGCCATTTCAAAGACAATCAACCTTCCAAATGAGGCTACTGTCGAAGATATTAAGAATGCATACTTCCTTAGTTGGCAACTCTGTCTAAAAGCAAATGCTCTCTACAGGGACGGGTCAAAAATGAGCCAAGCATTGAGTAATAAATCAGACTTTAAGGAGAAAAAAGAGAAAATAGTAGTTGAGACAAAGATAGTAGAAAAGATTGTAATGAAAGAATCTCCACGACGTCGAAAGCTTCCAGATGAGCGAATGTCTATTACACATAAGTTCTCTGTCGGAGGGCATGAAGGGTATCTGCACGTTGGTATCTATGAAGATGGAACTCCAGGGGAGATCTTCATCAAGATGAATAAAGAAGGATCCACGCTCTCTGGTGTCATGGATACATTAGCCCTCAGCTTATCCATGAACTTGCAGTACGGTGTGCCACTAGAAGTGCTTTGCGACAAGCTTGTTCACACGCGTTTCGAGCCGATGGGAATGACAATTAATAGAGAGATCCCAATGGTAAAGAGCTTGATGGATTACCTTGGTAGATGGCTCGCACTTAAGTTCCTTGCCAAGGAGAAAGCTAAGCAGTTTCATAACGGAGAACTTGTAGAACGTGCATATCAAACAGGGACAAAAAGCAAAGACGCTTTTGCAATGAGCTTACCTATTGTTGATGAGGGAGATACAGCTCTCCATTCAAGAATCATAAAAGAGGAACATGTCGAAGTAGAAGATGATGTTGGTGCTATCGAATCGAAGCTTGAAAAGGCTAAGCAACATGGATACACAGGTTCTATTTGTACAGAATGTGGAAGTACAAAAATGAAACGCAATGGTTCGTGCGAGTTGTGTCTCGATTGTGGCGGTACTTCTGGCTGTAGTTAGGGTTATGAGCTGGCTCGATAAATTTCCAAGTGGCGAGAAAGAAAGGGTTAGAGAACGGTTCCGCATGTCTCCCGCAGCATATGAAAAAATGCGGGAGCGTGTGAAGGGGCCAGAGGATCTGAAAGAAGAGATGCAATGGAATGAAGCTATGGCACAGCTGAAGTTTGCACTAGAAACAGAAAAAGAATTGAAAGATGCGTTAATAGAGCAAATAGCATCAGACATAGAATCTGGTGGTCTCGAATCAGTTCTTGAAAGTGTAGATCTACCGCAAGAGATACGGGATCAATTAGAAAGAGGCGAGTTTGATGTTCATGTCGATACTCCAGTAGAATCTGAGAGAGACCAAATAGTTCTCGTACCTGAGGGGAATATCACAGAAAAGATTCCTATAAATTTTTCTTTGAGTGAAACATACGTCTCACAATTAGGAGAGTCTTAGAAGCTGATAAATAACATTCCGAATGCTGATGCAAAAAGGAGGAAACGCATAGGTGGGATGGTAAGCAAGTACTGAGCATCCTAAGCGCTTTGATAATCTACTGCAAGGGTTGATAGCCAAATAGCCCTTGCCTAAAACAAAAAACATGAACACAATTTTATTTCATGTATACAATTTTTCTACTACTTTAAAACACTCAAGTCATCATCGCAAGCAGTGATATTTGGTATCTCCTTGCCACACTTTGTACATAGGTGAACGATCATCCAGCCCTTTTTTTTGCGGTAATCGACGCCAGTCGGTTTCATGAGTGATAAACACTCAGATCTCCGGTCGCCAGGCCCATTGCGGTCTACATGTTTTGACCATAAACACTTCGGGCAGTGGTTCCGATACGATCCATTTATAAGGGGTTCGATGTGCTCACCGCAGTGCTCACAGTCAAACGGTTCTTGGCGTGCGATAAAGACCATGCTTACACATTAAACTTAAAGTGCATGATGTCTCCATCTTGTACAATGTATTCTTTTCCTTCTTGTCGCATCTTTCCAGCTTCTTTAGCGCCAAGCTCTCCGTTGAATTGTATGAAGTCATTATAAGCTATGGTATCTGCCTTAATAAACCCTCGTTCAAAGTCTGTATGAATAGCACCTGCTGCTTGAGGCCCATTACTTCCAGCAGGAATGTTCCATGCCCGTATCTCCTGTACCCCTGCTGTAAAGTATGTGATGTATCCAAGCGCATGATATGCAGATTGAATGAGGCGGTCGAGGCCAGAGTTAAGTACACCGAGTTCTGCCAAAAACTCTTTTGCTTCTGCTGGACTTAAGTCTCGAAGGTCTTCTTCAATTTTTGCAGATACCAACACAATGTCACTCTCTTCACTGAGGTTTAAATCTTTCTTTGCTTGTTCAATGCTTAATGTATGCAGTTGATCTTCAGCCGTATTACATGCGTAAAAGATTGGTTTATATGTAAGGAGCTGTGCTTTCTTTAGGAAAGCATCTTCTTCCTCGGTTACCTCTGTAGCGATAGCTGGTTTTTCCTCATTGAGTGTTGCTTTTACTTTTTCATAGATAGCCATTTCTTTAATCTTCTGCTTATCACCTGTACGAATACCTCCAGAGATCTTTACCATTCTACTATCTAAGGATTCTAGGTCTGCAATGATTAGCTCTGCCTCAATAATTTCACGGTCTCTTTTTGGGTTGATACCTCCTTCAACATGGATAATGTCTGAGTCTTCAAAGTGCCTGACAACATGGCAAATTGCGTCAACTTCTCGAATTGCTGCGAGGAATTTATTACCAAGACCTTCACCTTGAGATGCTCCTTTAACAAGCCCCGCAATATCAACAAACTCTATCGCTGCTGGAATGATCTTCTGAGGCTTCACAATGACTGCGAGTTTTTCTAGCCTCTCGTCTGGAACCTCAACAATACCCACATTTGGTTCGATAGTACAGAATGGGTAGTTCTGAGCTTCTGCACCCTTAGAGCGTGTCAGAGCATTAAACAGGGTAGATTTACCTACATTTGGAAGGCCGACGATTCCTATTTTTAATGCCATCGGAAGGAATGTACAGGAGTCCCCTATTTTACGCCAAAATTTTGCCTATTTCAGTTGTGAACATGTACT